>DATHRO010000074.1:0-18826 GCA_035465135.1 Candidatus Deferrimicrobiaceae bacterium
CGGCCGCTCGCGAGCAGGGCATCGTCAGGATCTCGGTCGAGCCGGCCCCCGAGGGACGGCCGGCGGTCGCCGAGGAGCTCGAGCGTCGCTTCGGGGTCGAGATTCGGATCACTCCCGGCCAGGAGCGCGATCCGGCAGCCGCGACCCGCCTCGCGGGCGTCGGGGCGGCCGACTTCGTCGTCTCCTGGATCCCGGAGCGGGGAACGATCGGGATCGCCTCCGGCTACACGGTCGCGGCCCTCGTCTCGGCCCTGCCGCGGATGCACCGCCCGGAGGTCACGGTCGTGCCCGTCGTCGGCGGCTGGGACACGCAGAACCCGTACCTCGACAGCAACCAGGTGGCGCGCCGGATGGCCGACCGGATCGGCGCCCAGACGCGCACGCTCCACGCGCCGGCCGTGCTCGACACGCCGGACATGAAGGCCGCCCTGCTGCGCGAGCCGACGGTCGCCACGACCACGGCCCTGTGGGGCGGCCTCGACATGGCGCTCATCGGCGTCGGCGGTCGGCCCGAGGCCTACCCGGGCTACCGGACCGCCGTCGACCGCCTCGGCGACGAGTCGCGCCGGGAGCTGCAGGAGATGCGGGTCATCGGCGATCTCGCCGGCCACTTCTTCCGCGCGGACGGGACGTTCGTCGACGCCTGGAGCAGCCGGACGCTCGCCATCCCTCGCGAATCGCTGGCCAAGGTCGGTCGCGTCGTCGCGGTCGCCGCGGGATCGACGAAGGCGGCACCGATCCTCGCGGCGCTTCGGACGGGCCTGGTCCACGCCCTGATCACCGATCGCCCGACCGCGGAGGCGGCCCTCAAGCTCGCCGGCTGACCCCCGACGCGCTCGGAGCCGCGGTGGCGGCCAGCGCCCGGACGGCCGGCGCCGTCTCCGCGTTCAGCCCTGCGTCGGCCAGCGCTGCCAGCTCTGCCCGGGTCCTCGCAGCGAGCGCTGCCCGGACCTCGTCGAGGCGGCCGGCGTCCATCGACAGCTCGGTCACGCCGAGACCCACGAGGACCTGTGCGCCGAGCGGATCGCCGGCGAGCTCGCCGCACACGGCGACCTCGATCCCGGCGGCGTTCGCGCCTCGCACCGTCTCGCGGATCGCCCTGAGCACCGCGGGATGGATGGCATCGGCGGCGGCGGCGAAGCCGGGGTGGGTCCGATCCATCGCCAGCACGTACTGCGTCAGGTCGTTGCTGCCGATGCTGAAGAAGTCGACGCGGCGAGCCAGCTCGGCCGCCATGAGCGCCGCGCTCGGCACCTCCACCATGATCCCGACCTCGAGCCGGCTGGCGCGGGCGATGGCACGGGCATCGAGATCGGCCAGGGCTTCTTCGATCAGCCCGTGGAGCAGCTCGACGTCCTCGATCGTGGCGACCATCGGAGCCATGACCCGGGGTGTCGAGGCGGCCCCGGCGCCAGCCCGAGCGATGGCCCGGATCTGGGTCAGCTGGAGCTCGCGGTTGGATTCTGCGAGCCGCAACCCGCGCATCCCCAGGAACGGGTTGGCTTCTGGTTCGAGGTGCATGTAGGGCACCGGCTTGTCGCCGCCGATGTCGAGCAGCCGGATGACGACCGGCCGCTCCCCGAACGCGTCGAGCACGGCGCGGTAGGCCCTGGCCTGCTCGTCCTCCGACGGCGCGTCCGAGCGACCGACGTACAGGAACTCGGTCCGGAACAGCCCGACGCCCTCCGCGCCGGCATCGAGCGCCCGCCGCGCGTCCTCCGGCCGGCCGATGTTGGCCAGCAGCGCGATCTGGTGGCCGTCGGCGGTCGCGCCGGGACGGTCACGCAGGGCCCGGGCGGCGCGCAGGGCAGCCTCGCGCCGATCGGCAGCCGCCCGGAGCTCGGTGAGGTCCGTGTCGTCGGGATCAATGAGCACGAGCCCGGAACCCCCATCGAGCCCGACCTGGAGGCTCGCGTCGGCGGCGTCTGCCGCAGCGACCAGACCGCCGACCGCGACCACCGCGGGAATGCCCAGGCTGCGGGCCAGGATCGCCGCGTGCGAGACCGCCGAGCCGCGCTCGAGGGCAATCCCCAGCAGCAGGCCCTCCGGGATCTCCGCGGTCACCGACGGTGGCAGGTCGTCGGCCAGGGCGATCGACGGGCGGTCGGGCAGGCGGATCGACCGGCCGGCGATGATGCGGGCGATGCGGCCGCCGACGTCGCGAACGTCCGCCGCGCGCGCGGCAAGGAGCTCGTCGCGGACCGCGGCCAGCGTCTCGGCGGCAGCACGGGCCGCCGCCTCGACGGCCGCCGCAACCGCATCGGGCTCGGACTGGCCGATCGCTCGGCGCTCGGCGTCCTCCAGCAGGGTCGGGTCCTCGGCCATCAGCGCCTGGGCCTCGAAGATACCAGCCTCCTCGGCCCGGCCCGCCGTTCGGACACGCGCGGCCAGTGCGGTGAGGTCGGCCGCGGCGCGAGCCGCCGCGGCGCGGATGTCCGGCACGGGCGCGTCGCCGCTGGCCTCGGCGTGACGCCACGCGGGCCCGATCGCCATACCGGGCGCGGCCGCGACGCCGGTCAGGCGGATCACGTCACGGACGCGGCCGGGGGCGCCTCGTCGAGCGATTCCTCGAGGCCGGATTCGACGAGCCCCCTCAGGGCGGACAGCGCGGCCTGCTCGTCAACGCCCTGGCAGCGCAACCGGATCTTATGACCTCGCTGCACCCCGAGACCGAGGACCGCGATGATGCTCTTGGCCGGGACCTCGGCGCTGTCCGTCGTGAGGTTGGCGACACGGATGTCGCTGCTGAATCCCGCGGCGGCCTTTACGAACACGGCGGCCGGCCGGGCGTGCAGCCCGGATGGGTTGCGGACATCGAGCTCGACGATCGTCGCCATGACTCCCCTGCTCTACGCGCGGTGGCCGGGGCGAGTATACGAAGCGACTCCCGGTTGCCCGGAGGGCCGTTAGGCACCAGCGAGCCGGGACGCCCCGCCGCGGCGTCAGGCCTGTTTGCCCTGGGCCCGCATCTCCGCCTTGTGGGCGCGCTTCGACGACTGGTAGGCGGCCAGCGCCTCCGGCGTGTCGACGTCACCGAGGGTTGGGTGACTCGGCAGGGCCTCGGCCAGGCCGGGCAGGTCCAAGCCGAAGCGCTTGCCGAGGATCGCGATCAGCGTTCTGACCTTCATGTCGCCGAACCCCGGCAGGCGTGACAGCCGGGCGCGCAGGTCCGGGGCGTCTCGGGCTTCGAGCCAGACGCGAGCGGCGTCACCGCCGTAGTCGTCGGCGACTGCCGCGCACAGGGCCGCGACCTTGGCGGCCATCGAGCCCGGGAAGCGGTGGATCGCGGGTCGCTCGCGGAAGACCCGATCGAGCTCCTCGGGGTCGGTCGTGGCAATCCGGCGGGCGTCGAGGTGGCCCAGCCGACGACGCAGCTCCCATGGCCCTGAGAAGGCTTTCTGGACGGTGACTTGCTGGTCGAGCGCGAGGCCGATCAGAAGCGCCAGCGGGTCCTCGGCCAGCAGCCGGTCGGCGTCATCGATCCCGGTGAGCGGGAGGCGTTCGGGTGGGGTCGTCGTCGTCGTCATCGAGGCAGCACCTCCGGAGGCCGGGATGGTAGCCCGTTGCGCCTGCGCTGGGGGATGACCGCAACGGACGAACGGGGTACGATGGGGACCTCGGAGGTCAGCTCGGCACCATGCGTCGACACCGCTCCCCGGCTCCTGAGTCCGGACGCAGGGACGGGACCAGCCCGGTCCCGGACCTGGCGCAGACCGCGGATGCCGCCCGTGGCATGAGCAACCTCGCGACCGTGCCCCGCGCGGGCAACATCAGCACCGACACTCGTGCGGGCGCTCGCGGGTGGTTCGGGGAGCGGAGCTGATCCGGCCCGGGCCACCGCAGACAGAAACCGGGAAAATGCGAGAGACCCGCGCTCGGCAGGGCGCGGGTCTCGACGCATCCGGGCCGGACCTCGGTGCGGCGCCGGGCCTCAGGCTGCTCTGGCGGGCGCTTGCCTCGGGGCCGGCAGCAGGCGCCGGCCGGTCGCGATGAGGGCCTCGCCAGCTCGAAGCCGAAGGATCTCGGCCGGCGAGCGGCGCGGCGGGAGCTGCGCGCGGAGGGCCGCGTGGCGGGCCTCGCGCTCGATGTGCTGGTTCGCGAGCCACAGCTCGGCGTGAGCGTCACGCATGTCCTTCCTCCTGGTCGTTGATCTGGCTGCCTATTCGAGAACGATGCGGACCCCGTCCCCGTCGGGGTCCTGGACGTCGAGGATCGGCCCGCCGGAGCCCTCGGCGACGGCGGCCTCGACCTCGGCGATCTGGTCGGCCGAGAGCCCCGGCACCCGCGCCAGGGCGAGGCGGCCGAGGGACATCGGGACGCGCAGGTTCACGACTCGACGGCCGCCCTCCTGAATCTCGATGCGGGCGAAACGGGGTGGGCCGCCCGTGCCTGCCGAGGCCTCCTCGCCGCTCGCGGATCCGGTCCCGGCGGGCGCCGGTCCACCCCGCATCGCGGCCGTGGCCTGCAGCGCGTCGATGATCGGCGCCGCCTCCTCGGCGGTCAGCCGGCCCTCGGCGACCATCCGCAGGACCCGGTCCAGCGGGTCGTTCGAGGTCGTCATCGAAGCACCTCCTCGAGCTCGGCCAGCCGGTCGCCGGCCTCGCTCACGCTGATCTCGCCCCGCTCGAGCGCACGCAGGACGCCGAGACGGGCATCGTCCGAGGTCTTCGCGGCCGGCTCCGGCTTCGGCTTCGTCTCCGGCTTCGGCTCCGGCTTCGGCTCGGCTGCGTCGGGCTGGGCGGCGGCCTCGACGACCGCGACGTCGCCGGAGACGGAACGGAAGGTCAGCGTGGGCCCGGGTCGTCCAACGGTCGCGACCTTCCGGCCGCGCGCGGATTCCAGAAGCTTGATCCCCTCGCCGCCGACATCGCCGGTGACCGTCTGGACCTCCAGCCGGAGGCCGCCGCGGGCGACGAGCGTGAGGTCGCCACTGATGGTCCGGACCTCGAACGGTCCCTCGCCGCTGAGCTGTGCGTCGACGAGCGCGTCGCCCGACGTCGTCGCGAGGTCGAGCCGTCGAACCTGCGGCAATCGCAGCGCAACATCTCCGCTGACCGTCCGACCGAGGACCTCGAGCTGGACCTGGCCCTCGATCTCGATCTCGCCAGAGACCGTCCCGACGTCGACGCCGCCGGCAAGCCTCACCAGCGACACGTCGCCCGACGCGGTGCGGATGCGCTTCTCGCCGGTCAGGTCGCTGGCTGACACGTCGGCGCTTGCGGCCTCGACGGTCACGCTCGCCCCGTGCGGCACCTCGACGGCCAGGCTCGGCGCGCTGTCGCGACGCCAGATGCCCAGCAGCCCACCGAGCCGGTCGAGGGGCCGGAGCTCGAGCGAGCCCTCGGCGGCAAGGATGTCGAAGCTCTCGCCGAGCGGACGCTCCTCGAGGTTGCGAACGCGAGCGACATCGCCTTCGACGCCGCGAATCGCGACGTCGCCGGCGGGCTGTCGCAGCGTGAACCGGCCGCGGGCGCCGATGCGGTGCTCGATTCGGGCCGAGCTCGTGGTGTCGGTCATCGGTCGGTCCTCTCGAGGGCCCGAATGGCAGTGGCGGCCTCGTCGGCCGTGATCTCGTGACGGGCGAGGCGCTCGAGAATCTCGTGGCGCGTCGTCGTCGCCTCGGCGGCCTCGGGCGCCGCCTCGGCGTCGTCGCCCTCGGAGCGCGGCCCGAAGCCGAGCGCCCGGACGACGGCCTCGACGCGCGAGCGGACCGTGGGGTACGAGATGCCGAGCTCGCGCTCCATCTCGCGGAGGTTGCCGCGGGAGCGGAGGAAGCTCTCGAGGACGCCGAGCTGCTCTCGGCTCAACCGGCTGAAGCGCCCGGCGCTGAAGTCACCGTCGATCGTCGTGCCGCAGGTGCGGCAGTGGAGGCGCGTGACGGACAGCTCGCTGGCGCAGACGGGACAGGTGGAGATGAGATCGTTCGACATACCGTTCCTTTCGGCGATGCTCGAACTTTCTCATGTGCACTTTCACTTTGTCAAGTAGTACCGCGACATTGTTTGCCCTGCCGTCGATTCATGGGGTACCGCCGCGTCTCCAACCGAGCGTCTGGGGCAGGGTCGACCCGTGAGCATGGCGGTCGCCGTCGAGGATGGACCGGCGAGCTAGTCCCCGCTCGCTACCCCGACCGTGGCGCCCTCGGCCTCGACGAAGCTCGCGCCGGGGAAGTACAGCGTGAGGCTCAGCGGCGAGACGACCCGCTCGACCGCGAAGCGGTTGACCTGGACGTAGGCCCGCTCCGCGGCACCCGCGTCGGCGCGCCCGCGCAGCTCGATGACCGCCTCGTGGAGCGGCACGAACCCGCCGCTCGGGCGGGTCAGCGCACGGTCTGGATCGAACCCGGGCTGCGTCTCGAAGCGGCCGACCAGGCGGTACGGCCCGCAGTCGAGCGTGAGCGGGTACCAGCTCGTGTGGACCTTGAGCTCGGGCTCCGGCAGCACGACGACGAGGATGTCATCCGGCGGGATGCTGACCGATCCATGGTGCGCCGGCGTGGTGCCATCGTTCGGGTACCAGCGGGCCCCCTCGAGCGGCAGTGGGTGGTCGAGCGTGGGGCCGTCGCCGATCAGTGGGAGGCGCGACGTTACGCCGGTGTAGATCCCATCCGGCGTGAAGACCTCGAGCTGCGCCATGTTCGTCCCCCGACGTCGAGCGAGCATGCACCCGGGACGACGTTCGCACCAGACCCGGCCGTACCGCGCAACGGCAGCCAGTGGTACCGTCCGCCGGTGACTCCAACGACCCCCGGTGCGCCTGATCTGGTGCGCGAGGTTGGGCTGCTGGCCGACGGGCCCGCGCGCTGGTCCCGGCCGATGGCCGGTCGCGGCCCCGGCGTCTACCTCGTGGAGCTGGTCGCGAGATCTGCCACGGCGCCGCTGGAGCTGGCCCGCGTCGGCAAGTGGCTGGAGCGTGTGCCGGGCCTGCAACTGGACGGCGAGCGGCCGACCTCCCGCGCGCTTGCGGCGCGCGTTGCGTCGCTGTGGTGGCCCGAGTCGCGCGTGCTGTATGCCGGCGCGACGACATCGTCGCTGGGTCGCCGGGTGGCGGCCCTCGCGGCCCATGTCCCCGGCGATCGCGGGCCGCATCCCGATGGGCAGTGGCTCCACCTCCTGCGTGCCGGCATCGAGCTGCGCATCTGGTGGGCCGAAACGGACGCCCCCGAGGAGTACCTGGACGCGATCCTCGACGCGTTCGGCCGCGCGACCGGAGCGGCGCTGCCGGATCGGCCCGCGGCGGCTCTGGCCCTGCCCTGGGCCACGACCCGGCGCCCGACCGGCGAGCGGCAGGTCGATGGCATCGCGGGCGCGGTCCTTCCGGAGGCTCCTCGCCCGGCCGAGCCGAAACGGCAGATCGTCGAGATCGCGCCCGGCGACGCCGAGGGCGCGCGGGCCGAGGAGCGCGGAACCGGTCGGGTCCGGCCGCCGCGGCCACCCGTCACCCGGCGCCCGCCGGCGACGCCAGGGCGTCGGCGGTCCCCTGCCCCGGCGTCGCCTCCGGCAGGCTCGTCGCCCGAGCCGGTCGAGCTGTCACCCGACGCGCTTGCCCGCCTGAAGACCGAGCTCGACGAGCTGACCCGCGTCCGGCGTCCCGAAGTCGTGGCGAGGATCAAGTCGGCGCGCGAGCTTGGTGACCTGCGCGAGAACGCCGAGTACCACGCCGCGCGCGAGGAGCAGTCGTTCCTCGAGGGCCGGGTCCAGGCGCTCGAGGACCGGCTGCGGCGCGCGGTCGTCGTCACCGACCAGGCCGACGGCCGCGTCGGCCTCGGCTCGACGGTCACCGTGGAAACTGGCGGCGAGCAGACGACGTTCACCATCGTCGGCAGCACCGAGGCGAACCCGGCGGCCGGACGGCTCAGCGCCGCGTCGCCCGTCGGCGCCGCCCTGATCGGCCACGAGCCGGGCGACGAGGTCGACGTCCGGACGCCGCGGGGCCCGGTTCGCTATCGGGTCGTATCGATCGCCTGACCTCGCGCCGGTCGCCGATCAGGCCGACCGACGCCCGCCGACGAAGCCCGACAGCAGCACGATGACGCCGAGGATCACGAGGCCGACGGCGAGGGCCGGCTCGGCGATCGGCAGGTCGGGCCCGCTCAGGTGCAGGACCCCTTCGAAGAACAGGCCGAAGCCGAGGAACAGCCCGACCCCGGTCAACAGGCTCGGCAGCCCGGTGCGCGCCACGTCGCGCTGCCCGGCGATGATCCCGTAGACGAGCAGCCCCGCGCCGACGCCGCCCGGCGCGACGAGCGCCCAGGCGTAGGCCCAGGTGGCCCACAGGCCGGTTGCCGACTGGACGGCGAGGACGACGCCGACCATCGTCACGATGCCGCCGGGCACCGCGGCGGCGACCCCGGCGGCGCCGCCGATCGCGACCGCCACGGCGAACAGCGCCACACCCGGGGCGATCACGAGCACCGGCCAGCCGATCCCGAAGAGGTCGACCTGGAGCGCCCGCCCGACCAGGGTCAGCGCCCCCAGGACGATGAGGACGATGCCGAGCGCGATTGCGCCTCGCTCGCCGGGTCCACGATCACCAAACATTCGAGTCCTCCTTGGGCTGGATCATCGTGCCAGCTGGCGCACGAAGCTCGTCACGCGGTCGAGCACCTCCGCGAGCACGGGTGCGAGGCTATGGCCGAGACGCGGGTAGGTGACCAGCGTCGCGTCGGGCAGGTTGCGCACCGCGGTTCGCAGGAGCTCTATCCGGGCGAACGGATCGGATTCGCCGCTCAGCAGCAGGACCGGGCAGCGGATCGACGGCCAGTGCACGACCCGTGCCGGCCCGCGCTCGGGCGCCCCCGGCGGATGGAGCGGGTAGCTGAACAGCACCAACCCCGCGTAGTCGCTGCCCGCCTCGGCGGCGGCCAGGCTGGCGACGCGGCCGCCGTAGGAGTGGCCCCCCGCAACGGTGTCGGGCCCGTCGGGGACGGCCGCCCGCCAGGTGGCGACCGCGTCCTCTGCTCGACGCTTCGGGAGGTCAACCGCGGACGCCTCGATGCCTCGCGCTCGGAGGCCCTCGACGAACGGCGCCATGCTCGCGGCGCTGCCACTCGCGCCGTGGCCGAGATGCACGACCGGACCGGATCGAGCGACACGGGTCACAGCTCGCGCCGCCGCAGCTGGCTGACCGCGAGCACAAGCACGACCACGGTCCACCCGACCGTCCAGGCGACGATCTCGGGGCTCGGCGGGGCGTCCGCGAAGAACGGGTTGCCGCGCGCCGCCGGTGAGTCGCCGATGGCCCGGATCACGAACTCGGGCTCCAGCCCGTACACCACCCCCTGCCACATCGCGTCGGTCGGCAGCAGCAGCCGCGACGCGTCGGCCACCCCGACGAGCCCGGTCGTCCCGATCGCCAGGCCGATCTTACCGAGGACGCCGGCCATCCACGCCAGGCCGTACGCGACGACGGCGATCGCGCCACCGGCGATGGGCGGCAGCCGCGTCGAGAGCAGGACCGTAAGCGACAGCAGCACGATCGCCTGGCCAGCCAGGTACGCCACCGGCAGGCCGATGTTCGGTGGGCTGTAGCCTGACACCGCGGCCACGGCGTAGATCGCCAGCAGCCCCGAGAGCACCGCGTAGCCGACGATCACGATCGCCAGCCCCAGCCAGCGCCCGATGAGGTACGACGAACGCCGCAGCGGCCGCGCCAGGAGGGCCTGGACGACGCCGCTCTCGATGTCGCCGGCGATCGCCGGCGAGCCGAAGAAGGCCGCGGTCATGACCAGCACGAAGCCGAACATGAAGGCGATGAAGATGAGGATCTGCGACACCCCGAGCCGCAGCCGGATCTCGTCGACGCCCTCGCCACGTCCGAGGTCGATCAGGCTCGCGACACCCCAGGTGGTCAACGCAACGGCAACGATCGCCAGGGCCACCAGGACCCACAGGACCCGGCGGCGGGCCGCCTCCCCGATCGTCAGCGCGGCGATCGTGATCATCGAAGCAGCGACGCCGAGGGCGTACCTTCCGGGGGTCGATCCTGGCCGACCAGCTCGATGAAGCGCTGCTCGAGCGACGTTCGGCCGGACCGGACCTCGTGCACCCGCGCGCCCATCTGCACCAGCGTCGCGACGAGGTCCGGCACCCGCTCGCCGTCCATCGGCCGGATCGTCAGGCGATCGCCGGCGAGGGTCGGGCTGCCGAACCGCTCGATGGCGGCCAGGTCGGCCGGGTCCAGGCCGGTGACCCGGACCTCCGTCTCGGCCACGCCGAGAACGTCGTCGAGCTCGCCGATCGCGACGACGCGACCGTGGTCGATGACCGCGATCCGATCGCAGACCTGCTCGACCTCGCTCAGCAGGTGGGAGTTCAGGAAGACCGTCGCGCCCCGGTCGGCGGCGTGCCGGATGATCGACCTGACCTCGACCCGGCCGAGCGGGTCGAGGGCCGAGGTCGGCTCGTCGAGGACGACGAGGGCCGGCTCGCCGAGGAGCGCCACCGCGAGGCCGAGGCGCTGCTGCATGCCCTTCGAGAACTTGGCGACCGCGTCGCCGGCGCGGTCGGCGAGGCCCACCAGGCCGAGCGCCTCGTCGGCCGCCGCGCGGCGTCGCCCGCGGGGCGCGCCCATCAGCCGGCCGTGCAGCACGAGCACCTCGCGGGCTGGCAGCCACGGCTGGTAGCGGAACAGCTCCGGCAGGTAGCCGACCTTGCGGCGCGTGGCCAGGTCGCCGAGCGGCGCGCCGAGCACCGTCCCCGAGCCCGCGGTCGGACGGGCCAGTCCGAGGAGCAGCTTGACGGTCGTCGTCTTGCCGGCCCCATTCGGCCCGAGGAAGCCGAAGACCTCGCCGCGTCCGACGGTCATCGTCAGGCCGGCGAGGGCGTCGATCCGGCCGTACTGCTTCCGAAGGTCCGTGACGTCGATCGCCGGCATGTCCAGCGAGAGGCGCGGCATGCAAGCATCGTGACAGACAAGCTGGCACGCCGTCAGGTCAGGATCGACCCATGATCGAACTGGAACTGCCCTGCTGCGGCACATCGGCACGGCTCGACGAGGACGCGGGCGAGGTGCGCTGCGATGGCTGTGGCGTCGTGGCCGCGCTCGCTCCGGACCCGGAGCCTGTCGCCGCGTCGCGGACGCGGTCGCGCGACGCGGGCATCGGCATCCCGAACGCGCTGGCGGCCTGACGTCCGGCCGAGGTCACCCGGCCGAGCCGGGCTGGCTACGATGGCCGGGATGACCGGCTCAGCCAAGCCCGCGGACTCGCTCGATGTGCTGCGCGCGGCGGTCGTCGCCGCCGGGCGTCGGCTCGCAGCCCGCGGCCTGATCTCGGCAGGGGAGGGCAATCTCTCGGTTCGGCTGGGTGATGGGAGCCTGCTCGTCACCCCGACCGGGTTGCGGAAGGACGAGCTCGAGCCGGAGGACCTCGTGGTCGTCCCGGCCGACGGGTCGATCGAACCGAGCGGCGCGGGGCGTCGGCCGAGCTCGGACCTCGCGATCCACCGCGCGGCCATGGCGGCCCGGCCTGAGATCGGTGCGGTCGTCCACGCCCATCTGCCGGCGTCGATGGCCCTGACGCTGGCGGGCGTCGTGCCGGATCCGACGGCCTTGCCCGAGACGGCCCTGCTCCTGCCGCGCCTGCCGTTCGTGCCGTTCGACGAGCCCGGCAGCGATGCGCTGGCGGCCGCCGTCGCGACCGCTCTGTCAGGGGGCGCGGAGCCGCTCCCCGGGGCCGTGCTCCTCGAGCGCCACGGCGCGGTGGCCGTGGGGGATGGCGCCGGTCCCGAGGCCCTCGGGCAGGCGGTCGATCACCTCGAGCTCGTCGAGGTCCTGTGCCGGGCGTGGCGGGACGCGGTCCTCATCGCGGCGGCCAGCGACACCGAGACCGCCCGACGCTCGGCCGCGGGGCCCAGCGGCGGGCTATCCTTCCCGCGCCGGACCGGTGGACCGGCCCGTGGAGCGGGAAGCCCAGGGAGGGAGCGATGAACGTCCGCGCGCTGGTCGCCGAGGCCGTCGGCACCTTCATCCTCGTCGGGGTCGGCTCGCTGACGATCGTCAGCGCCCTCGTCGCCGGACAGCTGCAGCCGACGTTCGTGCTGCTCGTCGTGCCGTTTGGCTTCGGCCTTGGACTGCTGGCCGCGATCGCCATCGCCGGTCACGTCTCGGGCGGCCACTTCAACCCGGCCGTCACGCTCGGGGCGGTGCTTGACCGCCGGATCGACATCGTGACCGGCCTCGGCTACCTGGTGGCCCAGGTCGTCGGCGCTCTCGGGGCCTCGCTGACGGTCCTGCTCCTGACCCAGCGCACGTTCGTCTCGGCGACGCGCAACACGCCGGGCCTGGCCGAGTGGCCGACATTCGCGACCGAGGTCATCCTGACCGCGATCTTCGTCGCGGTGATCCTGTCGATCACGCGCAACCACGCCAGCCACGCGGTCTTCGTCATCCCGTTCACGCTCGCGGTCATCCACTTCGCCGGCATCCCGCTGAGCGGTGCGTCGGTCAACCCGGTGCGCTCGCTTGCGCCGGCGGTCGTGGCGGGCGACTACAGCAACCTGTGGATCTATCTCACCGCCCCGTTCGTGGGCGCCATCCTCGGCTGGGCCGTGTACTGGTTCCTGACACCGCCGGAAGAGGCCGCTGCCGGCACGGCGGCGGGCACTGAGGACGACGAGGAGTTCGACGACTTCGAGGACGACACGCTCGACAACGACGACCTCGACGACGAGGGCATGGGCGCCCGGAGCTAGACGACCGCGGGCGCTCGGTCGCCCTACAGCAGGTCGCGGGCGATCAGCAGCGCAAACGCCACGATCACGCCGTTGCCGACGAGGCTCAGCCAGACCCGGAAGCGGGCCGGCAACCGGCGATGGGCGACGGCGCCGCCTGCGGCGAGCAGGAGCTGCCACGACAGCGACGCGGCGAACGCGGCGACGGCGAAGGTCGGGCGCGCGAGCGGCCCGCCCTCGAGGACCGGCAGGGCCAGGACCAGCGCCGCAAAGTAGACCACGGTCATCGGGTTCAAGATCGTCAGCCCGAGCAGCCGCAGGTAGGTTGATCGCAGGCCGCCGGCGGCGCGCTCGCCGGCGAGCGGGGCCGCCGACGCGCGAGCCGCGAGGAACCCGCGGGCAGCGATCGCCAGGAGGACGACGACCGCGGCGGCACGAAGGGGCACGACCCACGGCGCCACCGCGCCCGCGACCGCCGCGCCGCCGAGCGCGGCCAGGGTCGCATAGAGCCCGTCAGCGGTCGCCGCGCCGGCCGCCGCCACCGCGCCCTGCCGGAAGCCGTCCCGGAGACCCGTCTCGACGATCAGCACCGCGATCGCGCCGACCGGGATGGCCACCGCGTAGCCGGCGGCCATTCCGGCGAGGAGCGGCCCGATCAGCGCAGCCGGCTCGCCGGGCATCGAGGCGGCTTCGGCCGGCGTGTCGCGATCAGGCCGCCGAGGCCTCGCCGACGACGCGTTCCAGGATCGAGGCGAGGGCGCGGCGGTAGGTAGCGCCGCTGTAGTCGTGGAGCGGATCCGGCTCGAGCACGTGCTCGTCCTGTCGCCCGCCCTGCCGCACGTAGACCACCGGGTAGATGTCCGTCCCGTCGGCCTCGACGGTCATCGCGATCGCGTCCGGCCCACCGCCGTCGAGGAAGCTCGTCAGCGGCAGGATTCCCTCGTCGACGACGCCGCGGTCCGGATCGAGCGTCACGACGCTTGCGAGGTAGGCCTTCTGGTGCCACAGCTCGGGTGCGGACGTCGCCTCGGTCAGGAGATGGTCGCGCAGGTCGCCGACCTTGAGCGTCGGCCGGTCGAGGACGATGCCGAAGTGCTTCACGGCAATGTGGCGGGCCAGGATGCGGGCGTTGTACCGGAAGCCCTGGACGGCGCCCGAGTAGGACGAGATGCCGTGCTTCTTCAGCCCCGCCCAGCCCTGGCTGATCGTGCCGCCGAAGTAGATGCCCGGCACCGTGGCGCTCTCCCAATAGTCCGTCTGCGCCGGGAGCTTCGAATGGCCGAAGGTGGCGACCCCGATCGACTCGAGGTCGACCAGCGGGCAGGTGAAGCCGGTCGCCGCGATGACCTCGTCCGCGGTCACGCTCAGCGGCATCGACGTGTCGGATCGGTTGAGGTCGACGCGCAGCGCGCCGTCCGCCGTCCGGCTGATCTGCTTGAGGCTCGCGGCCAGGATATCGACGCCGCCGCCGAGGGCGGAATCCTCGAACGGCTGGACGTAGCGCGCGCGGACGCCCATCAGCGAGCGCGCCTCGATCGAGGTCTTCGCCGGCGAGGGCGACGAGAGCGTGATCCGGGCGGCCCACTGCAGCAGCCCGGTCGCGAGCTCGAAGCCGGAGTTCTGCTTGCCGATGATGAACAGCCGCTTGCCGGCGTACGTCGACGCCTCGCGCGTGTCGGCGTAGTGGACCGCCAGCTCGATCCCGGGCACTGTCGGGGAGTACGGCTCGGCCACGCCGACGGCGATGACCGCCAGCCGGCAGCGGTACTCGCCGTCGGTCGTCTCGAGCACGAAGCGCTCGCCGTCGGCGCTCTCCTCGCGCCGCGTGCCGGTCCACGTGCAGTCCTGTCGGATCGGCAGGCCGGCGCGCTCGGCGAAGGCCTGCAGGTTGGCTTCCATCTCGGGGCGCGACGGGAAGTCAGACGTGCCGTCCATGAACTCGACCTGCATGCCTCGCAGCTCGGGCTCACGCGCGAGGAGGCTGTTCCAATCCCAGCGCTCGAACGCCCGGCTGTGGACGTCCGGGCCGACGTACGGCTTCGTCCACGACAGCAGCCGCTGGAAGAACGGCCAGCGACGGAACATCCCGCCGGGTGCCGAATCCGACGAGATGACCGCGTGCTCGATGCCGAGGCGAGTCAGGAAGTAGCTGACCTGCAGCGCTCCAGGGCCCGAGCCCACCACGACGATCGGGTACTCGCCCGGCGGAAACGGGCGCTCGGCCGGTCCCGCCGTCGGCGGACCTCCGCTCGCCCGAGCACCGCCGCTCGCGCGCCTGCTCATGCCGTCGCCTGGCCGGTGCGCTCGTTCGCCGCGCGCAACCGCCGTGACTGCGTCTGTAGCATGCGGTACAGGACGCGGGGGTGGTCGATCAGGAACGGCTCGACGGCCGGGCCCGCGAGGACGATGCAGCGCAGCGGCCGCGTCGCCACCACGTCGGCGATCGGCGGCTCGCCGAGGAGCACGCTGACCTCGCCGAAGAACTCGCCCCGCCCAAGGGTCGCCCGCTTCACGCCGTCCGCGATGACATCAGCTTCGCCGTCGAGGATCACGTAGAAGCCGGAGCCGGTCAGGCCCTGTCGGAGGACGCGGGCGTCCTTCGGAAAGAAGGCCTCCTCGAAGCGGCTGGCCACCCCCAGCAGCTGCGGCCGCGACAGGTCGGCGAACAGGCTCAGGCCAGCGATCGCGTCGGCGATCTCATCACGTGTCGCCATCGGCTCACTCCTCCAGGCTCGGGCGTCCGTCCGATTGTCGCACCCGAGTTGACGGCCGTGGCGCCAACCCGCAGCATCGATCCCGTCCGCGCAAACTTGGAGGCTTGGATGACCCTGACCCCCGACCGACGTGCCGAGCTGCTGGCGGCATGCCCGCTGTTCGACGGGATCGACACGAACGGGCTGGCCATGCTGGCCGACAAGGCCGTCCAAGTTGATTTCCCGGGCGGTCACGTCATCGCGCGGCAGGGTGAGATCGGGACGGGGTTCTTCGTCGTCATCTCCGGCCGAGTGCGGGTCGTCCGCGACGGCACGATCGTTGCCGAGCTCGGTCCGGGCGAGTTCTTCGGGGAGCTGTCGGTGCTCGACCGCCAGCCTCGCAACGCGATGGTCGCCGCGGCCGAGCCGACGAGCTGCCTGGCCCTGGCGTCATGGGATTTCGAGCAGGTCCTCCTGGCCCAGCCGGCGCTGACCCTGGCGATCCTCCGGGGCGTCGCGACGCGGCTGCGCCGCGTGACGGAGTCGGCCAGACACTGATGACCGAGGCGAGCGTCCCCGAAGCGTCCACGGACGGCGCGACGACGTCGACCCTGACGTTCCTGTTCAGCGACATCGAGGGCTCGACGCGGCTCCAGGAACAGCTGGGAACTGAGGCCTATGCCGCGGTCCTGGAGCGCCACAAGGCCCTGCTGCGCGCGGCGTTCGCGGCCCACGGTGGTCGCGAGGAGGGCACCGAGGGCGATTCGTTCTTCGTGGTCTTCGAGAGCCCACGCGAGGCGGTCGTCGCGGCGGTCGAGGCGCAGCGCGCCCTGGCCGCGGAGCCGTGGCCCGACGGCGTGGAGCTGCGGGTCCGGATGGGCATCCACGCCGGCGAAGCGCGCGTGGCGCCGAGCGGCCTGGTCGGGCTCGACATCAACCGGGCCGCCCGGATTGCGGCCGCCGCGAACGGCGGCCAGATCATCGTGTCGGAGGCGATCCGCGAGCTCACGGCAGCCGACGTCGCGCCGGAGATCTCGCTCCGCGGGCTCGGAAGCCACCGCCTGAAGGACCTGCGCGAGCCGCAGCCGCTGTGCCAGATCGTCGCCGACGGGCTGCGGCTTGAGTTCCCGCCGCTCCGGTCGCTCGACGCTCGCCCCAACAACCTGCCGACGCAGCTGACGTCATTCGTCGGCCGGGAGCACGAGCTGGCCGAGGTCCGGCGGCTGCTCGCCGCCAACCGCCTCGTGACGCTCACCGGGCCGGGCGGAACCGGCAAGACGAGGCTGGCGCTGCAGGCCGCCGCCGACGCCGCCGACGACTACCCCGACGGCGTCTACTTCGTGGCCCTCGAGACCGTCCGCGAGCCGACGCTCGTGGAGCCGCGGATCGCGTCCTCGATCGGGCTCGCCGAGGGCGGTATCCAGCATTCCGGTAGCACCCTGCGCGACTGGCTGGTCGGCAAGCGCGTGCTGCTCGTGCTGGACAACTTCGAGCAGGTCGTGGCCGCCGGGCCGGTCGTGGCCGACCTCCTGCGAGACGCGCCCGGGCTGTCGGTGATGGCGACGTCGAGAGCGGTGCTCCGGATCTCCGGCGAGCAGGAGTACCCGGTCCCGGGCCTGCCGGTGCCGCCCGACCCGTCGAGCATGCCCGCGCTCGAGGTTGCCCAGCTCTCGCCCGCCGAGCGAGCCCTCGACCCGGCCGTCCTGTCGACCTACGAGGCCGTCAAGCTGTTCATCGCCCGGGCAGCCGCGGTCCGGCCCGACTTTGCCGTCACCAGCGACAATGCGCCGTCGGTGGCCGCGATCGTCGCCCGGCTGCACGGCATGCCGCTCGCGATCGAGCTCGCGGCCGCGCGCGTGAAGCTGCTCGCGCCCGACGCCATCCTGGCGCGCCTGGAGTCACGCCTCTCGTTGCTGTCGGCCGGCTCGCGCGACCTGCCGGAGCGCCAGCAGACGCTGCGCGGCGCGATCGCCTGGAGCTACGACATCCTCGACGAGAACTGCCGCCGTCACCTCGACCGGCTGTCGGTCTTCGAGGGCGGCTTCGACCTGCCGGCCACCGAAGCCGTCTGCGGGCCGGCCGAGGAGCTCGGCATGGACGTCCTCGACGGGCTCGTGTCGCTGGCCGACCAGAGCCTCATTCGGACGGTCGACGCGCCCGGGGAGCCGCGCTTCCAGATGCTCGACACGATCCGTGAGTTCGCCGCCGAGCAGCTGGTCATCCGCGGCGAGGCCGACGCCATCCGCGATCGCCACGCGCGCTGGTTCCTCGAGCTCGCCGAGGGCATCGCGCCGCAGCTGGCCGGCGCCGAGCAGGGCGGTCTGCTGGACCGACTGGAGCGCGATCACGACAACATCCGGGCCGTCCTCGATCGCGCCCTGGCGAAAGAGGACGCCGGGGTCGCCATTCGGTTGGCGTTCGCGGTCTGGCGCTTCTGGCAGAAGCGCGGTCACCTGCACGAGGCCCGGCGCCGCCTCGACGCGATTGCGACCCAGCCCTGGTCGCGGACCGAGCCGATGCTCCGGGCGAGACTGAGGGAGGCCCTCGGCGGCGTGTGCTGGTGGCAGGGCGACGTGGCCGCGATGCGGCCGCTGTATCGCGAGGCCGTGGAGATCTGGCGCTCGCTTGACGACCGCGCCGAGCTGGCCAACGCGCTCTACAACTACGCGTTCGCCTTCTCAATCCCGGAGTCGCCCGGCGAATCGCCGTTGGACTCCGATCCGAGCGGCGAGGGCATGGCCGTGCTCGAGGAGGCGCTTGGCCTGTACCGCGAGCTGGGCGACCGCCGAGGCGAAGCGAACGTCCTGTGGGGGATGGGCCAGCAGGAGTACTTCAAGGACCTCGGCGACGCCGGCGCGGAAATGTTCCGTCGATCGCTGGAGCTATTCCGCGAGGTCGGCGACCGGACGATGGAGGCCTGGGCGCTGCACATGCTCGGCGGTTCGCTCATCCGCCACGGTGACAGCGGTGAGGCGCGGACGGCGTTTCGACACGCATTGCGCCACTTCTACGCCGCCGGTGACACGGCCGGGATCACGATGGTCCTCGACGACCTCAGCTCGGAGGCGCTGGCCCAGGACGAGCCACTGCGGGCGGCCAAGCTGTGGGGCGCGGCCCGCTCGCTCACCCAGACGACGGGCGCCAGCCTCGCGTCATTCACCGACACCTGGCTCGAGGCTCGCGTCCGTCCCAGCGTCCGCGTCGCCCTCGACCCCGAGGAGCTCGAGCGGGGTGCACGGGAAGGGGCAGCGTTGACGCTCGACGAGGCGGTGGCCTACGCGCTCGACCGGCCGGTCGGGTCGCTCGGCTCGCTCGACGACGAGGCCCAGGAGCAGGCGGGGGTCCGCTGACCCGGCGATGGGTGAGGGCTGTGTCGCGGTCGACGGGGCGAGGCTCTAGACTCCGGCCATGACCGTCCCGACCGAGGCGCGCGAGCCCTCCGGCATCCCCCGGAACCCGGGG
>DATHRO010000075.1:0-10196 GCA_035465135.1 Candidatus Deferrimicrobiaceae bacterium
CCCAGCCCGGCAGGTCGTCACGCTCGGGGCCCGGCTCCAGCATCGCGCGGTCAGCGCTCGGCGAACGCGTAGCCAACACCGCGGACGGTCTGGACGAAGGCCGGATTGCCCGGATCGTCCTCGAGCTTGTCACGCAGATGGCTCACGTGGACGTTGATGGTCTTCTCGTCCTGGTCGAGCGCCTCGTAGTCGCGGAGCAGGTCGAGCAGCTCGGCCCGGGTGTAGACGCGGCCCGGCTTGCTGGCCAGGTGCCGGAGGATCTCGAACTCGGTCGGCGTGAGCGAGATTCGCCGCTGCCCTCGCTGGACGCGCCGGCGATCGAGGTCAATCACGAGGTCGCGATGCCGGATCACGCGGCCGCCGGCGGCGTCCGCGAGATCGCCGTACGCTCGTCGCAGCAGGGCCCGGATCCGGCTCAAGAGCTCGCGCAGGCCGAACGGCTTGGCCAGGTAGTCGTCCGCCCCGAGCTCCAGGCCGATGACCTTGTCGACCTCCTCGTCGCGCGCAGTCAGCATGAGCACCGGCGACTTCGTGCCGGCGGCGCGGATCCGTCGCAGGACCTCGAAGCCGTCGATCCCGGGCAGCCGGACGTCGAGCAGCACGAGGTCCGGGGCGTCCCGCGTCGCGACCTCGAGGCCCTCTTCGCCGGATCGGGCGAGGGTGACCTCGTAGCCCTCCTGCTGGAGCGCGTACTGGATGCCCCGCGCCACGGCATGCTCGTCCTCGACGATCAGGATGGTCGCGGCCATATCGAGCGTCGATCGTACACCCGGAACCGGCCCGGTCCGGCCGGCCGTCCGGAACGCGGGGCCGTGATACCGTGTGCGCCCGACACCGAACCTCCGGAGGCCCAGTCCCCGCATGTCCACCGCCCGCCCATCGCTCGCTGCCGAGCCGCGCGAGGTGACCGGCAAGAAGGTCGCCCGGCTGCGCCGTGACGGTCGCCTGCCGGCGGTCGTCTATGGTCGCGACGTCGAGTCAAGCAGCGTTTCGCTCGACGCCCGCGAATTCGAGGCGCTTCGCAAGCAGGCCGGCCCCAACACGCTCATCGACCTGCAGGTGGACGGTGGCAAGCCGTCGCCCGTTCTCGTCCAGGACGTCCAGCTGCATCGCGTGACTCGCCGACCGCTCCACGTCGACCTGTACGTCGTGCGCATGACCGATGAGCTGACGGTCGACGTGCCGCTCGTCGCTGAGGGTCTCTCGGAGGCCGTCACCGTCCACGGCGGCACGCTCCTGCACGTCACCGAGAGCGTTCGTGTGCGGGCCCTGCCGGACAAGCTGCCGCAGTCGATCCACTACTCGATCGATTCACTCCTGACCTTCGATGACGCCGTCCACGTCAGCGACCTCGCGATCCCACCCGACGCGACGCTGCTCACGGACCCGGGCGAGATCGTGGCCAAGGTCCTGCCGCCGCGCGTCGAGATCGAGGAGGCCCCGATCGCCGAGGGCGAGGAAGAGGGCGAGCTCGCCGAGGGCGAGGCCGCCGAGGGCGAGGCCGCCGAGGGCGAGGCCGGGGGCGAGGCGCCGACGTCCGAGCGCGGAGCTCCCGAGGGCGGCGAGGAGCGCTGACCGCGGGTCGGCAGGCTAGCCGGCCTGCCCGATCACGTAGACGAGCGGTAGGCGGAGCGTCAGCTCCGCCTCGTCGAGGCGGTCCAACCGGTCGCGCATCCGGGCCAGCAGCTCGTTGCGCTCGCCGGGTTCCAGCTCGTCGAACAGCGATGCCTCGTCGAAGCGGCTGAAGAACTCGAGGTAACCTGCCGCGTCCCAGCGGTGCTCCAGCTCGCCCGCGGTCGCCCGAACGGCCCGGAAGCCGGCACGCCGCATCGCCTGGGCCGCTGCGGCCGTCGAGGCGAGGTCGCCGGATCTGACGTCAGGCTCGGGCGGGTCGAAGCCTGCCTCATCCAGCACGGCGTTGACGATCCGATCAGGCGCGAACTCGCGGCTGCTCCGATGCCAGGTCACCCAGCCGAACGTCCCGCCGGGCCGGAGCACGCGGCGGATCTCACGCAGCGCCGCCGACCGGCTGGGCACGAGCTGCAGGACGAACGACGACACCGCGGCGTCGAAGCTGGCGTCCGGGAACGGCAGGTCCGCGGCCTCGGCGATCCGCTGCTCGTAGCGGTCGGTCAGCGCCGCCGGAAGCCGCTCGGCTGCGGTCCGCCGGGCAAGCTCGAGCATCGCCCCCGACACGTCGATGCCGGTCACCCGGAAGGACGGCCAGCGCGCCAGCGTGGCCACGGCCAGGGTGCCGGTGCCGGTGCCGACGTCGAGCATGCGTAGCGCCCGCTGTTCGCCGTGGGCCGGCCACAGGTGATCGAGCAGCGCCTCGGCGGCCGGCCGGATGACGGGCGCCCACCAGCGGGCGTAGCCGTCGGCGATCGAGTCATAGTGGGGGTCGGCCACGGTGGCCATGGTAGGGGTCCGGCCGAGCCGGCCCCCACCGCCGGCCCCTACCATGCCCGCGTGTTCCTGAGCGGCACGCTCCTCAACGTCGTCGCGGTGGTCGTTGGGACGACCGTGGGTCTCGTGGCCGCCGCCCGGATCTCGGCCCGCCTCCAGGAGAGCCTCACGACGGGCCTCGGCCTGTTCACGCTCGTCATCGCGACGTCGATGGGCCTCCAGGTCTTCACGGATCCCGCCGCCCGGCCGGAGGATGGCCTCGCCGTCCTGGGCGGCCTGCTGCTGGGCGTGGCGATCGGGGAGTGGCTGCGGCTGCACGACCGGATCGAGGCTCTCGGCGTCTGGTTCCAGCGCCGGCTCGCCCGCGGCGACCGGCCGTCTCGGATCGCCGAGGCCTTCGTCACGACCAGCATCGTGTTCTGCGTCGGCCCGCTGACGATCCTCGGCTCGCTGGACAACGGTCTGCGCGGCGACATGACGCTGTTGGCCACCAAGTCGCTGCTCGACGGCGTGGCCAGCGTCGCGTTCGCCGCGGCCCTCGGCGCGGGTGTCTACCTGTCCGGCGTGACCGTGCTCGTCGTCCAGGGCAGCATCGCCGGAGGCGCGTTCCTGCTGCAGGGCGTGTTCGACGCGCCGACCGTGCTCGTCGTGACCGCGGTCGGCGGGGTGGCCCTGATCGGGGTCGGGCTCCGCCTCCTCGAGCTCAAGTCGGTTCGGGTCGCCAACTTCCTGCCCGGGCTGGTCGTGGCGCCGCTGCTCGTCCGAGCGTTCGACGCGGTGCGTGCCGCGATCGGCTGATGGCTGGGCTACCGTGACCGCCATGCGGCTGCCGTTCGACCCGCCGATCGAGCCGATGCTGGCCAAGCTGGCGGACGACCTGCCCGACGGCGACGGCTGGCTGTTCGAGCCGAAGTGGGACGGCTTCCGCGCACTGGTCTTCCGCGACGGCGATGAGACGCTGGTCCAGTCGCGCGACCTCAAGCCGCTCGACCGCTATTTCCCGGAGCTGGCGGAGCCGCTGCGGGCCTCGCTCCCGGACCGCTGCGTCCTCGACGGCGAGGTCGTGATCGCGGGTCCGGAGGGCCTCGATTTCGAGGCCCTCCTGCTACGGATCCACCCGGCCGAGTCGCGGGTCCGGCTGCTGGCGGCACAGACGCCCGCCTCGTACGTCGCCTGGGACCTGCTGGCGCTCGGCGACGAGGACCTCCGCGCCACTCCGCAGGGCGACCGCCGCCGCCGCCTGGAGCAGGCCCTCGCGAGGGTGACGCCGCCAGTGCACCTCACGCCGGCCACGACCGACCGTTCGATCGCGGCCGACTGGTTCGAGCGCTTCGAGGGCGCGGGGCTCGACGGGGTGGTCGCGAAGCGCCTCGACGGGGTCTACCTGCCGGGCAAGCGGGCGATGCTCAAGATCAAGCATCAGCGCACGGCCGACTGCGTCGTGGCCGGCTTCCGGTGGCACAAGAACGGCGCCGGGACGCACGTCGGATCGCTGTTGCTCGGGCTGTTCGACGACGCCGGCCAGCTCCACCACGTCGGCGTCACGTCGTCGTTCTCGTGGGATCGCCGGGCCGCTCTGGCCCGCGAGCTCGAGTCGCTGCGCGCGAACGCCCTCGATGGCCATCCCTGGCGGGAATGGGCCGAGTGGGCAGGGATCGGCTCGACCGATGCCTCGGGCACGCGGATGCCCGGCGCGACCTCGCGCTGGAACCGCGGCAAGGACCTGTCGTGGGAGCCGCTGCGCGCGGAGCGCGTCGCAGAGGTCGCCTACGACCACCTGCAGGGCGATCGCTTCCGACACGCCACCACGTTCGTCAGGTGGCGGCCCGACAAGCCGCCGGAGGACTGCCGATACGACCAGCTCGAGGAGACGGCCGCCTTCGAGCTGGCGAAGATCTTCGGCGCTGCTGCGGGGTGAGCGAGCGGTCGACCGCGGGCCCGCTGTCCACGCCATCGGGGTCGCGGGCCGAGCGGATCCGCTGGGTGCCGAGGCAGTACGGCGCCTGGGCGATCCTGGCCGTTCCGCTGTTGCTCGGCGTGGCTGCGTCTCGCCCCAGTCCCTGGCATCTCGTGCTCGCGGTCTCGGCCGGCTCCGCCTACCTTGCCTCGGTCGCGGCCCTCGAGTGGGCTCGCGCGCGGCGAACGGCGGCCCTCAGGCCGGCCGGCCTGTTCGGCGCGGTTCTTGCCGTCAGCGGCGCGGCCCTGCTGGTCGTCGAGCCGAGGCTGCTCACGATCGCGGCGCTCGTCGTCGCGGTCGGTGGGGTGACGCTGGCGATGTCGCTCGCCGGGTACCACAAGAGCGTCTTCGTCAGCCTGCTCGAGATCGGCCAGGCGCTGGCCCTCGTGCCAGCGGCGGCGCTCCTCGCCGGGGATCCGCTTGGCCCCGCCGTCGCGGACGCCGTGCTGGCCGGCGGCCTGTACCTCGTCGGGTCGGTGCTGGTGGTCAGATCACTCATCAGGGAGCGCGGCAACCGGGTCTTCGCCGTCGCGGCACTTGCCTACCATGGCGCCGTCGTTGCGGTGGCCTGGCTGCTCCTGCCGTGGCCGTACTCGGTGCTGGCCGTCGCCCTGCTGGCCCGCTCGGCGGCGCTCCTCGTGGCACAGGCCCGCTGGCGGGCCGGCCCCGGAGGGCCGGGCCGGCTGCGACCGGTCCACATCGGGATCATTGAGATCCTCGCGTCGCTGGCCCTCGTGACGCTCGGCTTCACCGTCGGGTTCTGATCCGGCCGCCGCGCCGACCACCGCCTGGCATCCGGGTCGGGTCGTCGGCTATGGTGGGCTCGGGGCGCGCGGGCGCTTCCCGGGATCGGAGGGGGTCTGCATGAACGAGCGAATGCCACCCGAGGGGGCGCCGCCCGAGGAGCCGACGTCGGGCGAGTCGCTGCCGCCGGACACGGGTCCGGCCGGCCCGCCGCCGTCTGGGGGTCCGATCGGCTGGCCGGAGCATGAGGCGAGCGCGGCAGCGCCGGTTCCACCCGAGCCAGCCGCACCCGCGACGCCACCCGCGACGCCGCCGGGTCTGCCACCCGGCCCGGCGGTCCAGTGGCAGGCGCCGCCTGCATCCGCCGCCGCGCCCGGCGCCAGGCCCCCGCGAACGACGCTGTCGGCGGTCGCCGGCGCTGTGCTCCTGGCGCTCGGCGTCGTCGGCCTGCTGTTCGGCTTCCTGTTCCTCGCATTCGCGTCGGTCGTCGCGGACCTCGCGTCCGACTTCGTGGACCAGATGCCCGGCGTTCCCGGAGGCCTCACGCCGGAGCAGCTGGTCGGCGGCACGATCGGCTTCCTTGGGATGATCGTGATCGCCTACAGCGTCGTGTACCTGCTCGGTGGGATCGGCGTGCTGCGGTCCGCCGAGTGGGGCCGGGTCACGGGCATCGTCGTGGCGATCATCAGCGGCCTCATCTGGGGCAGTGGCCTGAGCAGCACCGCGGGCGGCGGGTCGGCGTTCACGCTCGTGATGTTCCTGATCCACGTGTATGTCTTCTTCGCGCTCGCATTCAGGTGGCGCGAGCCGGCCGTGCCGGCGTCCGCCTGACCAGGCCTCAGCCGCCGGATCGGCGGCGTGGCGGTCGCTCGCGCTGGCCGGATCGGTCCGGCCATTCGTACTCGGCCCATGGGTCGTAGTCCGGGTCGAGGGCCTCCTGGCCCGGGCGCTGCGACGCCGGCACGTGGGTGAGATTCGCCCGAACCCGGTACCACAGCGACGAGCGGCCGCGCATCCCGTCGACCAGCACGTCCGCGGGCTCGAGATGGCCGGCCGCCTCGGGGTGACGCGTCTTCCAGCGTTCGAAGCCCGCGAGCGCCTCGGCCTTCGTCTTCGCGCGCGAGATCTCGATGACCGGGACGTTCGAGCGACGGCGCCCGGTCGGGGTGGGCCGGGTCCCGGCCCCTGCGGCCGTGGCCGCCTGTCGTCGATCGAGCTCGGCCGCGAAGCGGCGCTCCATCGCCGCTCGCGCCTTCTCGCGCTCCGCCGCGGCCTCGGGGGTGTCGTAGGCGGCCGTGGGGCGACGCTGCCGTGACGGCTGGACGCGCGGCGGCTCGCCGGCTTGCTTGCGGTAGTTCGGTGGCCACGGCGCGTCGCCCAGCCCGTCCGCCTCGTCCCGCCGTGACAGCTCCAGAAGTGCCTCCAGCGACCCGACCGCATCGTCGATCCCCGCTCCCGGGTCGCCGACCGTCGCGAACCGCTCGGGGACGGTCTGGATCGTGAAGTCCTCCGGCTGGCACGCCGGCACCTCGTCCCACGACAGCGGCGTGGAGACGCGCGCGTCCGGCAGCGGGCGAACCGAGTAGGCCGAGGCGACGGTCCGATCCTTGGCGTTCTGGTTGTAATCGAGGAACACGCCGTGGCGCTCCTCCTTCCACCACTTCGAGGTGGCGAGGGTCGGCGCTCGGCGCTCGACCACGCGGGCCAGGGCCAGGGCCGCCCGTCGCACCTCGGGGTAGGTCCAACGGCGCTCGATCCGGACGTTGACGTGGATGCCCCGCGAGCCCGAGGTCTTGGGCCAGCCGACGAGGCCGACATCGGCCAGCGCCTCGCCCGTGACCAGGGCGACCTCGCGGATCTGGGACCAGGGGACGCCCGGGACCGGGTCGAGGTCGACTCGCAGCTCGTCGGGATGATCGAGGTCGTCGGCCCGGACAGGATGCGGGTTGAGGTCGATGCAGCCGAGGTTGACGATCCACGCGAGGCCGGCCGCGTCGTCAACGACGACCTCGTCGGCCGTCCGCCCGGACGGGAACGACAGCGTCACCACGCGCAGCCAGTCCGGCCGGTTCTGCGGCGCCCGCTTCTGGAAGAACGCCTCGCCCGCGGCGCCGTCGACGAAGCGCTTCAGCGCCATCGGCCGGCCGCCGGCGCCGACCAGCGCACCGGGCGCGACCGCGAGGTAGTAGCGGACGAGGTCGAGCTTCGTCGCCCCGATCTCGGGGAAGAAGAGCTTGCCCGGATTGGTGATCGTGACCTCTCGGCCATCGATCGACAGAATCTCGGCGGGCCGCGCCATTGCCCGATGCTAGCCTGTCGATTTCCGCGAGGGCCCGTTCGTCGTTGGGTTGAGAGCGGCGAGCGATTCGCCGCGCTCGTGCCGGCGCGCGAGATCGCGCCGCCGGAGGCAGATCCTCAGCCGCGCTCGAGCCCCATCGGTGCCTCGCGCATCAGCCCGACGTTGTTGCCGTCCGGGTCGCGCACGAACGCCAACCACAGGTCGTACGCATCGTCGCGGTGGGCGATCGTCGGCCGGACCGAGACCTCGCCGCCGCGGGCCTCGATCGCCTCCACGGCGCCTGACACGTCGTCGGTCCGAAGATAGAACGTGGCCCGGCCGTTGAAGCCCGGCTCGGTCGGCGTCGCGAGGTAGATCCGGACGCCGGCGTCGAAGAACGCGACCCCCGGGTAGCGGAACGCGAGCGGCAATCCGAGGACGCGCTCGTAGAATTCGACGGCTCGATCGACGTCGGCCACGGGCACCAGAATCTGGCCGACCGGTCCGAGCGCCGGCCGCTCGCTCATGCCGGCGTCGGCGGCAACCGGCCGGCGCGGCGACTCCCGGCGGCGCGGCCGAGGAGCACGATCCCGAAGGCCAGCGTCTGCACGAGGACGATGGTCGCACCGGCCGCGGCATCGAGCCAGTAGCTGAGGTACAGCCCCACGGCCGGGCTCGCGACCCCGATGACGACGGCGATCGCGACCAGCCGCCCGAAGCTCGTGGCGAGCAGCTGGCCTGTCGCGGCCGGGGTGATGAGCATAGCCACGACGAGGATGATCCCGACCGCCTGCAGGCTCACGACGATCGTCAGCGCGATGAGGGCCAGGAAGAGGTACTCCAGCCGGCCGACGGGCAGACCCGCCGCCGCAGCGCCCAGCGGGTCGAACGTCGAATAGAGCAGCTCCTTCCAGAAGACGACGACCAGCGCCAGGACGACGATCGCGAGGCCGACCAGCGCCACGAGGTCGGCATCGGAGATCCCGAGCACCTCGCCGAACAGGAAGCCAAAGAGGTCGCCGACGTAGTTCGGGATCCGGCTGAACAGGAAGATGCCGAGCGCGAACATGCCGGCGAACAGGACGCCGATCGCCGTGTCGCCGCGCAGCCGGCCGCGCCGCGAGACCCAGCCGATAGCCAGGGCCGTGCCGACGGCCGCGATCGCGGCGCCGAGATAGAACGGGCCCTGCAGCAGGTATGCGACCACGACACCCGGGAACGCTGCGTGGCTGAGCGCGTCACCCATGAACGCCAGCCCGCGCAGGACCATGTAGCTGCCCACGACAGCGCACACCAGGCCGACGATCGTGGCCGCGGCGAGGGCCCGCACGAAGAACGGGAAGGCGAGCGGCTCGAGGACCGCGTCGACCGGGCTCACGGGGCGACGTCCCCCTCGTGGAAGTGGCGCTCGGGGCCGCTGGCCGTATCGTGGTGGTGGGCGTCGTCGAGCAGGACCCCGCGCTCGCCGATCATCAGCAGGTGGCCGCCGTAGGTCCGGCGCAGGACATCCGGATCGTTGAGCAGCTCGACCGGACCCGCGGCCATGATCCGGCGGTTGATCCCGACGACGGTCGAGAAGTGGCGGCTCGCGGCGGCGAGGTCGTGGGTCGTCGCGATCACGGTCCGACCGGCCTTCGACTCCTCGTCGAGGAGCGTCATCAGGTCCTCCTGCGTCGGCACGTCGACGCCGGTGACCGGCTCGTCGAGGAGATACAGCTCCGCGTCCGCGGCGATCGCCCGGGCGAGGAACGCCCGCCGGCGCTGCCCGCCCGACAGTCGGCCGATCTGGGTCCGTGCGTGGTCCAGCATGCCGACGCGCTCCAGGGCCGCCCCGACAGCCTGCCGATCGACCGCCGCGGGCTGGCGCAGCAGCCCGAGCCGCGGGAAGCGGCCCATCATGGCGACGTCCCAGACGCTCACCGGGAAGGACCAGTCGACCAGCTCGGCCTGGGGCACGTAGGCGATCCGCCGCGCGGCCGCGGTCGGCGGGCCGCCGAGGATCTCGACGCCGCCGCTCCAGGGTTCGAGCAGCCCGGCCATGAGCTTGAGCAGCGTCGTCTTGCCGCCGCCGTTCGGGCCGAAGACCGCGACCAGCGCGCCGGCTGGAATGTCGAGCGATGCCGCCTCGACGGCTGGTGTGCCGTCATACCCGGTGGACACGTCGGTCAGGTGGACGGCTCCCACGGTCGGGGCGAGCGCCGCCAATGTGCCAACTGAGCTGCTCACCGAAGCGCCTCGACGAGCCTTGCGACGTCCCACTCAATGACCGCTTCGTAGCTCGTCACCGGTGGATCACCGAGCGAATCGGTGTACAGGTCGGCGATGACCGTCGCATCGGTCTCGGCGGCGATTCGCCGGACCAGCTCGCTCGAAAACTGCGATTCGCTGAAGATCGCTTTCACCCCCGTCTCTCGAATGGCCTCGACGAGCGCAGCGATCTGCGCGGCGCTGGGCTCCTGCCCCGGTGCTTCCACGGCCACCCCGACGATCTCGATCCCGTACTCGCGAGCGAAGTACGGAAAGGCGTCGTGGAAGGTCACGACCCGCCGGCTCGATGGCGGGATCGTATCGATCTCGGCGCGGACCCGCGCATCGAGGTCGCGAAGCCGGCTGGCGTAGGCATCCGCTCCGGCGGCATAGGCCGCGGCGTTGGCCGGATCGGCGGCGGCGAGCGCGACCTCGATCCGGTCGACGTACAGGAGCACGTTCGGGACGGCCAGCCACAGGTGCGGGTTGAACGCGGGGCGGCCGGCGTCCGGGTCGCCGCCCGCGATCAGCTCCACGGCCGGCAGATCCTCCGCGAGGGTCGCG
>DATHRO010000076.1:0-4895 GCA_035465135.1 Candidatus Deferrimicrobiaceae bacterium
CCGCCGGCGGCCTTCGCGCGAGCCACGGGCGACGCCGGGGCCTCCCGGGACGAAGGACCGTGGGCCCGATGGTCGCCGCTCGGCAGCTGGGCCGACGACCCGATCCGTCGCCTCCGACCCGCCCTCGTCGCCTGGCCGCCGCTCGGCGTCGCGGCGGCGATCGCGGCCGGCGACGGCACTGGCTGCGCCGTCTACGCCGCCTCGTGCACGGGCGCCGCGCCGCTCGTGCCGTGGCTCGCCCAGATCGTGATCCTGGCGCTGCTGATGCTCCTGCCGCCGCTCGCACGGCTCCTCGCGTTCGGCACCGTGGGCGTGCTGCTGGCCCTCGTGCCGGTGACCGCCGTCCTGCTCGCCGTGGGCGCGGGGGGAGCGCCCCAGGCCGGCTTCGCGCTCGGCGTGTTGCTCGCGCTCGCGTGGCTGACCGGCGTCGCCTATGCCGCGGCGTCGGCGGCGCGGCGCGCCTCGGTATCCTCGCCCCGATGACCGTCCAGTCGCGTGGCCGTCCGCGCACGCCGAGCGAGCTGTCGAGCGCCGCCCAGGAGTACCTCCTGACGCTCCGCGTCATGGCTGGCGACGGCGCCCGGATCACGGCGGCGCAGGTCGCGCGACGGCTCGGCGTGAGCACGCAGGCAGCCAGTGAGATGTTCCGCCGCCTCGCCGGTGACGGTCTCGTGCAGCTCAGCGAGGGCCGGACCCTCGGGCTGACGAAGGCCGGTCGGACCGCGGCAGACGACATCTTCCGGCGCCACGCGCTGTGCGAATGGCTGCTGACCGAGATCGTCGGCCTCGGCTGGGCCGAGTCTGACGTCGAGGCTGAGCGGCTCCAAGCGGCCATCTCGCCGCGCGTCGAGGCCCGGCTCGATGAGCTGCTCGGCCACCCGGAGACGTGTCCCCACGGCAACCCGATCGACGCCGAGGCCGCGCGCCGCCGCCCGGCCGGCGTCCCGCTGTCGACGATCGAGGCGGGCGACCAGGCGACCGTCTACCGGATCACCGAGGAGGCCGAGGAGGATGCCGGCCTGCTGTCCTATCTCGAGGCCCGGGGCCTCCGCCCGGGTGCCCCGATCACGGTCCTTGCACGCTCCGAATCGCTCGATTCGCTGACCCTCGACGGCCCGCTCGGCCGGGCGACGCTGGGACTTCGGCCCGCGGCGCTCATCCGCGTCATTCGCGGCCAGGCCGATCCGGCCCTCTTCCACCGGGTACCGGGAGCCTGACGCCGCGGCGCGGATAGACTCCGCGCATGCCCAACCCTCGCGTCCGGATCGCACCGAGCCCGACCGGGCCGCTCCACATCGGAACCGCGCGAACGGCGCTCTTCAACTACCTCTTTGCGCGTCGCCACGGCGGTACGTTCCTGCTGCGGCTCGAGGACACGGACGTCGCACGCAGCACGGTCGCGTTCGAGGCGGACATCCTCGAGGGCCTCCACTGGCTCGGCCTCGAATGGGACGAGGGCCCCGCTGCCGCCGGTGGCGAGGACCGCGGGCCGTATGGCCCGTACCGCCAGATGCAGCGGCTCGGTCGCTATGCGGAGGCGGCTCGCCACCTCCTGGAGCGCGACCTCGCCTACCCGTGCTATTGCAGCCCCGACGAGCTGGAGGCCGACCGGCGGGCGCAGGAGGCGACGCACCAGCCGCCACGCTACGTCGGTCGCTGCGCGAACCTCAGCCCCGAGGAGCGCGGCGCCCGCGAGGCCGAGGGCCGTGGATCGGTCCTCCGGTTCCGCGTCCCCGCCGAGACGGTCCGGTTCGACGACCTCGTCCGCGGCCAGGTCGAGATCGACACCGCCAACCTTGGCGGCGACTTCGTGATCGTCCGTGCCGACGGCACGCCGCTGTACCACTTCACGGTGGTCGTCGACGACGCGGCGATGGAGATCACGCACGTCATCCGCGGCGAGGACCACCTCTCCAACACGCCCAAGCACATCCTGCTGTTCGAGGCCCTCGGCCACGCCGTTCCGCGGTTCGGGCACCTGCCTCTGATCCTCAACCCGGACCGCACCAAGATGAGCAAGCGGAAGTCTCAGACCGCGCTGTCGGACTACCGAGCCCAGGGCTTTCTGCCGGAGGCGATCGTCAACTTCCTGGCGCTCCTCGGATGGTCGACCGGCACGGAGGAGGAGATCCTGTCGCTCGACGCGCTGACCGCCCGGTTCGACCTCGACCACGTCCAGAAGGGCGGCGCCGTTTTCGACCGCGAGCGGCTGGAGTGGCTGAACGGCCAGTGGATGCGGCGTCTGCCGCCGGACGAGCTGATCGCGCGGTTGCTGCCGTTTCTCGAGGCCGATCGCGAGGCCGGGAGGATCGATCGGCTGCCGTCTTCGGACGAGCTTCGCACGCTCCTGCCGATCGTCCAGGAGCGCCTACCGACCCTCGGCGCGATCGGCGATCTCGTCGGCTTCCTGTGGGTCGAGCGGCTGGCGGTCGATCCGTCGCTGCTGGTCCCGAAGCGCTGGGATGCCGCGACGACGCTCGAGGGCCTCCAGGCGGCGCGCGACACGATCGCCGACTCGGTCGGCCCGGTCACGTTCGAGGCGGACGAGCTCGAGCCGGCGCTGCGTGGGCTCGCCGAGGCTCGAGACTGGAAGGCCGGCGACCTGTTCATGGCCATCAGGGTGGCCGTCACCGGCCGAACGGCGACGCCGCCGCTGTTCGACACGCTGGTCGCGCTCGGGCGTGACCGGACGCTGGCGCGTCTCGACGCCGCGCTCGAGACGCTCGCGGGAGAGGGGAAGTCCGATGACGCACGCTGAGGTCCAGGCCTGGCTCAACCGCTACGTGGAGGCATGGTTCGCCTACGACGCGATCCGGATCGGCGAGCTGTTCAGCGCCGACGCGGAGTATCGCTACCATCCCCAGGACGAACCGCTCCGTGGCCGCGACGCGATCGTCGCTGACTGGCTCAACCCGGGCGGTGATCCCGCCGGCCGCGACGCCCCCGGAACGGTCGAGGGACGCTACGAGCCGTTCGCCGTGGATGGAGCCCGCGCGGTCGCGATCGGCACGACCACGTACTGGGCGGATGCCACGCGGGCGACCGTGGAGCACCGCTACTACAACAGCTGGCTCCTGGAGTTCGACGCCGACGGCCGCTGCCGCTCGTTCACCGAGTACTTCATGCGCCCGCGAAAGGGCACCGCCTGACCTCGCGCCGATAGATGCGCCGTTAACGCGGCCGCGTATCCTCGGTCACGTGGCCCGCCGCATCCTGGTCGTCGAGGACGAGCCGACGCTCCGCGAGACCCTCGCCGAATCGCTCGAAATGGAGGGTTTCGAGGTCGCTCAGGCCGGTGACGGCCGACAGGCGCTGGAGGCCTTCCGGTCCGGCAAGCCGGACCTGGTGCTGCTCGACCTGATGCTGCCCGAGCTGTCCGGCCTCGAGGTGGCTCGGCTCATCCGGGCGGACTCGAGGGTCCCGATCATCATGCTCACGGCCCGGGATTCCGAGATCGACAAGGTTGTCGGGCTGGAGCTCGGCGCGGACGACTACGTCACCAAGCCGTTCTCGATGCGAGAGCTGTCGGCGCGGCTGAGGGCGGTCCTGCGGCGGACCGAGCTTGTCCCGGATACGAACGTTCCGCCGCTCGTCGACCTCGGGCGAATCCAGGTCGACCTCGCCGGCCATCGAATCCTTCGCGGCGGCGAGGAGCTGCCGGTCAAGCCAAAGGTCTTCGAGCTGCTGGCCTTCCTCCTCCGCCACCCGGGCCAGGTCATCACCCGCGATCAGCTCCTCGAACGCGTCTGGGGCTACGACTACTCGGGCGAGACCCGGACGGTCGACGTCCATGTCCACTGGCTGCGGGCGGTCATCGAGGAGGATTCGTCGCGCCCGACGATCCTCAAGACGGTCCGCGGCGTCGGCTACGTGCTCCGTCGGTCAGGAGGCTGACGACAGCTCGGTCGCGGTCCGTGAGGGCAGCGGTCACCCGGATCGAGGACCTTCGGCACATCCGACATCTCAGTCGACCGTGAGATATTCACGGCGCTCGGATGCCGCCTGGAAAGGTCGTGACACGCGTGCTCGCGAAGCTCGAGGACTTCCGGCTGCTGCCGTTCTTCGTCCTGTTCAGCATGGCCACCGGGATCCTCGTCGGGAACGCCCTCCAGATCTCTGACTTCGTCCTGACGCCACCGATCGAGGCCATCAAGTCGATCGCCGGCGCGACCTTCGAGCCGAGCGTGCCGGCGCTCATCAGCCTCGGCGTCCCGATCGGCCTGTTCGCGATGATGTATCCGGCGATGACGAACGTCCGCCTCGGCGAGGTCGGCGCGGCGTTCCGGTCGCCCCGCCAGCTGGCAGTCGTGCTGCTCTTCAACTACCTCGTCGCGCCGTTCGTGATGCTGGGCCTCGCGAACGTCTTCGTGGCCGACCCGGAGCTCCACACCGGGCTCGTCCTGTACGGCCTCGCGCCGTGCATCGCGATGGTCATCATCTTCACCTTCCTGGCCAAGGGCAACACGCCGATGGCGCTCGTATTCGTGGCCCTGAACTCGGTCGCACAGATGCTGCTGATCCCGGTCTACGCCCGACTGCTGATCGGGAACGTGAGCTTCGACGTCGGGGTCGTGGCCGAGAGCGTGGTCCTGTATCTCGGGCTGCCGCTGGTACTCGGCGTCGCGACCCGGTTGCTCGTCGTGCGCCGCCGGGGCGAGGCCGGGATGGATGCCCTGAAGCCCATCCTGAATGCGGTCTCGATTCTCGGCCTGCTGTTCACGCTGATCGTGATGTTCGCCCTGAAGGGCGACCTGATCCTCGAGCGCCCCGCGATCGTCGTCGAGATGGCGATCCCGATGACGCTGTTCTTCGCGGCCATGTTCTTCGTGGTGCTCGTCGTTGGCTCGCGGCTCGGCTTCCCGTACCGCGACGCCGTGGCCGTCGCCTTCAGCGCG
>DATHRO010000077.1:0-2547 GCA_035465135.1 Candidatus Deferrimicrobiaceae bacterium
GTGGCAATGCTCGGCGACGGCGAGCGCAACGTCGATGCCGACGAGATCGAGCGTCCGGAAGGTGGCGCTCTTGGGCCGTCCGATCAGCTCCCCGGTCAGCTCATCGACCTCATCGGGGCCGAGCCCGAGCTCCTGGGCGAGGCGGAGGATGGTCAACATGCCGTGGACGCCGAGCCGGTTGGCGATGAACGCCGGCGTGTCCCGGGCGATCACGACGCCCTTGCCGAGCTGCAGCGTGCCGTAGGTCGCGAAGGCCTCCATCGCGTCCCGATCGGTGTCGGCGTGAGGGATGAGCTCCAGCAGCCGGGCATAGCGGGGTGGGTTGAAGAAGTGCGTCCCGAAGAATCGCCGTCGGAAACGCTCTGATCGGCCCTCGGCAAGCGCCGAGATCGAGAGGCCGCTCGTATTGGTCGTGACGATCGGCGCGGCGGATTCGTCGCCCGACAGCGCACCGAGCCCGGCGTCCACGCGCCCAATCAGGTCGCGCTTCGGTTCCAGGCGCTCGACGATCGCCTCCAGCACCCAGTCGCTCGTTGCCAGCGCGGCGTCCAGGTCGTCGAAGCCGCCGGTCGTGATCCGCGCCAGGTCGTCGGTGGCGTACAACGGCGACGGCCGCAGCTTCGCCGCTCGATCGAGGCCGGAGCGGGCCGTGGCCGCATCGAGGTCCAGGAGGCGCACGCGCGAGCCTGCGCCGGCGATCAGGCAGGCCAGCTGGGCGCCCATCGTCCCGGCGCCCAAGACGGTCACCCGGGGGTATCGCGGGATCACGGCCGGCCACTCCCGGTTGCCCGCGGCAGATCCTCTCGCGGCAGGAGGCCCACCAGGAACAGGTCGCAGAAGCGGTCGGCGATGTCGTCGACCTCGAGGTCGCCGTCCGGCCGGTACCACTGGGTGAACCAGTTGCAGGCCGACAGGATCCCGATGCCAGCCAATCGGACGTCGAACCCGCGGAGGGCGCCGCCGGCAACCGCATCGGCGATGGCCGCGCGCCACCGGGCCTCGTACGCGTCGCGCCGCCGGATCATCTCCGCGCGCCGCTCCGGCGCCAGCGACCGCAGCTCGATCTGAATCAGCGACAGCTCATCAGGATGCGTCGCGGCCACGCGAAGGTGCTCGTGGATCGCGCCGCGAAGGCGGTCGAGCGGCGGAGCGTCCGACGAGAGGACCGGAACGACTCGCGCCTCGAGGCGGTCAAAGGCGCGCGTGAGGATGGTCCACAGCAGGTCGTCCTTGGCCGCGATGTAGTGGTACAGGCTGCCGCGGTTCATGGCGAGTGCCTGGCCGAGGTCCTGCATGCTCGTGGCATGGAAGCCTCGCTGCCGGAAGAGCCGGGTCGCGGCGGCGAGGAGATCCGCCTCGCGCGGTCGGGGGGCGGTTACGGAGCCTGCCGGTGGCGCCAACTCGCTGGTCATGTCACCTGCCTGCAGCGGGCGGGATGGATGCCTGCTGCGCGAATCAAACGAACGTTTGATTGGGCGACGGTAGGGCGGGCTCGGGGTTGTGTCAATCGACCCGCTGACGGCTCGTTCGTTGGCTGCGGTCGGGGCCACCGCCCTATTGCGCCGGAATGGCTGGATCGGCGGCGTTCCCGACGCGGGAATCAAGACACGGGCCCGGTCGGGCCCGTGCTTGGCTGCTGACTCGCGAGGAGTCGGGGGCTCGCGAACGAACCCCTCGGGTGCGGCGTCAGCCGCCGGCGTTGCCGGCCCCGGCCTCCGCCTTCAGGCGACCTGGCTCGGACGCGGTCGCGCCGTTGGCGCTGCCGGACTCGGCAGCCGCCTCGCCCTTGGCCTTGCCCGCCGCGGCAGCGGCCTCGCCGTGCGCCTTGGCGGCCGCGGAGACGAGTGCGCCGTGCTGCTTCGCGAGCTCCGAGACGGCCTCGCCGCGGGCCTGGCCGCTGACGTAATTGACCGCCTTCGCGACCTCGGATACCGCCTCCCCGTGGCCCTTCGCCGGGACAGGCGGGTCTGCCAGAGCCGCCGTCGCCGAGAGGGCGACGAGCGAGAGCGCCGTGGCGATGGAGATCAGGGTCTTGCGCATGGATACCTCGGTGCAGGACGCGTGGACTGCACTCTGACGAACGAACGAGCGTCCGTGTTGTTAGGGGCAGCCCGGAATTCGGGACCATCGTAGCGCTGGACCGCGTCGGCTTCACATCCCACAATCGGTCGCCGTGACCGCTAACCGCAAGTACCGTTCGGCGGCCGCGCTCCGCGCGTCGTTCGTCACGATCGTGGCCACGGTCGTGATCGCCTGCGGGGCGCCCGTCTCGTCCCCGTCCGGGCCGTCGCCGGCGCTCCCCACCCCAGGCCCGTCGCCGACAATCGCGCCCTCGGCAGACGCCGGGTCTCCGGCCATAACGACGAGCCCGACTGGGTTCGAGTTCGATGTCGAGTCTGTCGCCCTCTACTACGCCAGCCGCGGCTACGCCTGCACCGACCCGCAACCCAGCCAGGTGGCGGCTGACCACACCTTCAGATCGTGCAGCTTGGTGGACGCCGCCGGCCGGACGCTGGTGGTCGGCCTCGTTACAAACGCCCTGGGGGA
>DATHRO010000078.1:0-2220 GCA_035465135.1 Candidatus Deferrimicrobiaceae bacterium
GATCGGCGACCTCGAGCGCCTCGAGGATCCGCGCCCGGCGGGTCTCGAGCTGCTCGCGCACCTCCGGCTCGACGATGTCGAGCGACGGCGCGGGCAAGGCCAGCAGCTCGACCGCCGCGCGCGCCGCCGGCGCCGCCCCGAGCAGCGCGGCGAAGATCAGGGCCCGACAGCCCGGCCGCCTCATCGCACGGCCTTTCCGCTGCCGCGGCCCAGCGTGTGGTACCGCCGCGGAGCGAGCCCGCTCCAGCGCTCGACCGCGCCGTCCGGCCAGTGCACGAGGGCCTCGACCGCCCCGCTGGCCTCGCCGAGGCCGAACAGCGTCCGCGGATCGTTCGCGGAGGCGTAGCTGGCGACCGCCCGGGCCTCGCGCCAGACCGGCGGACGCCCGGGAACGCGCAGCTCGACCCGGGCGTTGAGGACCAATCGGCCGTCGTCCACCGGGACGATGCCGATCCAGGCCCGGTCCTGGCCGACCGCGTTGAGCAGGACCTGCGCCTTCGCTCCGGCGTTCTGCACGACGAGGTCGACGTCGCCGTCGTTGTCGAGATCGCCGGCCATGACGCCCCGGCTCGCCTCGTCGCGTCCGCCGCCGCCGGCCACGGGCTCGGCGATCTCCACGAAGCGTCCGCCACCCAGCCCGCGGAAGAGCTGGTTGCGCTGCCGGAAGGGGAACGGGTCCCCCTCCTGCAGCTGCTCGTCGAGGCTCTTCACCGCTCCGTTGGCGACGTAGACGTCGAGCACGCCGTCGTTGTCGTAGTCGAACCAGGCGGTGCCGAATCCGGTGTGCCGCAGGCTCGGCGCCCCCAGGCCGCTCGGGATCGAACGGTCGGCGAACAGCCCCCCGCCCTGGTTGAGGTAGAGCGTGTTGTGCTCGCCGTTGAGGTGGGTCATGAACAGGTCGAGGTCGCCGTCGCCGTCGATGTCGGCGACGTCCACCCCCATCGACGCCTCGGCCTGGCCGCGGCCGTTGAGCGCGCAGCCGCGCGGCATCGCCTCGTCGAGGAAGGTGCCGTCGCGGCGGTTGATCCAGAGGAAGTTGGGATCGCCGTCGTTGCCGACGTAGAGATCGAGCCAGCCGTCGCCGTCGAAGTCGGCCGCGACCACGCCGAGCGTCGCGCCCGCGGCCTTCGCCAGGCCCGCCCGCACGGTGACGTCGCGGAAGGTGCCGTCGCCGCGGTTCTCGAACATCCGGTCGGACTCCGGATGGTAGCTGTCGGGACCGCAGTAGTCGCGGGCGCCGGAGGTGCCGATGCACGGCACCTGCTTGGCGAGCGCGAAGTCGACGTAGTTGCCCACCCAGAGATCGAGATCGCCGTCGCGGTCGGCGTCGAAGAAGGCCGCGGGAACGCTCCAGCGCGGGTCGTCGCTGCGGGTCGCCGCGGTGACGTCCTCGAAGCGGAGACCCCCCTGGTTGCGCCACATCCGATTGGACCCGAAGTTGGTGACGTACAGATCGGGATCGCCGTCGCCGTCGTAGTCGCCGACGGCGACTCCCATGCCGTAGCCGCGCTCGCCGGCGAAGCCGGCCGTCCTCGAGACGTCGGTCCAGCGCACGCGCCCGTCGGCGCCGAGGTCGTTGCGGTAGAGCCGGTCGCTCGGCGGCTCCGGGCTCCGCCAGGGGAAGATCGAATCCGACGGAGCGCGGCGGGGATCCAGCATCGAGCCCTGGACCAGGAAGAGGTCGAGGTCGCCGTCGCCGTCGGCGTCGAACAGGGCGCCGCCCGAGCCCGCGATCTCGGGGAAGTCGAACTGGCCGGTGGCGCCCAGGAAGTGGAGGAAGTCGAGGCCCGTCGCCGCGGTGGCGTCGACGAAGGGCGCCTGCTCGGCGGCCGCGGGCGGAGATGCCGCCGCCAGCAAGACGCCGAGGGCGACGACCGCCGCAGAGGCGTCGAGAAGGCTCCTGAGAAGACGTGGACCGGGGGGGAGGCGCATCGACGAGACGCCCGAACCCTACCACGCCACCCGCGGCCCGGCCGGCGGCCCGACGAGCGCTACTCGGCCTCGACCCGGAGGTTCCGGAGCTGGACGGGCTGCGAACCGTAGCTCTCGATCTCGATCCGGCCGTCCTTCACCGCGACGGCGGCGGCGGCAACGAGCTTGCCCTCGCCCTTCCCCTCGGCATCGACCTCGGCGACGATCAGCCCGATCGGATAAGCCTGGGAGCGGGCGCCCGTGAACAGCTCGAAGCCGGCGAACGGCCGGTCGGTGACGATGACGACC
>DATHRO010000079.1:0-12963 GCA_035465135.1 Candidatus Deferrimicrobiaceae bacterium
AGGTACGCCTCCGCGTCCGCCTTGAGCTTCTGCAGGATCATCGCGCTGATCTCGGGCGGCGTGTACGCCTTGTCGTTGGCGAGCTTGACGAGGATGCCGTCCGACTTCGGGTCCTTCTCGACCGTGTAGGGCACGAGACCCTTGCTGCGCTGGACCTCCGGGTCGTCCCAGCGGCGGCCCATGAAGCGCTTGATCGAGTAGACGGTGTTGCCGGGGTTGGTCACCGCCTGGCGCTTGGCGAGCTGGCCGACGAGCCGCTCGCCGCTCTTGCTGAAGGCCACGACCGACGGCACGATCCGCCCGCCCTCGGCGGACGCGATGACGGTCGGCTCGCCACCCTCCATGACGGCGACGACGGAGTTGGTCGTCCCGAGGTCGATTCCGATGATCTTGGCCATGGTCCTGGTGTGCTCCTGTTCTCGCTCAGTCAGTCAAACGGTGGTGGTCAGTGGATGGGTGGTTGGGCCTCGGAGGAGCCGGCGTCGGCTTCCTCGGCAGCCTCTGCGGCGACGGCCACGAGGGCCGGCCGGATGACGCGATCGCGAAGCCGGTAGCCACGACGGAGCTCCTCGACGATCTCGCCACCGGCTCGGCCCGTGCCGGGCACGTTGGCGACGGCCTCGTGGGAGCGCGGGTCAAAGCGGGTGCCGGGCGCTGCGTCGATGGGCGTCACGCCCTCGCTCTCGAGCAGCTGGCGGAGCTTGCGGTCGATCGCGGCGATGCCCTCGACCCACGCGTCCTCGGCGATCGTCGTGGGCCGGTGCTCGATGGCCCGGTCGAAGTCGTCGGCCAGGGCCAGGACCTTGCGGATCAGGTCCTCGCCGGCCAGGCCGAGCATGGCCTCGCGTTCCTCGGTGCTGCGGCGGCGGAAGTTCTGGAACTCGGCCCGCTCACGCTGGAGTGCCGCGAGGTACTCCTCGCGCTCGCGCCGGAGCGTCTCGAGGTCCTCGGCGCCGTCGTTCGGTGGCGCCTGCTCGAGACGGGCACGCAGAGCCTCGGCCTCTCGCCGTGCCTTGTCGCGCTCCCGCGTGATGCGCTCGATCTCCGCGGCCAGGCGTGCCGGGGAGACGTCGATCGCGCCCGCCCGCTCCTGGGCTCTGGTGGTTCGTCCGGTTCGGTCCATGTCGCTGGCTGTTCCCTGTTCTCGTGGTCGATCAGCTGTAGAGGTGCTCGACGAGCTCGTTCATGAGGCCCGACACGAAGCGGACCGTGCCGATCGCCTCCGGGTACGCGAGCCGCGTCGGCCCGAGGACCCCGACGACCCCCACGGCTCGCTCGCGGCGACCGTACGGCGCCAGCACGAGCGACACGTCGCGCATGTCGGCCGGCGGGTTCTCGTGGCCGATGAAGACCCGCACGCCGCCGGTCGCGGCGACGGTCGTGACCAGCTCACCGAGGTAGGTGCGGTTCTCGAGCGCGGCAAAGACCCGCCGAAGCTTGTCGCTGCGATCGAACTCGGGGGCTCCCATCACGTTCAGCAGCCCGTCGCTGAAGACTTCCTCGACGGCCGCCGTGTCGTAGTCGTGCAACAGTCGAACGATTCGTTCGCCGATCTCGCGGATGAACTCGACATGCGGCAGCCGGGGATCGAGCTGCTCGAGCGCCGTCGCGACACTCGACGCCGTTCGGTCGTGGACGAGGTCATTGAGGACGCCCGCGACGATCGTCAGCGCGGCCTGGTCCTCCGGCGAGTCGAGGGCCACGAGTGTCTGCTTGATCGCACCTTCGCGCAGGACGACGACGAGGCTGGCGAGGCGCTCGTTGATCGACACGAGGTCGATCCGGCGGACGTGGGCCGCGATCGGCTTGGCCGGCGTGGCCAGCCCGGCGGCCTGGGTCATCGAGGCGATCGTTGAGGCCGCGAGACGGAACCACTGCTCGCTGGCGTACTCGACCTGGCCGAACTGGTGTCGGATCATCAGCTGCTCGACGGGCGGCATGGGAGCAACGTCGATGATCGACTCGACGTACCAGCGGTAGCCGGCGTCGGTCGGCGTCCGCCCGGCCGATGTGTGCGGGTGGCTGAGCAGGCCGGTGGACTCGAGCTCGGCCAAAACGTTCCGGACGGTCGCGCTCGACAGCCCCAGCCGGTAGCGCTCCACGAGCGCCTGGCTGCCGACGGGCTGTGCCGTGGTCACGTATTCCTCGATGACGGCCCGGAGGATCGCCTGGGCTCGGAGGTCCAGCGGGCCGCTGGAGCGGCGGGCCCGACGTCGGGCTCGCGTGCTGCGCACCAGCGCCATCTCACCACCTGAGTTCAACTTGTTAGCACTCTCCCGGCCAGAGTGCTAATCATCGACCCGCATCGTAGCCCGGATCGCGCTCGGGTGTCAACGAGACGAGCGTCGCCGTTGGATCAGGTGATGAGGCGGGCGAACAGCTCGTTCGACACGAGCCGGCCGCGGCTCGTCAGGCAGATTCGGGGCGGGCGAACCTCGAGGATCCCGGCGTCGATCGCCCACGCCAGCGCCCCCGAGAGCGGCGGCTCGGTCGCGGAGGCGAGCGGGACACCGTCGGCGGTCCGGAGCGCCAGGGCGACTCGCTCGAAGGCCGCCGTCGACCGGTCCAGCCGTTCCCGGCCACCGGGCGGCAGGCGCGGTCGTTGACCGTCGCCTGGACTGAGGGCATCGATATAGGCGCCGAGACCCGCGGCGTTCCAGCGGCGGACGACCCCGTCGAAAGCGTGGGCGCCAGGGCCGGCCGCCTCGTATGGCTGGCGGCGCCAGTACGCCAGGTTGTGCCGGCTCTCGTGCCCCGTGCGGCTCCAGTTGCTGATCTCGTACCAGGTGAACCGGGCGGCGGCGAGCCGGGCGTCGGCCTGCTCGTACATCGTCGCGGCGCGGTCCTCGTCCTGGCCGGCTCGCGCGCCACGCCGCCAGCGGCGGGCTCCCGCCCGGAGGGGCAGATGGTCCCCGATCGGGCCGGTCAGGCCTTCGGCGTCGGGGTCGTCGAGCGTCAGGGCATAGAGAGACAGGTGGTCAGGCTCGAGCCTGAGCGCTGCGTCGAGCGTCAGCCGCCAGCTGCTCTTTGTCTGCCCGGGAACGTCGTACAGCAGGTCGAGCGAGACTGACTTGTAGCCGGCCGCCCGGGCCAGCGCGACGGTCTCGGCGATGTCCGCAGGTCGATGCCGCCGGCCGAGACGTCGCAGCTCGGCCGGCCGCAGGCTCTGGGCGCCGATCGAGACTCGATTCACGCCCGCCCGGCGGAACCCCGCGAGATCGCCCCGGTCGCCGGGCCCCGGATTGACCTCGATCGTGATCTCGGCGTCCGGCGCGAGGCCAAACCGCCGGCGAACGAGCTCGAGAACCCTGGCGGCAGCGTCTCCGGGCAGGAGGCTTGGCGTGCCGCCGCCGAGGTAGACGGACTCGAGCGGCGGGCGGCGCGGGGGCACGCCGAACCGCGCGTCGAGCGCGTCGGCGCGGAGGCCGATCTCCGCGACGAGCGCCTCGGTGAACGCCGCGACGCGGTTCGCCGGACCCGTGGCGGCCCGACCGGCGACGACGACGAAGTCGCAGTACGGGCAGATCGAGCGGCAGAACGGGACGTGCAGGTAGAGCGCGACCGGCGGCCGGGGCCGGTGCTCAGCGCTCCCGACCGGCCCGCTCCACGACCCGCCAGCCATCCGGTGTCCTCCGCCGCTTCTCGAAGTCCTCGACCTCCTTGCCCGGCGGCGCCGGCTGCCCCGGGTGGCCGGTCGTCAGGAACATCGCGACGCGCGTGACCGCGTGGCCCAGGAAGGCCGCTCCGATCCCACCGGTCTGGACCGTCGCCCAGCCGCCGACGAGGCCGATGACCAGGGCGAGCACGAAGACGTAGCGATCCCGGCCCGGCGCCCCGAGGCGCGTCGCGAGGCCGTACATCACCGCCTGGCCGAGAATCGACAGGGTCGCGTCGCCGCCGCTGGCCCACAGGAAGTAGCCGAGGACCGCACCGCGGAAGACAGCCTCGTCGATCAGCGCCGTGAAGATCTCGTTGGCGAGGGCCCCCGGGTAGGCGGTCAGGTCGGGCAGTCGAAGCCGCCGGTAGTGCAGCCAGGCCTGGGCCAGGGCCTGGGCGATCCCTGCTCCGACGAGGACGAATGCGACGATGAGGCCGCTGCGCTCGCCGACCGCGAGGAACAGGTCCCGCTGCGGGTTCGGGTGAACGAACAGCAGGAGCCCGATCCCGGCGACCCCGAGGAGGTACCAGGCGATCCGGCGCAGAAGCGGCGGTCGGTAGCCACGGATGGGCTCGTCGTATTCCGCCGCGCCAAATCGCTCGGCCTCGAGCCGGAGCATCACGAGCAGGCCGGTCAGGGCCAGGCCGATCAGGAGCCGGAGCTCGGGCGGGAGCTCGTCGATCAGTCCCAGCAGCTCGCTCACGAGGCGTCCGTCCGGAGCATCGCCAGGAACGCCTCCTGGGGGATCTCGACCGAGCCGACCCGCTTCATCCGGCGCTTGCCCTCCCGCTGCTTCTCGAGCAGCTTCCGCTTCCGGGTGACGTCGCCACCGTAGCACTTGGCCAGGACGTTCTTGCGCATCGCGCGGATGGTCTCCCGGGCGACGACGTTCGAGCCGATGGCCGCCTGGATCGGGATCTCGTACATCTGGCGCGGGATCAGCGTCCGCAGCCGCCCGACCAGTGTCCGGCCGAGCGGCGCCGCCGCGTCCCGGTGGACGATCATCGACAGCGCGTCGACCGGCTCCCCGGCGACGAGGACGTCCAGCCGGACGAGGTTCGCCGGCCGGTAGCCGACCTCCTCGTAGTCCATCGAGGCATAGCCCGCGGTCCGCGTCTTCAGCAGGTCGTAGTAATCGACGATCAGCTCGGCGAGCGGCATCTCGAAGCGCATCAGGACCCGCGTCGGGTCGAGGTACTCAAGGTCGATGAACTCGCCGCGGCGGTTGGTCGAGAGCTCCATGAGCGCGCCGATGTACGACGCCGGGGTGACGACCGAGACGCGGACCCACGGCTCGCGGATCTCCTCGATCTCGCCGACCGGCGGCAGCTTCGAGGGATTGTCGACCCTGACGGTGCCACGACCCTGCGTTCGGAGGACCTCGTACTCGACCGACGGCGCCGAGGCGATCAGCTCGAGGTCGAACTCGCGCTCGAGGCGCTCCTGCACGATCTCCATGTGCAGCAGGCCCAGGAAGCCGCAGCGAAAGCCGAAGCCGAGAGCCACGGAGCTCTCCGGCTCGAAGGTGAACGAGGCATCGTTGAGGTGGAGCTTCTCGATCGCGTCGCGGAGCAACGGATAGTCCTCCCCGGACACCGGGTAGATGCCGGCGAACACGAGGCTCTTCGCCTCCTGGTAGCCGGGCAGGGGCTGTGACGCGGGACGGGCGGCGGTCGTGATGGTGTCGCCGACCTGGGCCTCGCGGACGTTCTTGAGGCCCGTCGCGACGTAGCCGACCTCGCCGGCCCGGAGCGAGCGGACCGGGACGAGCTGCGGTCGGAAGACGCCGAGCTCGAGAAGCTCGCCCTCGGCCTTCGAGGCCATCAGCCGGATCCGGTCGTGGTCGTGAAGGGTGCCCTCCTCGAGGCGGACGTAGACGACCACGCCCTTGTAGGGGTCGTAATGCGAGTCGAAGACGAGCGCCCGCAGCGGCGCCTGAGGGTCGCCCTTCGGGGCCGGGATCCGGGCGACGATCGCCTCGAGGACCTCGGGCACGCCGGTGCCCTCCTTGGCCGAGACGAGGAGCACCTCCTCCCGCGGGATCGCGAGCGCCGTCTCGAGCTCCTCCATGACCAGCTCCGGCTGGGCCGACGGCAGGTCGATCTTGTTGAGCACCGGGATGATCGTCAGTCCCTCGCGCAGCGCGAGATGGACGTTCGCCAGCGTCTGGGCCTCGACGCCCTGGGCGGCGTCGACGACGAGGATCGCGCCCTCGCAGGCCTGGAGGCTGCGGCTGACCTCGTAGCTGAAGTCGACGTGACCGGGCGTGTCGATGAGGTCGAGGCCGTACAGCTGGCCGTCCAGGGCCGTGTATTCGAGGCGGACCGCGCGGGCCATGATCGTGATGCCCTTCTCGCGCTCGAGATCCATCGAATCGAGGACCTGGCTGGTCATCTGCCGCGCCTCGATCGTGTGCGTCAGCTCCAGCAGCCGGTCGGCCAGGGTCGACTTGCCGTGGTCGATGTGCGCGATGATCGAGAAGTTGCGGAGACGCTCCTGGGGGATGGTCACGGGGCGGGAGTGTAGGCCGGGCGCCTGCTGACGGGGGCCGACGGGGGCCGCCGGGGGCCGCGCAGAGCGCCTGCAACCTCGCTGCAACGTGCGGGTCCTACGGTCCGGCCACACAAGGCAGCGCAGGAGGCATCATCCATGAAGCGACGAACATCCGTTGCCATCGCTCTCGCCGCAGTCCTGTCCTTCGCGGCCGCCGGCGTGACGGTCGGCGGGGCGCCCCTGGAACTCACGTTCGAGAAGTCACTCGCCGGCGCGGGCGTCTGGGAGGGCACCGTCGGTGGGGACGAGACCGGCACGATCGAGACCTACCTCGCCGCCGTGAACGAGGCCGGGTCGGTCTGGTACGTCACGTTCGACTGGACGGTCGAGATCGACGGCGGCGACCGCATCATTGCCGAGGTGGAGGGCATCATCAACCTCAGGACCGGCCGTGTCGTGATGAACGGCGAGGTCCTCGACGGTTATCTCGTCGGCTCCCGGATCCATGTCGAGGCGCAGCTCGACCTGACTGACATGTCGTCAGAAGGGACAATGCTCATCACTCCCTAGGTCCGTCAGCGACCACCGAGGGCATAGCGGATGGCCTCCTCGCGGGCCATCCGCTCGCCTTTCGCCCGCACGTTTCGGTAGGCGCCGCCGAGCCGCCGCCGGATCGCGGCCTCGGTACTGGTCAGGCGCTTCCGGAACATCCGATGGCCGCTGCTGATCCCGAAGGCTTCGGACCACCGGCTGGCCCCGATGAGCACGCCGGCACGCTCGATCTCCCCGTCCGCCAGATCCACGGCCGCGAGCCAGGCGAGCACCTGCGAAATCCCATCTCCCCGCTCGATCGACCGGAAGCCGACCATCGCGACCGCCAGCTCGCGCCTCGCTGACGCCAGATCGCCTTCCTGCAGGTGTTTGAGGCCCAGGTACATCGAGCACATCGCATGGCAGTTCTCGTCGCCGGCTCGATGGAATGCCTCACGCGCCGTAGCGAACTGCTCTCCCGCGGCCGCGAGGTCTCCGTCGATGAAGGCAGTCAGGGCAAGCCCCCGCAGGTTGTGGGCCGCCATGACCCGATCGTCGAGAGCGCGACACAGCTCGAGTCCGTCCTCGAACGCGGCTTTCGCGTCGGCAAGGCGATCATGCGTCGCGAGCGTGACGCCGAGGGCGAACAGCGCGAAGGCCGCCGACCAGAGATCGCCGAGCTCGCGGAATCGCTGGATCGCGTCCTGCTGCACGTCGATCGCCTGCTCGACGTCCCGATCGATCATCCCGCCGAGGTAGCGCAGCGACCAGGCCACGCCCCATTCATCGTCGATCCCGCGGAACCGCTCCAGGCCGGCGTGCAGGAGGGCCCTCGCCTCCGACTGCGCCGCGGCGTCGTACATCAGGGCATGGCCCAGCAGGTGGGTGCACCATGCCGCGCCGCGTTCGTCACCCTCGCGCTCGCAGGTCGTCAGGGCTTCCTCGACCCTCTTGGGCATGGAGCCGAACTTGACCCTGATGATGTCGATCCCGCCGGCGCCGTAGGTGGCCTGTGCCCTCGCCAGATCCGAGCCTCCCTCCATCGCCAGGGCGCGATCGAGCCAGCGCCGGGCCTCGGCCCAGTGGCCGCGCATCAGCCAGTACCAGCCCAACGAGCCGATGAGTCGAAGGGCGAGGTCTGCTTCGCCTGCACCCAGGGCCCAATCGAGCGCGGCGCGGAGGTTGCCGTGGTCGGCATCCAGCTCCTCCAGCCACGACCCCTGGTCCTGGCCGCGCAGGTGCCGGTCTCCTTCGCGGGCGAGACCGAGGAAGTGTTCAGCGTGGCGAGTCCGCACCGCAGCCTCGTCGTCGCCCTGGCCGAGCCGCTCGAGCGCGTACTGGCGAACGGGCTCCAGCAGCCGATAGCGAAGCGACCGCCCGCGTCGATACGTTTGGAACAGTGACCGGTCGACCAGCCGTGTGACCCGGTCCAGGGTGGCATCGGGCTGGGCGACCGCCGCCGCGTCCGAACCATCGACCGCGGCGAGCGCGTCGAGACTGAAGCCGCCGACGAACACCGACGCCCGGCACAGCAGGGTCTGCTCGGCCGCGTCGAGCATCTCGAAGCTCCAATCGAGAGTCGCTCGCAGCGAACGGTGGCGCGGCAGGGCCGTTCGGGGGCCCCCCGACACGAGGTCGAGATGGCCGGCGAGTCGCGCTGCGATCTCGCCCGGCGTCAACGCCGTCACCCGGGCAGCGGACAGCTCAACGGCGAGCGGGATCCCCTCAAGGCGGCGGCAGATCGTCGCGATGCTCTGCAGATCGCCAGCGTCCGGATTGAACCCTGGATCGGCGGCCTCGGCGCGGTCCAGGAAGAGCCGCACCGACGGATAGTCTCCCGGCGACAGCGACGACTCCGGCGGGACCTCGAGCGGAGGGACCGGCACCGTTACCTCGCCGGTGACCCCCAGGCTCTCGCGACTGGTGGCCAGCATTCGCATGCCCGGGCAGGCGCGAAGCACGGCCTCCGCGATATCAGCGACCGCGGCGACCAGATGCTCGCAGTTATCGAGCACGAGCAGCGCCTGCCGTTCGGCCAGGAAGTCGACGAGGACCGTGGCAACGTTCCGAGCCTTGCTCTCGGCGGCGCTGACGCCGACCGCAGCTGCGACCTGCTGGGCGACGAGCTGGGGATCCATCACCGAGGCGAGCTCGACCCACCAAACGCCATCCGGGTAGCGCTCGCCGGCGTCGCGGGCCGTGCGCAGCGCGATCCGGGTCTTGCCGCTCCCTCCAAGCCCCGTCATCGTCACCATCCGGTTCTCAACGAGCAGCCGATCGATGTGGGCGAGCTCCCTGGAGCGGCCCACGAAGGAGCTCCGTTCTGCCGGGAGGGATGCCGCGCCGCCCGGACGAGCGACGGGAACCGCGGCAACGGGCACATCAAGGGACGGGTCTTGACGCAGGACGGCCAGTTCGAGCCGCCTCAGCTCCGGGCCCGGCTCGACGCCGAGGTCATCGACAAGCGACTGACGCGCTCGCTGATACGTGTGCAGCGCTTCGGCCTGGCGCCCGGACCGGTACAGGGCGAGCATCAGCTGCGCCCACGCTCGCTCGCGATAGGGCTGCGCCGCCACCAGTCCCTCGAGCTCGGGCAGCACCACCGCATGCCGGCCCAGCGCCAGGTCGGCCTCGATGCGATCGGTCAGCGCGAGCAGCCGGAACTCCTCCAGACGTCTGGCCTCGGCCGCCAGCGCCGGAACGTGATCGAGGCCTTCGAGCGCCCCGCCCCGCCACTGCTCGAGCGCTTGGCTGAGCTCATCGGCGGCGGCCGCCCAATCGCCGCGTGCCAGCTGCCGGCGGCCGGCGAGCGCGGCGACCTCGAACGTTCGCACGTCGAGCTCGCCCGGTTCCACCCGGATCACGTACCCGGACGCCTGCGACCGGAGGCGAGGCCGCGGGTCGGTGTCGGCGAGGGCGCGACGCAGCCGGCTCAGGTAGGCGCGCACGGTGGGAACCGCGGTCCGCGGCGGCTCATCGCCCCAGAGGAGATCCACCAGCTGATCGGTCGAGACAACGCGGCCGGCGTGGATGAGCAGCAAGGCCAGCGCCGCGCGCGGCATCGGCCCCCCAATCTGGATCAGCCGCCCAGCGCTGACCACCGAGACTGGACCCAGGAGCCGAAACTCCATGGGCCTAGCCTAACGTGACCCGGTCCACAGGTCTGCCTGCAATCAGGCTGCAATCCACGCATGCGATACCAGCCCCGTCGATCTCATCCACGAGGAGGGCGCTCAGATGCACGCCATGCTCATCACCTTCACCTCGGCCGTCGACGTCGATGACCTGCAACAGCCGTTCCACGACTACGCCGAGGGCCTGCGCAGCGTCGACGGGCTCATCTCCAAGACCTGGCTCCACGACGGACGAACGCTCGGCGGCTTCCACCTCTTCACCAGCCGTGCGGCCGCCGAGCAGTACCTGGACAGTGCGATGGTCGCCGGCCTGACCGGGACACCGGCGTTCTCCGAGTTCGAGATTCGCCACTGGGAGGTACTCGGGGACCTCAGCGCCATGACGGGCACGCCTCAGTTGTCCGCGGCCTGAGCCTGAGCCGGCCGGACGCGGATCGGCCGCCAGCTGCCTTCGGCCCGTCTGGTACCATCCGCGTTCGCGCCCGGGGCTCGATCCGCCCCGCCCGCACCCGGACCACACCAGCCGCGCGATCCGGCGCGCATCTCGAGAGGTTCAGACTCCTTGGCCAGAACGCCCCGCAAGTGGACCGGCGCTCGCTCGCCGTCCGGCCTGAAGCGCGTCCGCAGCTCCGAGCGGCGCAACGCCGTCCTCGGTCCCCGCCGCGCCGCCGCGAAGACGCTCATTCGCAAGGCGATCGCCGCCGCGGAGACGCCGACCGGCGGTGACGACCCGCAGGCCGCCCTGTCGGAGGCGATGAGCGCGCTCGATCGCGCTGCCAAGACCGGGGCGATCCATCGCAACGCCGCCGCCCGCCGCAAGTCGCGCCTGGCGATCAAGGTCCTCGACCTTCTCGAGGGCACGGCGGTCGTGGCCAAGGGCAAGACCAAGACGGTCGGCAAGGCGGCCGCGCAGAAGGCCGCCAAGGCCCGCATTGCGGCCGGCAAGGCGGACAAGGCCAAGGGCGCCCAGACCGCCGCCGGGAAGGCCCGCGCCGCGCTGACGAAGACCGCCCGCGCCGAGGCTGCTGCGGCGACCCCGACCCCGACGCCCGCGGCGACTGCGGTCGCGACGAAGACCGCGGCCAAGCCAACGGCCAAGAAGGCGGCGGCGAAGAAGGCGACGACCACGAAGGCGACCCCCGCTTCGAAGCCCGCGGCCAAGAAGGCGACCGCGAAGAAAGCCTAGCCGCGCCCGCGCGAATCAATCCGAACGCCGCCGGCCGCTGCCGGCGGCGTTCTCTGCGGTCGTGGGCGCTTGCTGCAAGCGAATCGCTCGATGCTCGCGTCCTGCTACTCGAACTCGATCGATTCGATGATCTGTTGCACCTCCGGCAGGGTTTCGGGACCCGCAGTCGTGAACGTCTCGGCCTCGATCCAGACGTGCGTGCCGTCCACCTCGAAGATCCAGATCGAGTTGACCTGGCTCCCGAGCGCCGTCGCGTAGCGATAGCAGGGATCGTCGCCTCCGCATCGAACGTCGTCGTACCACATCCGGTACTCCGAGGCCAGGCAGCCAGCGTCGGCGCGCGGCTGGACGACGACGTGCCAGGCGTCGTGACCGCCGAGGGTCATCGCGACCGGCAAGGTGGCGACGTCGAGCCCCGGCATGCCGGCGACCGCCGCGGCGAGGGCGGCAGCAGACGGGCTGACGGGTGGGGCTGGCACGTTGTTGCAAGGATCCGCGTACACCCCGTCGATGCTCCAGAGCAGCAACCAGACCCTTTCCGCGGTCCGGTCCATCTTCGTGAGCATGCCGCCATCAGGGGCGACGCTCACCCCGCCGCTAGTCCATCCGGCGGTCGGCAGGTCGAGCGAGAAGTGCACGCCGTTCTGGCTGAACGAGTACCGTCCTGCCTCGAGCGGACCCGTCGAGGGCAGGGCGTCGACGATTGGCGTGGGCCCGGCCCGCAGGCTCGGCGAGGGTGCCGCGGTCGGCGTCGGCGTCGGTCCGGGACCTCCGAATCCAGCGCCAGGAAGCAGGCTGATGCCGATGACGGCGACGACCACGACCGCGGCGGCAGCGGCCGGGAGCTTGGCGTAGGTGGGCATGTCGACGATCCTCCGCGTCGGCCACCAGGGCCGGCGCTGTGGGGTCGTGTCGACGATCTCGAGGACCTGGCGGAGGACGCGATCGGCGCGCTCGCGCCCGTCCTCTCGCAGCCACGACCGGACGATGCGATTGGCGTCGCGTTCGGCGCTCATTGCGCAACCTCCCGGACGCCGGGGCGCGTGTCAGCGTCGAGCGCCGCGCGCAACCCGCGCATCGCGTGGTGAAGTCGGGAATGGGCCGTCCCGACGGGGATCTCGAGGATCCTCGCGATCTCGTCGAGCGGCTTGTCGAGGTAGTGGTAGAGCACCACCACCGTGCGGTGATCGAGGGACAGGCGGCGGAAGCCGCGCTCGAGCTGGTCACGGTCGACGACCGAGCTCAGGTCATCGTCCGCGATCGGCTCGTCCACCGGCAAGAGCCGGAGGTTGGGCGCCCAGCGACGTTGCTTCCGACCCTCCGCGTAGCAGGCGCGCACGAGCAGCCGGTACGACCAGGCCTCGAAGCGGCCTGGGTCGCGCAGCTTGGGGAGGTCCTGCCAGATCGCGATCAGCGCCTGCTGGGTCGCGTCCTCGGCGAGGTCGATGTCACGCAGGATCCGGCGCGACACGGCAAGGAACCGATCCGCGATCTCGGTGGCGACGAGGCCGTAGGCCTCCCGGTCGCCGTGCTGGGCTCGGACCACGAGTTCGGCGTCCATGCTCCCTTCCGCATGACGGCCCCGAGGGGTCCGGGGCCTGTCATGCGGTATGGGTGGGCGGGCAAGCCAATCTTGTCAATCCTCACCACGTGGGCTGCCTCCTCCGCAGGGACGGACGTGGGCAGCCCGTTGGGCTGCCCACGCGGATCCGAGCATGTCAGGGCCGAACGGATCAGTCGATCTCGACGGACGCGAGCATCGCTTCGAGCGCCGCCAGTTCTGCGGCTGTGGTGCCCGGGAATGAGGAGATGTCGAACACGAGGGTCCTGGACGCGACGTCGACGAAGTAGAAGTCGTCGATCTGCGAGAGACCCTGGTGCCAGCGTCCGTCGAAGCTCCTGTACTCGCCCGCGTCGCAGTCCACGAAGTCGGCGTCCCCGTCGCTCTGCGTGGTCGTCTC
>DATHRO010000080.1:0-1644 GCA_035465135.1 Candidatus Deferrimicrobiaceae bacterium
AGCCCCTCGGTCACGGGGCAGTGGTCGACCGCCCACTGGCCGATCTCGTGGATCTGCTCGGCTGGAACGCCGGGCGCGTCGATCTGGACGGTGATCTTGACTGACAGCGCACCCGCCGGGACGCCGTCATCAAGGCCGAGGATTCCGCGATCATCGGACTCGCTGTCGACGACCACCTCGACCGATCCCGGCGCGAGCCGCAGCCCGAGGGTCGCCGCACGGATCGCGATCATCGACGCCACGCAGGATGCCGCGGCCGCTCGCAGATACCAGCCCGGCGACGGCAGCGTCCCGGTGCCCCCGATGCCGCGCGGCATGTCGGTCCGCAGCGATTCGCCGCCCGGCCCTTCGACCTCGACGAGGAGCCCCGTCCCGAGTCGAGCGCTTGCATGAGCGTCGCGATAGCGGGCTTCCCGCGGGTGGTCGGTCAGGTACGCTCGGGCGCGGGCGACGGCGTCGGCGATGGACACGGCCTCACCTCACTCGTTGGTCGGCGTGAGCATACGCGAGCCGGTCCCGCGGGTCAGCCGGGCGTGAGCTCCTTGTCGTACTGGCGGGCCTGTGGGGTCTCATAGCCGAGCGCCGCCCAGAACCGCAGCCCGTCGTCGTTGTCGTCACCGACGAGGACGTTGACCTTCGGGCAGCCCAGCGCCCGGAGCGACTCCTCGATCTGGTGCACGAGCCGGGCGGCGATCCCGCGCCGCCGATGGCTGGCCGCCGTCGCCACGTGGTAGATCCAGCCCCGCCGGCCGTCCCACGCCCCGAGCGCCGAGGCCACGATGCGGCGGCCCTCGACCGCAACGAGCACCAGCCCGGGGTTGCGCTTGAGAAGCCGCGCGAGGCCGAGGTCGTCGTCGCCGAGCGTCCGGAAACCGGCCTCGGCCCACAGGGCTCGCAGCGCCGGGCCGTCCGCGACCCGGAGCTCTCGAGTGATGACGGGCGGCGTCGCCGGTCGAGATGCAGGCCTCGGCCGCTTGCGCCTCGCGTCAGGCACCGGGGCCAGGTGTCCGCGGTCGCGTGACCGGCGGCCCTTGCCGGTCCGGGTGGCGAGACCGGACTCCGGCGCCGGCTCGAGGCGTGCGCTCCGGATCGCTTGGCGAGCGTCATCAAGCGTCTCGAAGGGACCCCGGACCAGTGGCAGCCCGAGCTCGTCGGTCTGCTCGGCATCGAGCACCATCCAGCCCGTTCCGGCCGCCTCGATCGCGAAGCGACCATCGGTCGTCCGGTACGATCCGGCGCGCTCGCGCTTCAGTCGCTCGACGCCGGCCGCGCCATCCACACCCTCGTCATCCGTGCGCCTCCCGGCCATGACGACAGCGTACCGAAACGGCTTGACTGCTTCGTTCCCGAGCCCGACGATCCGATCCATGGCCGAGGAGGAGCTCGATCCGCGGGAAATGGCCCGGAACCGGCGGCGTGACCACGACGCCGACTCGGAGCGACGGGCGCTCATGCGGCCGGGTATGGGCAAGGTCTTCAAGCAGATCCTCGACCGGCAGGCGCAGGAGGCACGCGAAGACCCCGAGATGGAGGGGCCGCCCGCGCGACGGAAGGGCCGGTCCCCCCGGCGCGACTAGCGAGCGGCCGGACGGACGCCGCGGCCGTCAGGGTCGGCTGTCGACGCCCTCCCAGCGTGGGTCGACG
>DATHRO010000081.1:0-2330 GCA_035465135.1 Candidatus Deferrimicrobiaceae bacterium
CGATCGTCAGCCAGCCCATCGACTCGTAGTACTCAACCTCCTCCGCGCTCGTGAGCTGGACGGGCGTGACGTTCCACGTCACCGGCAGGACGATCCAGCGGCCGCCGTTGTAATCGGTGTCGCCGGGCTTGGCCTCGGCGACGTTCATGAGCGGGTCGCCGAGCGCGTAAATGATGTCGTAGGTCGAGTCCGGGGCACCGGTCTCGCTGAAGTCGGTCGGGGTGCCGACAGTTCGATACAGCTCGTCGTCGACGTAGAAGCCGACGCCGGGCGGACCCCCGGCGAGGGCCGTGCCGGTGCCGGCCGCGGCGAGCAGGCCGGCCGCGAGGGCGGCGCCGGCCAGCCGGCGGGTGATCGATCGCTTGACGTCCATGGAGACAGTCCTTCCAGTGCCGGCGCCCTGGCCGCCGGCTGGGCCATCCCGGAGATCTGATCCGGGACAGCCCGAAGGTTCGCGGCGGCGAGCGACCAGCCGATGTCGCGACGTCATCGAAGCGTCACCGGTTGCCGGGCACCCTCGGGACCACCATGATCACCCTCGTGGCCGCCGCGAACGCTCCGATCCTCGTCGTCGACGACGATCCCAAGATCGTCGCGCTCGTGCGCACCTACCTCGAGCGCGAGCGCTACCCGGTCGTGAGCGCGGCCGACGGCCGGAGCGCGTTGCGCGCGATCGAGGAGCACCAGCCGCGGCTCGTCGTGCTCGATCTCATGCTCCCGGAGCTCGACGGCCTGTCGGTCATCCGCCGCGCGCGGGCCCTCGGCGAGACCCCGATCCTGATCCTGTCCGCGCGCGGCTCGACGGGCGACCGGATCCTCGGGCTGTCCGAAGGCGCCGACGACTACCTGCCGAAACCGTTCTCGCCGGCCGAGCTCGTGGTTCGCGTCCGGACGATCCTGCGGCGGACCGAGCGGCCGGTCATCGAGGCGCTGCGGGCCGACGAGGAGCTCACCAGCGGCGACCTCGTCGTCGACCCGCGGCGTCACGAGGTCCGCGTCGGCGACCGCCCGATCACGCTCAGCGCCCTGGAGCTGCGGCTTCTCGTCGCGCTCCTCGATGCCGACGGCCGGGCGCTGACCCGCGATCAGCTGCTCGACGCGATCCACGGCACCGGCGAGGGAGACGTGCTCGATCGTGCGATCGACGTCTATGTGAAGCGGCTGCGCGAGAAGCTTGACGACGACCCGAATAAGCCGCGCTACGTCGCCACGGTCCGCGGTGTCGGCTACCGGGCCGTTGGGCCGGTCGAGCGCCGACCGAGGGCCCGATGAGAGCGGACGGGATCGCGGCCCGGATCGCGCTCGCGGCGATCGTCGTGGTGGCGGTCGCGCTCGGGATCCTCGCGGTCGGGGTCATGCGGATCGGGGCCGACGCGTTCGCGGCGCTGATGGTCGAGGCGGGCGACTCCGCGGATCACGCGTACGAGATGTTCGAGCTCAGCGTCGCCGGCGTCTTCGCCGCCGCAGCGCTCATCGCCGCGCTCGCCGCCGTCGGCCTGGCATGGCTGCTGGCGCGCCGCATCGCCACGCCCATCGAGCGCCTCGCGGCCGCAGCCCGCCGTACGGCCGAGGGCGACCTGCGCGCGAGCGCCCCCGAAGACGGCCCGCCCGAGGTCCGGTCGCTGGCGATGGCGTTCAACGTCATGGTCGATCGGCTGGCCGAGCAGGATGCCATCCGGCGCGAGTTCGTCATGAACGCCTCGCACGAGCTCCGCACGCCGCTCACGAACCTGCAGGGCTACCTCGAGGCCCTCCGCGACGGCGTCCTCCCGCCCGATCCGTCGACGTTCGAGTCGCTGAAGGAGGAGGTCGACCGGCTCGGCCGCCTCGCGGCCTCGCTCGACCTGCTGGCCGGTGCCCACGACGAGCAGCCGCTGCCCGAGGACCTCGACCTCGGTGCCCTCGTCCGCGGCGGCGCCGAGCTCGCGGCGCCGGCCTTCGCCCGCCGCGGCATCGCCCTCGAGCTCGAGCTCGCGCCGGGCGTGGTCGTCCATGCCCGAGCGGACGAGCTCAGCCAGGTCGTGGCCAATCTCCTCCAGAACGCGGTCCGGTACACGCCCTCCGGCGGACGTGTCGTCGTTCGGCTGACACGCTCTGATTCGGAGGCCATCGTGCGGGTCACGAACGACGGCTCCGGGATCCCGCCGGAAGACCTGCCTCGCGTGTGGGAGCGCTTCTTCCGAGTCGAACGCTCACGGGATCGGTCGTCGGGCGGCGCAGGCATCGGCCTTGCGATCGTGAAGCGCCTGATCGAGAACGCTGGCGGCCGCGTCGGGGCCAGCTCCGAGGCCGGTTCGACGACCTTCTGGTTCAGCCTGCCGAGCTGAGTG
>DATHRO010000082.1:0-10896 GCA_035465135.1 Candidatus Deferrimicrobiaceae bacterium
CCTCCTGTCGCCCAACCAGTCGTTGGACTTGGGCGAGTCATCGCGGCTCCCAGCGGCCGCGGCGCTCCCCGCGGCGGTCGCGGCTACGGCGCTGGCGACATCGCCACCGATGCTGCATTTGGTGCAATCGCCACCGCTGACGACGAGCTGCCAGGCGAGCTCGACGAGGACGTACGCAAGCAGGCCGACGACGATGATGAGGCCGAGCCGGTAGACGAGCGCCTGCTGCTTCGCCGGAAGCCTGAGATAGGCGCCCGCGATCGACCTCAGCGGGCTGACGGTCAGCACCGCACCTCCCTCCGCGCCGGTCGTCCGCCGATGGACCGGCCACGCCCAGCGTACGCCGGGCGGACAGCCGTGACCAGCCCGGCAGTGCCGGGACAAGGTGGATTCGATCGGGGAATGGCGGAGAGGGAGGGATTCGAACCCTCGGAGCAGGTAACCCCACTCAACGGTTTAGCAAACCGCCGCACTAGGCCTCTATGCGACCTCTCCACCGCGGCGCGTGAGAGGCTACCACAGGGCCCGCACCGCCCTCGTCGTCATTGACACTCGAAGAGGGGTGCACTACCGTCCCGGCCACGCACATGGCCACTTACTTCTGGTACGTCCGCCCGGCATGACCTGATCCGGTCGAATCGACCGGGCCGCATGGCATGCCGGGCCAACGCAGAGGCGCGAAACCTCTGCGTTTTTCTTTCGCCAGAGACCCGCATGAGGAAAGCTGCATCGCATGTTCGTCGTCATGAGCCCGACCGCGAGCGAGGCCGAGATCCTCGGCGTGAAGAGCCGGATCCTGGCCGAGGGTCTCACGCCGTACGAGCACGCCGGCGCGGCGCGGACGGTATTGGCCGTCGTCGGCGAGGTGGCGACCAGGCGGGCGGAGCTGATGGCTGGCCTCGGCGGGCTGCCGGGGGTTGAGACGGTCACCCCGATCTCACGGCCGTTCAAGCTGACGTCACGCGAGTTCCGGCCCGAGGACACGGTCGTCCGGGTCCTCGACACGGCCATCGGTGATGGGTCGCTGACGGTCATGGCCGGCCCCTGCTCGGTCGAGAGCCGCGACCAGCTGTTCGAGACGGCCCGGACCGTGAAGGCTGCCGGGGCGACGGTCCTGCGCGGCGGCGCATTCAAGCCGCGAACCTCGCCGTACAGCTTCCAGGGCCTCGGCGTCGAGGCGCTGCGCTACCTCGCCGAGGCCCGCGACGAGACCGGCCTGCCGGTCGTCACCGAGGTGATGGAGCCGGCCCAGGTGGACATCGTCGCGGAGTACGCGGACATCCTCCAGATCGGCGCCCGGAACATGCAGAACTACTCGCTCCTCAACGCCGCCGGCCGGGTTGCGCGGCCGATCATGGTCAAACGCGGCTTCGGGGCGACGATCGAGGAGCTGCTGATGGCCGCCGAGTACATCGTCGCGGCTGGCAACCCGAACGTGATCTTGTGCGAGCGGGGCATCCGGACGTTCGAGACGTACACCCGCAACACGATGGACCTGTCGGCCGTGCCGCTGCTCCACCACCTCACGCACCTGCCGGTGATCGTTGACCCGAGCCACGCGACCGGCAAGCGCTGGCTCGTCCGGCCCCTCGCGATCGGGGGCGTTGCGGTCGGCGCCGACGGCGTCATGGTCGAGGTTCACCCCGATCCCGATAACGCGCTGTCCGACGCCGAGCAGCAGCTGAGCCTCGACGAGTTCCGGCACCTCATGGCCGACCTGCTGCCGATCCACGACCACCTCAGGGACCTCCAGGGCGACCCGCTCGTGCCGTCGCCGCTGGACGCGCCGCCCGGTGACATGGCGAAGCATTGATGGCCGCGACGACGCCCGCTCGGGATGTGGCGGCAACGATCCCCACGCACCTCACCGTCGAGCCCGCGACCAGGCTCGCCGGCGACCTCCGACTGCCCGGCGACAAGTCGATCAGCCATCGCGCGCTGATGCTCGCCCTCCTCGCGCCGGGCGAGTCGACGATCCGGGGTGCGGGCGACGGCGCCGACGTTCGCTCGACGGCATCGATCGTCGCGCGCCTCGGGGCTACGGTCGAGCGGCCGGCGCGCAACGACGACGGCAACGTCGACTATCGCGTGCGCTCCCCCGGCCCTGATGCGCTCGATCCGCCGCGCACGGCGCTCGACTGCGGCAACTCCGGGACCAGCCTGCGCCTGTTCGCCGGGATCCTCGCCGGTCAGCCGTTCCAGGCGACGCTCGACGGCGACGCCTCCCTGCGACGGCGGCCGATGACCCGCGTCACCGAGCCCCTGGCCGCGATGGGCGCGATGATCGGCGGGCCGGGCGGTGGCGCGCGCCCGCCGCTGACGGTCCGCGGCCGGCGGCCGCTCGACGCGATCGACTGGGCGACCCCGATCCCATCCGCTCAGGTCAAGTCGGCGATCCTCCTCGCCGCGCTGCGAGCCGATGGCACGACGCGCGTCCGCGAGGCCGTCGCCACCCGCGACCACACCGAGCGGATGCTGCGGGCCCGGGGGGTGGAGATCCGGGCGACAGCGGACGGACGGGGCACGGTCGTCGAGATCGAGGGCGGGGCGACGCCAGCCGCCCTCGACCAGGTCGTGCCCGGCGACGCGTCGGCCGCCGCGTTCTGGCTCGTTGCCGGGGCGATCCATCCCGACGCCCGAATCGCGCTCAGCGGCGTCGGCGTCAACCCGACGCGGCGGGCCGTGATCGATCTCCTCCGCCGCATGGGCGCCGCCATCGAGGAGACGAGCGTCGGGGAGGCCGGCGCCCGCGATGCCGGCGAGCCGCAGGCGGACCTCGTCGTCCGCAGCTCCGACCTCGAGGCGATCGAGGTCAGCGCGGCGGAGACGGCTGCGGCGATCGACGAGATCGCGATCCTGTGCCTCGCGGCGACGCAGGCTCGCGGCCGGTCCACGATCCGCGGCGCCGGCGAGCTGCGACACAAGGAGTCCGATCGGATCGCCGGTCTCACCGCCGGGCTGCGCGCGTTTGGCGCGAAGGTCCAGAATCAGGGAGACGACCTGATCGTCGAGGGACCCGTGCGGTTGCGCGGCGCGACCGTCGACAGCCTCGACGACCACCGCCTCGCCATGACCTTCGCCGTCGCCGGCCTCGCCGCCGTCGGCCCGACGACTGTTCGCGGCGCCGCCAGCGCCGCGATCTCCTATCCCGCGTTCCTGCGCGACCTCGAAAGGATCCGACGATGACCAAGCGGATCGTGTTGATCGGCCACCCCGTCGCCCACTCGCTCTCCGGGGCGATGCAGCAGGCGGCCTTCGACGCACTGAAGATCGACGCTCGCTACGAGCTGTGGGACCGGCCGCCGATCGAGCTGGCGGACGCGATCGGCGAGGTCCGCAAGGCCAACTTCCTCGGGGCCAACGTGACGATTCCGCACAAAGAGCGGGTCGTGCCGATGATGGACCGCCTCACGGAGGAGGGTCAGGCGACCGGCGCCGTGAACACGATCACCCGGGAGGGCCGGCGGCTCGTCGGGCACAACACCGACGTCGCCGGCTTCGTGGTCGCGCTGGATCGGCTCGTCGGGCGCCAGAAGATGCCGCGGCACGCGGTCGTCCTCGGTGCTGGCGGAGGCGCTCGAGCGGTCGTTTTCGCCCTCATCCGCGAGGGCTTTCAGCGGATCGTGGTCTTCAATCGCCACCTCCATCGGGCCGAGGGCCTTGTTCGTCACTTCGCGCGCAGCGCCGCGCACATGGACCTCCGGGCGATGCCGTGGCACGACTCGATCATCGAATCGGAGCTGGCGAAGACGAAGCTCCTCGTCAACGCGACGTCGATCGGACTGGAACCGGAGGAGTCGCCGGTACCCGGAGAGACCATCTCGGCCGAGCTGCTCGTGCTCGATCTGATCTACAGCCGGACGAAGCTGTTGCGCGACGCCGCGGCCGCCGGCTGCGTCGCCCAGGACGGCGAGACGATGCTCCTTCACCAGGGTGCCGCGGCGTTCACCCTGTGGACCGGCCAGTCCGCGCCCCTCGAGGTCATGGCCGAGGCTCTGGCCAAGGCCCGCTCGGAGGGCATCCGCTCGGCCGAGGGCGAGCCGGCCGGAGAGGCCGAGAGCGGGCCCGCGGCGGACGCGACCGACGAAGCGGCCGCGGCATCGGCCGGCTGAGCGAGCGAGGATCGCGGGCCCTCGGGTCCGCGGAGTGACGATGGCCCATCCGTTCCGCTTCCTGACCGCCGGCGAATCGCACGGCCGAACCCTCGGCGTGACCATCGAGGGTGTGCCCGCCGGTCTCGCCCTCACCGAGGCAGACCTGGCGGTCGATCTCGGACGACGGCAGCGCGGCTACGGTCGCGGCGCCCGCCAGCAGATCGAGCACGACCGAGCGGAGATCGTCGCGGGTGTCCGCCACGGGCGGACCATCGGCTCGCCGATCCTGCTCCTCGTCGCGAACCGCGACTGGGAGAACTGGACGCGGGTCATGCAGGTCGAGCCGCTGTCCGACGCCGACGCCGATGCACTCCGGGCGGCCGCAGATGATGGCGAGAAGCGCGCGATGCCGGTGACCCGGGTGCGGCCCGGCCACGGCGACCTCGCCGGCGCGCTGAAGTACGGCCACAGCGACGTCCGCAACGTCCTCGAGCGGGCCTCGGCGCGTGAGACCGCCGCGCGCGTTGCCGCCGGCGGCGTCGCGCGGACATTCCTGCGCGAGCTCGGGATCGAGGTCTGGTCGTACGCCGCGGAGGTCGGCGGGATCGCGATCGACCGTGACCGACCGTGGCGCGATCGCGAAGCCACCGAGGCGTCGCCGCTGCGCTGCCCCGACGCCGAGGCCGAGACGGCGATGGTTGCCCGGATCGACGAGGCTCGGACGAACGGCGACACCGTCGGCGGCGTGTTCGAGGTCGTCGCGACCGGCGTCCCGATCGGGCTCGGCTCGTACGTCCAGTGGGATCGACGGCTCGACGCCGCGCTCGCCGCGGCGGTCATGAGCATCAACATCGTCAAAGGCGTCGAGCTTGGCCTAGGGTTCGAGCAGACCCGCCGCTCCGGGTCGGCCGTCCACGACGTCATCGAGGGCCGCGGCGAGGCCGGACGCTGGATCCACCGCTCGAACAACGCCGGCGGCCTGACGGCCGGCGTCTCGAACGGCGAGCCCATCGTCGTCCGCGGGGCGGTCAAGCCGATCTCAACGCTCGCGAGGCCGTTGCCGTCGGCCGACCTGATCAGCGGCGCCCCGGTCGAGAAGGCCCACTACGAGCGCAGCGACATCAGCGTCGTGCCCGCGGCCGGGGTCGTCGGCGAGGCGATGGTGCTGCTGACGCTGGCCCGGGCCGTCCTCGAGAAGACCGGCGGCGATTCGATGCCCGAGGTTGTCGCGTCGCTGGCCCGCTGGCGCGAGCGCCTGGCCACGCCGCTCCCCGCGCCCACGATCGGCACGACCGCGGTGAGCCGGGCCGACCGGGTCGAGGGCCCGCTCGGCACGGGCGGCGACGACTAGGGCCGCGTCGGGTGGAGGTCGTCCTCGTCGGGCTGCCGGGCAGCGGCAAGACGGCCATCGGGCGCCGGCTCGCGAGCCGCCACGGCGCGTCGTTCGTCGATCTCGACGCGACGATCGAAGAGACAGCCGGGGCGCGGATCCTGGAGATCTTCGAGGTCGAAGGCGAGGCCGGATTCCGGCGCCGGGAGCGGGCCGCGATCGATGCCCTGGGACCATCGGACAGCGGTCGCGAGCTGCAACGCGTGATCGCACCCGGCGGCGGCGCGATCGTCGATCCTCGGAACCGCTGGCGCCTCTTCCGGGGCCGCCTGCCGGTCTTCCTCGACGTGCGGCCGGAGGTGCTGGCCCAGCGCCTGCGCCGGAGCCCCAACGTCCGGCCGCTCGTCGTCGGCCGCGACCCGCTGCGGGCGATCCGTGAGCTGACCGAGGCGCGCGCCCGCTTCTACGGCGCCGCGGCCCGCGTCGTCGGCGTGGCCGAGCCGAGCACGGTCGTTGACGAGGTCGATCGGCTGCTCAGCGAAGGTCGATCGAACGCCGGCACGGTCGTGCTCCGGGCCACGACGCCCATCGGACGGATCGTGCTCGGCTCGGGGATCGCGGCGGAAGCCACGGGCGAAGCGCTCCGCGAGGCAGGTGCGAGGCGGGCGATCCTCGTCTCCGAAGCGGGTGCCTGGGAGGCGGCTGGCTCAGGACTGGCGCAGGCGCTCGGGGCCGACGGCTGGCCGGTTGAGCGCCTGACGCTGCCGAGCGGGGAGGCAGCCAAGCGCCTCTCGGTCGTCGAGGACGCCGCGCGGGACCTGGTGAGGCTCCGGGTCGAGCGCAGCGAGCCGATCGTCGCGGTCGGCGGCGGCGCGTTGACGGACACGGCCGGCTTCGTCGCCGCGACATACCTGCGCGGGATCCCGGTCATCCACGTCCCGACCACGCTCGCCGGACAGCTCGATGCGGCGATCGGCGGCAAGACCGCAGTCGACCTGCCGGAGGGCAAGAACCTCGTCGGCGCGTTCCACCAGCCGGCGGCCGTCGTCATCGACGTCGAGGCCCTGCGAAGCCTGGAGGTGCGTCACCGGCGGGCAGCCCTGGCGGAGGCCGTCAAGATGGGCATCCTGGGTGACGACCGGCTGCTGGAGGGCCTAGAGGCGGACGGCGCTGCGATCGCGCGCGGCGACGCGACGGCATTCGAATCCGGGGCTGTCGCTGAGGTCGTCGAGCGGGCGGCCTGGGCCAAGGTCGAGGTGGTCGCCCGCGACGAGCGAGAGGCCGGCGAGCGAATCACGCTCAACCTCGGTCATTCGGTCGGTCATGCGATCGAGGCGGCTGCGGGGTTCGAGCGTCTGCTGCATGGCGAGGCGGTGGCCTACGGCCTCCGGGCGGCGGCACGGATCGGGGTCGCGCAGGGCATCACGCCGTCGGCACGGGCGGCCCGGCTCGAGTCCCTGCTTGACCGGCTCGAGCTGGCCGTGGACCCGCTCGACCTTCCGCTCGACGCTGTCCTCGCTACGCTGGGGCCGGATAAGAAGCACGAGGGCGGGCGGTTGCGCTGGGTCTTGCCGACCGCGGACGCGGTCACGATCGATGCCGAAGTGCCGGAGGCGCGCGTCCGGGAGATCGTGGCGAGCGTGCTGGCTGGCCCGCCCGCCGGGGTCGCCGGATGACCCGCGTCCTGGTCCTCGACGGGCCCAACCTCAACCTGCTCGGCACGCGCGAGCCGGAGCTGTATGGCTCGAAGACGCTCGAGCAGCTGCACGCCGAGATCGGGCGACGGGCGATCGAACTCGAGCTCGAGGTCGTGTTCTTCCAGTCGAACTTCGAAGGCGCCCTGATCGATCGGCTGCACGAGCGCGATTTCGATGCCGCGATCGTCAACGCCGGCGCGCTGACCCACACCTCGATCTCGCTCCGCGACGCGCTGGCCGGTATCGACCGGCCGTTCATCGAGGTTCACCTCACGGACCCGTCGCAGCGCGAGCCGTTCCGGAAGGTCAACTACCTCGCCGACATCGCCCTCGAATCGATCGTCGGCAAGGGGCCGGCCGGCTATATCGAGGCCCTCGAGAGCATCCAGCGGCGCTTCGGCAGCCACACCTGGGGTCACCACGGGAGCGGACGGTGAGCGGCCGGCGGCCGCCGCGCGAGAGCGGCGAGCTCGTCCGGCTGCGCGACCTGATCGACGCCCTCGATCGGCGCATCGTCGAGCTGCTCAACGAGCGGGCCGAGCTGACGATCGACGTCGGGCGCGAGAAGGTCGCCCTCGGGCGACGCTCCATCCGGGACCGGGAGCGGGAGCGGGAGGTCCTGCTGCGGGTCTCGATCGCGAACGAGGGCCCGATGCCGCAGGCCGACTTGCTGGCGGTCTACCGTCGCCTGATCGCCGTGTCACGGCTGCTCGAAGCCCGAGAGCGGGAGAAGCTGCTGACCGGGGATGGCGGCCCGGCCGAGCCGCCGGGGGCGTGACGAGCCACTCCCGGCCCGGCCCCGCGTCGACGACCCGTTTCGCGCCCGCCCCGACCGGCCGGCTCCACCTCGGCCACCTCGCCAATGCGATCTACGTCTGGGGCCTGGCGCGCCGATTCGGTGGCCGCGTGGTCCTGCGGATCGAGGACCACGACCGCCAGCGCTGCCGGCCGGAGCTCGAGACTTCCCTGCTCGACGACCTCGATCGGCTGGGTCTGGCGGCGGACGAGCCGTCGACCGATGAGCTTCGGGCCGGCCCGTCTTCATACCGCCAGAGCGACAACGGACCGGCCTTCGAGGCCGCGCTGGCGCGGCTCGGGGGCGTCACCGACGTCTACCCCTGCGACTGCTCGCGCGCGACGTTCGCCGCGTGGCGCGAGGCGCACGGGGCATCCTGGTCCGGCGCGGGCTGCCCTGGAGCGTGCCGCTTGCGTGGCCTGGCTCGGCGGGCCGACTTTGGCCTTCGTGTCGGGCTGGGTGAGGGCGACGAGGGCTGGGACGACCTCCTGCTGGGCCGTCGGTCCGGGCCGGTCGCCCCCAACGGCGACCTGCTCGTCCTCGATCGCAACGGTAACTGGACCTACGCGCTGTGCGTCGTCGTGGACGACCTGCGCCACGGGATCGACCTCGTGATCCGCGGCGAGGACCTCCTCGACGCGACGCCTTCGCAGATCCGGCTGGGCCGTCTCCTCGGACGGCCCATTCCGCCGGCCTTCGCCCACCACGCGCTCGTCCGGCAACCGGACGGCTCGAAGCTCTCAAAGGCCGACGGCGCGACAGCCGTGGGTGAGCTGCTCGACGCCGGGGCGACGGCGTCCGAGCTGCTTGGCCTCGCTGCGGCTCGAGTCGGGCTCATCGCGGAGCCCCGGGAGCAGGCGGCGGCGGACGTGGCGCAGCTCTTCAGCTGATGACCCCCGTCCCTGTCGCTGGCGGTGCCGGTTGCTGACCGGCCCCGGCGCTACCGTCGTCGTCGCGCGCTCCGGTGCCGGATGGCTTCTCCGCGTCTGCCGAGACGGTGATCAGGCCTCCCCGGAGCGATCCTCGATCTCCCAGGCGTGGTCGAGGGCGTGCCAGGCGATGCGGCGATACGCATAGCGGGCGGTCCACTTGCGATCGGCCAGCGGCGAGCCGTCAGATGGCTGGCGGAGGACGTCGAGCACCCGGGCCCGAATGGCCTCGACCGTCTCGCGATCCTTGGCCCTCGGCTGCTTGACCCTGATGCCGATCTCACGCGCGTAGTACCAGTCCGAATCGATGACGTGGCCGACCATCCTGTCGCGGTCGCGGCCACCGCCGCGGGGCCCCTTGCGGAGCTCGGCCGGAGCGCCGGCGGCGACGCGATCAAAGGTCGCCCAGGCGGCGGCGACGATCCGGGCCAGCCGATCGGCATCGACGGCGTCGACCGGCTGCCGATCGGGCTCGTGGATCCGGCTCGGGACCCCGAAGTCGGTGCCGCTGCCGCCGTCGAGCTGCTCGACGAGATCGACCTCGAACGACGACGGGAACGACAGCCCGGCCTCGCGAGCGACAGGCTGGAAGCGCGGCGCGTAGGCCAGGAGGGACTCGATCGCGCCCTCGGGCGTCTTGCCGGAGCGCGACCAGCCCGGCCAGTCGAGCGCCGAGGCCAAACTCTTCTTCGGAGCGACCTCCAAGACGACGGCCAGGCGGTCGGTCACCCGGCGAGGGTAGCGTCGCGGAGGCTCATCACCAGTCGGGAGAGCCTGGCAAGGTCTCGTCCGTCCCGCCCCAGCGCGTCGACGAGCGCCGAGGCGACGATGACGCCGTCGGCACCGGCGGCGGCGAGCCGACGGACGTGGGCCGGGCGGCTGACGCCGAATCCGACGGCGACCGGGACCGCTGAGACGGCCTTTACCTCTCGGATGAGGCGCCCGACATGCCGTGACAGCGAGCGACGCGCACCCGTCACACCGATGAGTGAGACGCAGTACACGAAGCCGCCAGCGCGCTCGGCGATCCAGCGACGGCGCTCCGGCGGGGTGGTCGGGGCGACGAGGTAGACGACCTCGAGCCCGCGGTCACGGGCATGGGCCGCGAACGGCTCGCCCTCATCGGGCGTGAGGTCGGCGACGATGACGGCGCTGGCCCCCGCGTCCGCGAGCCGTCGCGCGCCGTCCTCGCCGGTCCCGCCACCGATGAGCTGGTTCGCGTAGCCCATCGGCACGAGCGGGATGCCCGGGCGGGCGGCAGCGATGCGACGGACGAGCTGGAGTGCGCCGTTGAAGGTCGCGCCGGCCGTGAGCGCCGCGGCGGAGGCGCGCTGGAGGGTCGCGCCGTCGGCGAGCGGGTCCGAGTACGGCAGGCCGACTTCGAGCAGGTCCGCACCGGCGTCGATACAGGCGAGCGCGGCCTCGAAGCTGCCGTCGGTATCCGGGTAACCCGCGACGACGTACGGGATGAGGGCCGCGCGAGCATCCGAGCGGGCGCGCGCGAAGGCGTCGGCGATCCGGCGACCGCCGGCGGTCGCCACGGGGCGGACACCCGGATCGAAGACGGCGGTCATTGTCGAGCTGCCCGCCGATCACGCCAGCGCCCGAACGCTGCCATGTCCTTGTCGCCGCGCCCGGAGAAGCCGAGCAGGACGAGGCTCTCCGGGGGATACGGATCGCCGGACCCCTCGATTCCGGCCAGCAGGCGCGGCAGGACGGCAATCGCGTGCGCCGTCTCGAGCGCCGGCAGGATGCCCTCGGTCTCGGCCGTCAGGGCCATCGCGGCGAACGCCTCGTCGTCGGTCGCGGCGGCGAGCTCGAGCCTGCCGGCCGTGGCGAGGGCCGCGATCTGCGGGCCGACGCCGGGGTAGTCGAGCCCGGCCGACGCCGAGACCGCCTCGACGATCTGGCCGTCGCGATCCTGGAGGAGCATCGAACGGGCGCCGTGGAGGATGCCCGGCGCGCCGGCGGCGAGGGCGGCCGCGTGGCGGCCGGTGGCGATCCCGTCCCCTGCCGCCTCTGCGACCGCGAGGCGCACCGACGGCTCGCC
>DATHRO010000083.1:0-15737 GCA_035465135.1 Candidatus Deferrimicrobiaceae bacterium
GGCCGGCGAGCTCGTGTCGCTGCCGCCCCGGCCGAGGACGACGGAGCCACGGCGACCGAGGCGCCCGACGACGGAGCTGCCGACGAGGCCGAGGCGGCGTGGACCGGCCGGCGCCCCGGCCGCTCCCCCACCCTGCGTGACGACTCGCTCGTTTCGGCGAAGGCGCAGCTGTCCGAGGCGGTCGAGGAGCTACTGGACGTGCTGCGGACGCCCGATGTCGTGCGCGAGATCGGCCAGGTCGATCGCGCCAACCTTGCCAAGTACCTGACGATCGCGAAGCTGCGGCTGGAGAACGCGATCGCGCTGGTGCGGAGCGAGGGCCCCTAGCGGCCCTTCGGCTCGGAAGCACGAAGAAGGCGGCGCCTCGGCGCCGCCTTCGTGCGTCGATCTGATTCCTGCTGGGTTTCAGGGCCGGTTCGCGAGGCCCTTGGCCTTACCGTTGCCAGGCACCAGCGACCCCGACGTGTCGTGCCCGGCCTGCGACTTCAGCTTGGCCCAGCTGGCGACCCACTGGCCATGGTTGTCGAACTCCTCCGGCCAGGTCTCCTGGTGAGCCGCCCAGCAGACGATCGAGCCGTGGCGGAGCTCGGCGAGCTCCTCCTCGCCCAGCCCGGTCGGGTCGGTCGCGCAGTTGTCGCCGGCCTCCTCTGACTCCTCGTCCTGCTCGTTCGTCTCGTCCTGCTCGTTCGTCTCGTCCTGCTCGCCGGCCCGGACAGGGAGCGTCTTGCCGGCGTGGACCGCGGCGTTCTCGAGCCCCGCCTCGGCGGCGGGACCCGGTCCATCGGCGAACGCGAGCCCGGCCGAGAAGGCCGTCGCGAGCAGGGCGACGGCCAGGGCCCGCAGGTGGACGGACTGAAGGCGGCGGATGCGAGCGAGCACGGCGCAGATACCTCGGCTGGTCGATGTGGTTGCCAACAGGATAAACGAGCGGATCGCGCCAGCGTTAGGGAGCCGATGGTACGCGTCCGGGAGGCCCGGATCGGTGGTGCGGCCGGGCCACGCGCCGCGGGAGTTCAGCCGGCTCCGCCCGCGGCGCCAGCGAGCCAGCCGATCCCGATGCCCGCCACCCCGACGGCGGCGAGCTCCCAGCCGCGCTCGCGAACGGTGGCGCTGTGGTGTCGAAGCACGGCCACGCCGAGCCCGAGGGACACGAGGCCGGCCCCGATGCCGAGCTCCGCGAGACCCAGGCCGCCGCCCGCGGTCCTGGGCGCGGCCACGATGGCGATCCCCGCGATGCCCACCGTGAGTCCGACGAGTACCCGCCATGCCCGCCCCGCGCCGAGCCGCACGACGATCGTGGGCCGGCTCCCGGCCGCGTCGCGCTCGACGTCGACGAGGCCGTTCCCGATCGCCAGCGCAGCCCCCGCGAGCACGGCCGCCGGCGTGAGCGTCGCGAGGCCCGGCGGAATGGTGCCCGTCGCGCCCAGCCAGGCGTGGATGGGCAGGAGCGGGAGGGCGATGACGAGCGGCAGCCACGACAGCGCCGTCCGCCCGAGCCGGAGGTCATAGGCGTAGCCGCAGGCCACGCCTCCGAGCGCGACCAGCAGCGTTGGCACCCCTGACGGAGCCGACAGGATCAGCCCAGTCGCGAGACCGAGACCCGCGAGTGCGACGGCCCCCTGCGAGGTCGCGAGCCCCCGCGGGATCGGCTTGCCCGGCTTGCGACCCGAGTCGACGGGCGCGTCGACGGCGTCGTTGAGGGCCCCGATCGAGGCCTGCAGCGCGAGCATCGAGCCACCGAGCCGGAGGGCGACGTCGGGGGCACCGCCGGCGATCGTCGCGATGGCTGTCGTGGCGAGGGCATTCAGGAGCGACGGAAACGGATGGGTGAGCCTGACGACCGCCGCCGCCCGCAGCCACCGGCCTGGCCGGCCTGCTTCAGACGTACACGACCTCCTCGAAGTTCGCGACGAGGTAGTCAACCAGCCGGCTGCGTCCGTCCGCGAGACCGGCCCGGACGCCGTTCGGCAGGGCCCACAGGCTGATCGTCGGCACGATCAGGTTGCCCTGCCCGTCACGGCCAATCGTCGCCGGCGCGCCGCCGCCGGAAGCGAACGCCCGTTCGAATTCGCCCTCACTCAGATTCGCGGCCGCGCGGAAGTCGCGGATGACCTTCACGATCCCTCGCCGCTTCACGACGTCGCGCAGCAGCTCCGCCACCCAGCGGTCGATCTGCTCATCCGGCTGCTCGGCAAGGCGGGCGCGGTACTCCTTCGGATCGGCCGACAGCCCCGTGGCACCCATCGGCCGGAGTATGCCAGAGCGTCCTATCGCCGGACGGCCTCGGCCGTGTCGGACGGCAGCGGCGGGAGCGGTACGTCCTCGGGTCGAGGTCCGCGGACCAGCGCCGCGGCCTCGCGACCGCCGGGACCCCAGTCGTTGAAGGCATCGCTGAACCAGCGCTCGACGCGGCCGGGCGGCGGCCGGTCGTGATCGTCCGTGACCATCGCCTTGATCACGTGCCAGAGCCGGGCGGTATAGGCCGTGACGACCTCGCGGGTCGGTCGCGGGCCCGTCTCGATCGGCTCGCCGAGGCGGATCCGGATCTCGCCGCGGAAGCGGATCCACGACGTCCCCGTGATCGCGACCGGCACGATCGGGACGCGAGCACGCAGCGCGAGATAGGCCGCCCCTTCCTGGAACGGCAGCAGGTCGCCCTCGTGGACGTGGATCCGACCCTCGCCGGCGATCGCCAGGGCGCCGCCCGATTCGAACACCGACTGGGCCCGGCGGACCGAGGTGATGAGGTCGTCCTTGCTCGGGCTGAACGGCACCGCGATCCCGGTCCACCACATCAGCCGGTTCTTCGCCCCGTGCCGGAGGTCCTGCTCCTGCGGACCGTAGAAATACAGCCGGACCCGCGCCGGGAAGGCCGCCAGCATCGCCAGCGGGTCGAGCCAGCCGAGGTGGTTGAAGCAGTACAGCGCCGGCCCGTCGACGACGTGCTCGGCGCCTTCGAGGCTGAGGCGGAACAGCAGGTGACCATAGATCCAGACGACGAGCTGCGCAGCGCGATACCGCAGGGCCCGTTGCCACGCGGGAAGGTCGGCGCGAACCAGATAGCGTTCGAGATCGGGCCGCCGCCGGAGCGCCCGGCGCGGGTCCGCCGGCGCGAGGTTCGCCGCTGCTGTCGCGGCCGGCTCCGCGGCGGTCACGCTGTCCCGGATTCGCATCCCGCCTCCCGACGGTCGGAGCCTAGCATTGGCATGCTGCTCGCCGAGGGCCAACGGTTGCCTCCGCAGGTGACGCATGGCACGGGAAGCGAGCGCGGCCAACCTCGTATCGTGGATGATGAGCGTCTTCGATCGCGACTGGAGGGCCACGGATGAACCTCGATCGCAGGCTCCTCGGCTGGGGCCTCTTCTTCATCATCCTCGGAGGCGTCCCCCTCCTGGTGCGCGCAGGCGTCCTGAGTGACGACCTCGTCGGGCGGTGGCCGACGCTGTGGCCGCTGGTCCTCATCGCCGCGGGGCTCGGCATGATCCTCAACCGGACGCCGCTGAGCTGGCTCGGCGGAGCGGTCTTCGCGGTCACGCTGGGACTGATGGGCGGCGGCCTGCTCACGACGGGCCCCTCGGGGTTCTCCGGCTTCCCGGGCTTCGCCAACTGCGGTGATGACGCCGGCGGGACGGCCTTCTCCACCCAGAACGGGAGCCTCGGCAGCGGGGGTCGGGTCAACGTCGAGTTCTCGTGCGGCGACCTCGCGGTCGCGGCTGCCGATGGCGCCGCCTGGAGCGTCTCGGGGACCGATCGTGACGGCCGTGGCCCGGACGTCTCGACGAGCGCCGCCCAGGTCACGATTCGCTCGCACGAACGTAACGGCTTCTTCAACCCTCTTGCCGGGTCGAGCGTCTGGAACGTGACCGTGCCGCGCGACTCGACGAGCTCGTTCGGGGTCACGCTCAACGCCGGCGACGGAACCGTGGACCTTGCCGGGACCGCCCTGTCATCGATGAACTTCACCGTCAACGCCGGCTCACTCGACGTCGCGCTCGAGGCGAGTGCGGGGGTCGCCTCGGTCAACGGCACCGTCAACGCCGGCAGTGCGCTCGTGAAGCTGCCCGACGACGTGAAGGTCAACCTGTCCCTCAACGCCGGGAGCATCGATGTCTGCCTGCCCGCGGGCACGGCGGTCGTCGTCCAGTGGTCGGGTGCCCTGGGCTCAAACGATCTCGACCAGGCCGGGCTCGTGAAGGTCGACGACGACACCTGGCAGACGCCCGGCTTCAGCGCCGCCGGGCCCCACGCGTCCCTCAACGTCAGCGCGAATGCCGGCAGCCTCGGTCTGCAGCTCGGAGGAACCTGCGGTGCGTGAGCGTCTCTACCGGTCCCGCACGGACCGGATGATCTTCGGCGTCGCCGGCGGGATGGCCCGCTGGCTCGAAGTCGATCCGGCGGTCGTCCGGCTCGTGTGGGCGCTGCTGATCATCGCCGGCGGTGTCGGGCTGCTGCTCTACATCGTCGCCGCGATCGTCATCCCGGAGGAGCCGCTCGGAGCGATGCCGCCTTCCGGAACCGGTCCGCCACCGGCGGGCGGCGGGCCCGGCGGCACCGGCTGGGCGACACCCCCGCGGCGAGACAGCGGCTCGGCGCCGCTGATCATCGGGGTCGTGCTCGTGCTCCTCGGGGCGTGGTTCCTTGCGGAGCGCTACATCAGCTGGCTGGACAACGCTCTGCTGTGGCCGGCGCTGCTGATCGTTGTCGGCGCGCTGCTCCTGATGGGCGCGATGCGTCGCCCAGGCGGCCCGTCGGCCTGACCTCGGCGGGACCGGGCCCGGCCGGTCCGCGCCGTCATCGGGGCGTCGTAATCTGGGCGTAGATTCACGCCCCTAGCCTGCTGTTCGACGCCAAGGAGCGCCCGCCTCGATGTTCCTGTTCTCGAAGCCCGCCACGATGCCCGATGCCGCCGACGCCCTGCCGGGTCGCGAGGAGCCGGTCCTCGCGCAGCCGCGCCCACACACCGTCCTCGGCAACCCGATCGTGCCCCCCTACCCCGCCGGCCTGGAGGTCGCCGAGTTCGCGCTCGGGTGCTTCTGGGGCGAGGAGAAGACCTTCTGGCAGCAGCCCGGCGTGTGGACGACGGCGGTCGGCTACCAGGGCGGCTTCACGCCGAACCCGACCTACGAAGAGGTCTGCTCGGGCCAGACCGGCCAGGCCGAGTCGGTCCGCGTCGTGTTCGACCCCAAGCAGACCTCGTACGACGAGCTGTTGCGGATCTTCTGGGAGAACCACGATCCGACCCAGGGCATGCGCCAGGGCAACGACGTCGGAACGCAGTACCGCTCCGCGATCTTCGCGCGCAACGAGCGTCAGCGGGCCGCGGCGGAGGCATCGCGGGACGCCTTCCAGGAGCGGCTGTCCAAGGCAGGCTACGGCACGATCACGAGCGAGATCGTCGGCCCGCCCGCGCCCCCGTTCCACTTCGCCGAGGACTACCACCAGCAGTACCTCGACAAGAATCCCCACGGCTACTGCCCCAACCATCGCACCGGCGTGAGGCTGCCGGCCGACTTCGCGCCCCCGGTCCAGCCGCTGCAGTACGTCGAATAGGGCCACCCCGACCCCGATACCGCGGGCCGATGCCGCAGGACGGAGTCCCTGCCGGACGCGGCCTCCGGGCGGGCCGACCGGCACTGGTCTCGGGACCTGCCGACGACGATGCTGGGATCGGCGTCCCGATCGGAGAGCGTGAACGTGAATTTCGACCTCGGGATCGTGGGCCTCGGCCTGCTGCTGCTGCTAGCGCTTGGTTTCGGCCTCCTCGCCCAGCTTGTCGGCACGCCCGGCACGGCCTGGGACTGGCTGGCCGCCGGGCTGGGATTCGTCGTCGGCGGGCTCGTCGCGAGCGAGATGGTCTTCGGCGGCCAGATCGGGCGGCCGGTCATCGACGGCCTGTCGCTCGATGCGACGCTGATCGGCGGGGGCGTCGTGGGCGTACCGGTGACGCTCGTCCTGCGCCTCGCCGGCGACCGCCGGTCGCACCAGCATCCCGCCTCGACCTGAGCCCCGGGCAGCCCAGCTCGCCTCGGATCGGTCCGTCGGCGGCTAGAGTGCAGGGGTGGACCCAGATCTTACGGCGAGCGGCGGCCCGCGCCTGTGGCTCGTGCGGCACGGCGAGACCGAGTGGGCTCGCCTCGGCCGGCATACCGGCCTGACCGACGTCCCGCTGACCGAGATCGGCCGCACCCAGGCCCGCGCAACCGCGCGCGCGCTCGTGGGCCGCGCCTACGCAGCGGTCTGGTCGAGTCCCCTGTCGCGAGCGCTCGAGACCGCCCGCATCGCCGGCTTCGACGACCGCGTTCGAACGACCGACGACCTGCTCGAGTGGGACTACGGCGCCGACGAGGGCCGCACGACTCCCGAGATCCGGGCCGATCGCCCGGGCTGGACGATCTGGACCGATGGCCCGCGCGGTGGCGAGACCGCTGCCGACGTCGAGGCCCGGGTCGACCGGGTCATCGAGCGAGCCCGGACCGAGCCGGGCGACACGCTGTGCTTCGCCCACGGCCACGTCCTGCGGGTCTTGGCCGCGCGGTGGCTGGGACTGCCTGCTGCCGAGGGTCGCCGGTTCGCCCTGTCGACGGCGACGATCTCGATCCTCGGCTGGGAGCGTGAGACGCCGGTCATCGAGCGCTGGAACGATCCCTGCGCCGGCGAGGCCGCCTCGCGTCGCTGACCGGACCGCGGATTGCCGCGCCGCGGCGCGACGCGTATCGTCCGCGCCGTGCCCCCAATTGGAGCGACCTTGGACATCCGCGCGATCCGCGAGGACGAGCTGACGGCCTGGTTCGAGGCCTTCACCGCGGCCTTCTACATCTGGCACAACGCAGAGCCCCGGGCGATGGCCGAAGCTCGCCGCCCGATCCTCGACCTCGACCGGGCCATCGGCGCCTTCGACGGCCCGACGATCGCCGGTACGTTCCGGACCTTCGCCAGCGAGCTGACGCTGCCCGGTGGTTCAGCCGTGCCGGTCAACGCCGTGACCGGAGTCAGTGTCCGGCCAACGCACCGCCGACGCGGGATCCTGAGCGCGATGAACGACGACGACATCGCGCGGGCAGTGGAGCGCGGCGATGCGGCGAGTGTCCTGATCGCGTCCGAGTGGCCGATCTACGGCCGCTTCGGCTATGGGCCCGCGACCTGGATCGCGCGCTGGACGATCCGGACGCGGGCCGCGCGCTTCCTGACCGAGCCGACGGGCAGCGTCGAGATCGTCGACCTCGAGACCGCGCGCGGTCTGCTGCCCGCGATCTACGAGCGTTACCGCAGGAGCCAGCCCGGCGAGATCCGCCGCGACGATCCACGCTGGGACGTCGAGCTCGGGCTCGTAACCTGGCCCGACCGGCCCCGCTGGTTCGGATCTGTCGCCATCCACCGCTCCAGCGACGGCACGCCCGACGGCTACGCCCGCTATCACGGCGAGGAGGAGTGGGAGGAAGGCATCCCGGACAACCGCCTCATCCTCGACGAGCTGCTGGCGGCGGACCTGCCGGCCGAGCTTGCCCTGTGGAGCCACCTTGTCCGTATGGACCTGACCGCGACGATCCGGGCCGACAACCGTCGCGCCCGCGAGCCATGGATCTGGCACCTCGCCGACGCGCGCGCCGCGCGTCAGAGCCACCTCGGCGAGCTGCTGTGGGTCCGCCTCCTCGACACCCCGCGCGTCCTCGCGAATCGCGCCTACGACCGGGCCGCGAGCCTCGTCATCGAGGTCGTCGATGACGTGGCCGGCAGGCGGGGTCCGGCGGCCGGCCGCTTCGGGCTCGAGGCCGGACCGGCCGGGGCGACCTGCAAGCCGACGAAGGCTTCGGCGGACCTGACGCTCGGGGTGGCCTCGCTCGGGGCGGCCGTCCTGGGCGGCACGCGGCTCATCGATGCGACCCGAGCTCGGCCGGTCGACGAGCACACCTCCGGAGCGTTGGCGACCCTCGATGCGCTGCTTCGGACGGCCGACGACCCGTGGTGCACGACCTGGTTCTGAGCACTCCTCGGTCTACGGGCGCCTTCAGCCGGCCGCCTGGAGGCAGGCGCGCAGGATCTGGATCAGGACGAAGCCGGCAACGAGGATCGTGAACAGGTTCGGGCTGTTGCGCTGACCCTCGCGCGCGCCGCCCCTGGCCGTCGCTGCGGCGGCCGTGCGACCCAACGGCCGACGAGCCTGGGGCCTTGACCCGCGGCGCACCCACGAGGGTCCCGCGTTGCGGACCGGCCGGTCGCCGGTCACGTGCAGGACGTTCGGCGTCGCCTCGTCGGACAGCCGATTTGGTTGGGGGCGATCGACGCCGTCTTCGCCAACGCCACGACGCGGAACTCGCATCGGCCGACCCTGCTCGCGCATGCGGGCACCCTACGACATCGAGGCTTCGTCCGCCGCGCGTTGCCTCACGTTAGGCTCACGCCAGAAGCCCCGCCTCGACCCAGGCAATTGGCACTGGACGTGGTGGGCCACCCGGGGCAGGCTTGAGTGGAGAGGGGCTGGGGCGGCGGAGTTGCGCCACGCGGCGCTCCCGGTGCTGGGCCGTTCAGAGGCCGCGAGGACCGCCGCCGTGACTGGGCGGCCCGCGTGGAAGCGCGAGATGACTGATCAGACCTCTCGAGCCCGGTGGTCCGATCCCGGGCTCCAGCGGGCGCTCGTGCTGGCCGCCGTCGCGATCGTTCTCATCCTGCTCCCGATCGCGCTCGGAGCGCACCCGCTCGACTCGCCGTCCTTCGACCTAATCCTCGACCCGGCCGGGCCCCTGCCCTTCTGAGCCGACTGTCGTCCCCGAGCTCAGCCCACCTCGTCCGCGGCTTTCTCGGCGCCCTCGTCGAGGACGTCCGTGGCGGAGCGCGCCTGGCGACCGAGTCCGTCCCGCAGCGCGGCAAAGCCCGGCGCCCGCGTGGCGAACCCGATCAGCATGATCACGGCAACGACCGCGAACAGCGCGACGAGAATTGACAGGGGGCGTGTCATACGTCACCTCCGACCGAGCCCCCAATCCCCCGTTCGGGCGATGGAGCACGGCACTTCGACGACCATCATTGTCCCCCGCCGGGCTGAATCGCGCCGAGAGCCACCCGCCCCGACGGCGCGGGGTCAGGCCAGGCGCCTCAAGTCGAGCGCGCGGCCCCAGTGCAGGACGCGGACCGCCACGAGGACGCCGAGCGCGGCGAGGACAAGGATCGCTGCGGCGGCGGTCGAGGCCTCGAGGTGACCGGCCTGGAACTCGCCGTATACGACAAGCGGCAGAGTCTGCGTCCGACCGGTGAGGTTGCCCGCGAACATGATCGTCGCGCCGAACTCGCCGAGCGACCGCGCCCAGGCCATCACGAGGCCCGCCGCGAGCGCCGCTCCCGCCAGCGGCAGCGTGACTCGCCGCACGACCTGAGCCTCCGAGGCGCCGTCTGCCCGAGCCGCGTCTTCGAGGTCGCGCTCGACCGCCGCGATCCCCGCTCGTGCCGAGCGGACGAAGAACGGCGCCGCCACGAAGACCTGTGCGATCACGACGGCGACGGTCGTGAACGGGATCGAGATTCCGAGCAGCGCCAGCGGCTCGCCGAGCAGTCCGCGTCGGCCGAAGACGTACAGCAGGGCCAGGCCGGCGACCGACGGCGGTAACACGATCGGCAGGTCGACGATCGCCTCGAGGAGCCCGGCGCCCCGGAACCTTCGGCGCGCGAGGAGCAGCGCCAGCGGCGTCCCGAGGACGACCGTGATGACGAGGCTCGCTGCCGTCGTCGCCAGGCTCAGGCCGAGGGCGTCGAGGACCGCCGGAGCAACCTCGACGCCGGCTGCCGAGCCGTCCAGGAGCGCTCGTGACAGAAGCACGACCACCGGCAGCCCGAGGAAGGCCGCCAGCAACCCACCCACCGCAGTGAGCCCGATCATCGAACCGGCGCCCCTGCGACTCACGTGCGCGGCCCGAAGCCGAAGCGCGCCAGCACGGCTTGGCCGTCGGGCCCGGCGATCCAGGCCAGGAACCGGCTCGCCTCGTCCGGATGCACGGCGTCGAGCGGCACCACGCCGGCATAACCGGCCGTGACGTTGTTGTCGGCCGGCAGTGGGATGACCCGGACGTCGCTCGACGACACGGCGTCGGTGACGTAGACAAATCCCGCATCCGCCTCGCCCAGCTCGACCTTCGTCAACACGGCGCGGACGTTGGCCTCGTGCGACACCACGTTGGCCAGGTACGCCGCCGCGAAGCCACTCGGGTAGCCGGGAAGCGCGGCCAGGCTGGCCACCACGATCGAGGCGTAGGCCGTGATCGGGACGTCCTCGCCGGCGGCCACGATCTTGACCCCCGGGCGCGCGAGATCCGCCGGCCCCTCAATGCGCGCCGGGTTCGCCGATGGCACGACGAGCGCAAGGGCGTTCGAGGCGAACTCCACGGGCGGCCCTCGTGTCAACCCGGCGTCGGCGAGCTGTTGAGCGTTGGTGATGTCGGCCGACAGGAAGACGTCGGCCAGCGCGCCCTGCTCGATCTGGGTCCGGAGCGCGGCCGACGAATCGGCGGCGACGCTGAGCGTGACCTCGGGGTGGTCGGCCTCGTAGACGGCCTTGGCCGCGGCCAGGACGTCGCGCAGCGAGGCTGCGCCGAAGACGACCAGCTCGACCCGGTCGCCGGCCGGGGTGACCGGCGGCGTCGGCGGCGCTTCGGTCACGACCGGCTCCACCGACTCGACCGGGCCACCGCAGCCGAGCACGAGGGCGGCGAGCGCGACCGCCCAGCCGAGGCGGCCCGGGGCGGCCCGGCGTCGGGTCATCCGAGCTCAGCTCGTGGGGACTTCGACGATGACGTTGGTGGCCTTGACGACGCACACCGCTGCGTCGCCGATCCGCAGGCCGAGATCGTCGACCGCCTCGGCGGTCATCAGGCTCACCAGGCGGTGGGCCCCGGCCTGCACCTCGACGACCGCCGCGACGCGATCCTTCTCGATCCTGGTGACCACGCCGCTAAACCGGTTCCGGGCCGACTGGGCCCTGATCGGTCGATCCGCGACCGAGCGCCGACGCTCCGCCAGCAGACGCTGGACGGCCTCGAGTCGAACGACGCGCTGGCCGCCTGCCGTCCGGCGAGCCTCGATGCGGCCGCCACGCTCCCAGCGCCGCAGCGTCTCGACCGACACGCCGAGCATCTCGGCCGCCTCTCCGATTCTCACCTCATCCGCGTCCATAGGGCACATTCTGGGGAAGATCGGGTGACGTGTCTAGATATTCACGCCTTCGCCGTCAGCACCCAGCCGCCGACCGACCGGATCGCCGTCGGGCCACCGTGCGACGCGAGGCTGACGCCCCGGCCGACCGAGACCTGGGGCGGCAGTCGCACGGTCGCCATCATGTGGCCGTTCGTCTCGAGCTCGAGGATCGAGCCGTCGACGAGCATCCGCAGGTGCGCCGTCGGCCCCTCCTCTGGCGGCAGCGTCGCGCTCGACATCGAGCTCCGGCCGGCGACGCCGACGATGCCGCGCCGCGCGATCGTCAGGCGCCGATCCTCTGCCCGATAGGTGATCCGGGCCAGCGGGTGGACCGGGTCGTCGTCCCGCAGCGCGAGGACGAACTCGGCGGCGGCCTCGGGCTCGACCTCGGCCACGAGCTCGAACGGCCCATCGGGGATGTCGAGGTGGATCGGCTCTTCCGCGACCGTGCGCGGCGCCGTGTCGAGCCCCACGGCCTGGCCGCGGAGCGCCTCGACCTCGGCTGCCAGCGCGAGCGAGAGCCGGTGGCCGGGCAGCAGCGACACGATCCGGGGGAACGTCAGGGAACCCGCCCAGCGCCGGTCGGTCTCGGGCTCGGGTGGGTCCTCGGGGATCCAGCCGAACAGCAGCCACCGCCCGTCGGGCATTCGAACGGTCGCCGGCGCATAGAAGTCGGGGCCCATGCCCAGCTGCTGAGCGTGCTCGACGTGGAACCGCCCTCCTTCGAGCCGGCCGACGAGGGCCGTGACGTGCGACGGCCGAATCCCGGGCGCCCGATCGACGACTGACACGATGAGGACGTCGGTCCCGTCGAGCCGGAGCAGCTGCGGACATTCCCACATCGGCCCGTCGGCCCCGGTGCCCGGGTCCAGCTCGGCGCCGTCGAGAATGGCGCCCTGGTACGTCCAGCGACGCAGATCGGGCGAGTCGTACCGCAGGACCGTGCCGTAGCCGTAGGTCGTCCCTGCGCCGAGGAGCATCTGCCAGGCGTCACCGTCCCGCCACACGAACGGGTCCCTGAACAGGTCGGGATCGATCCCCGGGGGCAGGCTGTCGATGAGCGGGTTGGCCGGATCCTTCACCCACACGACCCGCTCCGGATCGTCGCTCGTCGCCCGGCACACCGACTGTCGCCGCAGCCCGTCCTCGAGCCGGGCGCCCGTGTACAGGAGCTCGGCCACCGGACGGTCGTCGACGACGCAGCCAGACCAGCAGCCGAAGGAATCGGGCCCCTCCGGATCCGGCGACAGCGCCAGCGGGAGGTGGCGCCACGTCACCAGGTCGCCGGTGTCGGCGTGGCCGACGTGCATCCGCCCCCACTCGGGCGCGTCGGGGTTGTGCTGGTAGGTCACATGCAGCCGCCCGCCGACGAAGAACAGGCCGTTCGGGTCGTTCATCCAGTTGCGGGGCGGCGTGAGGTGGAAGCGGGGTCGTTCGTCGTGCAGGGAACCGCTCCTCGACCGGTGATTGGTCCGGATCGCCGCTCGCGTCGGTCGCCCGACGGCAGAATGATTGCCACTAGGCTATCATGCAGTCGAGCGGCGGCAGCCCCTCGCGCGTTAGGACCCCGGCAGTCACCCCGACCGCGGCCATCGTGAGCGCCGGTCGACGGGGTCCGGGGAGGAACGCAATGTCGCGTCCGCAACGGCGCATCCTGATGATCTCGATTCACGGCTACGTGGCCGCCGAGCCCGAGCTCGGCAAGCCGGACACGGGCGGCCAGGTCGTCTACGTCCTGCGCCTGTCCGAGAGCCTTGCCCGGCTGGGCTATCGAGTGGACATCATGACCCGGCGGTTCGAAGGCCAGCCGGCGATCGAGCCAGTCAGCGATCGTGTCCGGATCGTCCGAATCCCGGCCGGCGGGCCGGAGCTGATCCGCAAGGAATGGATGGGCGACGTCATCCCCGAGTGGGTCGAGAACGCCGCCCGGTTCATCGAATCGAAGGGCCTCGGCTACGCCTTCATCGACAGCCACTACTGGGACGCCGGCCTCGCCGGCGACGGACTCTCTCGTCGCTTCGGCATCGGCCACGTCCACACGCCCCACTCCATCGGCACCTGGAAGCGCGACAACATGTCCGGCGACCCGGACGAGCTGGAGCGCGAGTACAACTTCACCCGCCGCATCCGAGACGAGCGCGCGATCTACGAGTCGGCCGACGCGCTCGTGGCCACGACGCCACAGCAGCGCGAGATCCTGGTCGACGACTACGACGTGCCGGTCGAGAAGATCGCGGTCGTGCCACCGGGCTTCGACGACACCCGCTTCTTCCCCGTTTCTTCGGCCACCCGCCAGGCGATCAAGCGCGAGGCCGGCCTCGAGGGACCGGTCATCCTGGCCCTCGGCCGGATCGCCGACAACAAGGGCTACGACCTGCTGTTGAAGTCGATGCCGACGGTCCTGTCGCGCGTCCCCGCCGCACGGCTGCTCCTCGCCGCGGGCTCGACTGAGCCGACGCCGGGTGAGACCCGCCAGATCGAGAAGCTGCGGCGGCTGGCGGCCAAGCTCCGGATCGAGGATCGGGTCGTCTTCAAGGACTACATCCCGGAGGAGGGTCTTGCCGACGCCTACCGGATGGCCGACGTGTTCGCCCTGAGCAGCCGCTATGAGCCGTTCGGGATGACCGCCGTCGAGGCGATGGCCTGCGGCACGCCGGCCGTGATTACGACCGAGGGCGGGCTGTTCGAGATGGTTGCCTGGGGCATCGAGGCGCTGTACGCCAATCCCCTCGACGTCGAGGCCTTCGGTCATGCCATCGCCACGGTGCTGCTGTACCCACGGATCGCCGCCCAGCTGTCGCGCTTCGGGTCCCAGCGGGCGCGCTCGTCGTTCACCTGGAACGGCATCGCCCAGCGGCTCGTCAACCTGCCGCAGCTGGTCGGAGTGACCGACCGCGACGCCGGCGGCAGCGCCGGCCCGCCGCTGCCGGACATCGCCGGACCGCCCGGCGCGGGCGTCGCCGACCCGGGGCACCGTGAGGAGCGGGCGGTGACGGCCGCCAGCGAGAGCATGCACCGCGAGGTCGAATGGGTTCTCGCCGGATCCTGGTAACCGACCTCGACGGAACGCTCGTTGGCGACGACGCCGCACTGGACCGATTCGCCGACTGGCTGCGCGCGCGGCGCGACGAGTTCACCCTGGTGTACGCGACCGGGCGCACACGCGAGTCCGTCGCGCGGCTGGTGGCCGAGACGCCCGCCCCCGAACCGGACGTCCTGATCTCGCTCGTCGGAACCGAGATCCACGATCGTGACGGGCGGCCGTGGCCGGGCTGGTTCGAGCGGTTCGCCGGCTGGGACGCCGAGCAGGCGCGGCGAGCCCTCGAGGCGGACGAGCGGCTCGAGATCCAGCCGGCCTGGGCCCAGAGCGGCCTCAAGGCGAGCTACTTCGCTGCCGGTCTCGATGAGCTCGAGCTGTCGTCGATTGCCGACCGCCTGCGCCGCAGCGGTCTCAGTGCCCGCCTCGTCTACAGCGGCGACCTGTTTCTCGACGTCCTGCCCGACGGCGCGGGTAAGGGACCCGCGGCCATGGCGGTTGCCGGCAGCCTGGGGACCAGCCCGGTCGACGTCCTGACCTTCGGGGATTCCGGGAACGACATCGGGCTGTTCGAGGGGGGCTTTCGCGGCACGGTCGTCGCCAATGCCTCACCCGAGCTCCGACTGGCGGTCGACGGTAGCGCCTATCTCTCGCCCTACCCATTCGCCGACGGAATCCTCGACGGCATCCGCCACTGGATCCCGGAGGGTGCCGGCTAGCGCCCGAACTCACCGCCGGTCGCTCGTTCTGGACGCCGCCAGTAGACTTGCGGGCAAGGCCATTCGACAGGGAAGCGAAGGGGCATTGATGCGACGACTCGCTGCGCTCAGCGCGGCGGTGGTGTTGGCGCTGGTCAGCGTCGGCTCTGCCGCAGCAAACCACGCTTGGGGCAACTACCACTGGGAGCGATCCTCGAACCCGCTCCACCTCGACCTCGGCAGCAACCTTACCGGCGGCTGGTCGACCGCCAACTACTTCGATGTCGCGCTCTCGGATTGGAACTCTTCGAGCGTTCTCGATCTCTCCGAGGTCCCGGGCGCCGGGCTCAAGAACTGCGGCGCGGTCGCGGGCCGGGTCGAGGTCTGCAACGACACGTACGGCTACCGCCAGGGCGGCTGGCTGGGCCTGGCCCAGATCTGGGTCTCGGGCGACCACATCGTGCAGGGCGTCGTGAAGGTCAACGACACGTTCCTGTACGGGAGCGCAACGTACAGCACGAGCGCCTGGCGACAGCTCGTGATGTGCCAGGAGATCGGGCACACGTTCGGCCTCGACCACCAGGACGAGAACTTCAACAACCCCAACCTCGGGACGTGCATGGACTACACGTCAAGCCCCGGCACGAACCAGCATCCGAACCAGCACGACTACCAGCAGCTCGAGGATATTTACGCCCACACCGACGGTTCCGGTGGTGGTGGTGGCGGCGGCGGTGGCGGCGACAGCTGCCCGGAACGGAATCCGCACTGCAGTGGTGGCGCGGGGCTCCCGCCGTTCGCGCAGGCGAGCCCGGCGCGTGGCC
>DATHRO010000084.1:0-5958 GCA_035465135.1 Candidatus Deferrimicrobiaceae bacterium
ATGACGTCGGCCTCGGCGATCGCGACCCGGGCCTGGTCCTGAACGCGGGCCTCGATCGGGTCGTCGGTCCCGGCCTCGAGGCCGCCGGTGTCGACGACGAGGAAGCGACGGGCATTCCACTCGGCCTCGCCGTACAGCCGGTCGCGTGTCGTGCGGGCGCGGTCCTCGACGATCGCGGCGCGTTCGCCGACGACGCGGTTGAAGAGCGTGCTCTTGCCGACGTTCGGCCGGCCCACGATGGCGACGATCGGAATGCCCCCGATCGGGCCGGCGGCGGCGCCCCTCGCACCGCCCCGCCTGTTCCCCCTCGCCCGCGCCGAGCGCCGCGGGGCCATCGTCGCCTCCTACCCGGCGGCGACGGACGCGGCGCCGGCCGACGGCAGCGAGGTCGTGCGACCGGCGGGCGTCGCCGCCTGCGCAAAAGCCGCGTCGGCCAGGCTGCCGGCGTTGGCCCGGGCCTCGGGCGTGCCCGCCAGCTCGAGGATCCGCTTCGCGACCGCGTGGAGATCCTCGATCGGGGTTGAGGTGCCGCCCGTCACGCCGACGACCCGGGCGCCGTCGAAGGCCGCGGCGTCCTCCAGCTCGCGGGCGCCCTCGCTCTGGATCGCCGGCGTCCCGGCGATGCCGCACAGCCGGGTGAGCTCCTTGGTGTTGGCCGAGCTGCGGCCCCCGACAACCACCATCAGATCGACCTCGCGGGCCGCCTCGAGGGTGTCCTCCTGGCGCCGGATCGTGACCGGGCAGACGGTGTTCACGATCTTGAGCTCGTGGCTCCGCCCGACCATAAACGCGGCGAGCTTCTCGAACTTCCAGGGCGGCTGGGTCGATTGGCTGATCAGCGCCATCTTCTTCTTGCGCGGGATTTGCTCCCAGTCCTCCTCCTCGTCGACGACGATCGCGTCCGGCGCGAAGCCGAGCAGGCCGACGACCTCGGGGTGCTTGGGCGTGCCGAGCAGCACGATCGTGTAGCCCTCCTCGACGAGCTTGACGATCTCCTTCTGCTCCTGGATGACCCACGTGCAGGTGCCGTCGATGACCTCGAGCCCCTTGCCGGCGGCGCGCTCCATGACGTCGGGCCGGACGCCATGAGCGCGGATGACGACCGCCGCGCCCTCGTTCACGTCGTCCAGCGTATCGACGGTCGCGATGCCGAGCTCCTGGAGGTCCCGGATCACGCCCTCGTTGTGGACGACCTGGCCGAGGGTGTGCGTCTTCTTCCCGGTCGCGCGGGCCTCCTTGGCCTTGTCAATCGCCTCGCGCACGCCGTAGCAGAACCCGGTCCGCTTGGCGATCCGGATCTCGGCGACCGTGCCGTGCTGTGCCTGCGCCTTCGACGCGCGGCGCGTTCCTTCCTTCACGGGTCCAGTATCCCACGGGCCCGGCTGGGAGCAGGCGCGCGGTCTCGCGGGCTAGCGCCGGTCTTCCACTTCCGAGGCGTACACGCCGCGCTGGCGCGGCGGGAGCAGCTCGGCGATGCGGGTCATCACGAGGCGCGTGGCGGCCTCGGTCGCGCCGCGGCGGCGTCCCCGTCTCGGACTCGCCTCGAGATCGCCATCGGCGCTCGTCTCGAGGGTCGCTGCATCGAGCGTGAACGGCGCGCCATAGCGGACGGTGACCCGTCGCCGGAACCGCGGCAGGAGGCGGCCCCGCGGCCACATCAGATCGCTGTCGATGACCGCGACCGGGAGGACCGGGGCGCCGCTCCGCATCGCCAGCATCCCGACGCCCTCGCGGACCGGCTGCAGCGCGCCGTCGCGGCTGCGCGTGCCCTCGGGAAAGACGGCAAGCACCTGGCCGGCCTCGAGGACGCGCATGGCGGCCCTGAAGGCCTCCAGGTCCGCGGCTTCGCGATCCACGGGGTGGATCCCGGCCCAGCGGAAAAGCTGACCCACGACCGGCGTCTCGATGATCTCGCGCTTGCCGAGCCAGTTCAGCGGACGGCCCAGCAGCTGGTTGAGGAACGCGCCGATCAGGACCGGGTCGGCGCTCGACGCGTGATTCGCGGCCACGATCAGCGGACCCGTGCGCGGGATCGCGGCCAGGTCACCCTCGATGCGAAGGCGAACCACGATCCGGGCGATCGTTCGCAGGACCAGGCCGCCGAGCCAGATATAGGGCGTGATCCGCGTCGCGACCGGGCTCGGCTCGATCGGCCGCCGCTGCCGGAGGCGAAGCCGCCGTTGGTCGGGCGGAGCGGCGGCGCTCGCGGCTGGACCCCCCGCCTCGAGCCCGCCCGTGGCCGACGTGATCGCCCCCACCACGAGCTCGACGGTCTGCTCGAGGGTGTTGCCGTCGGTGTGCAGCACGACGGCTCCTTGTGCCGCCTTCAGTGGGGCGACGGGCCGCGTCGAGTCGAGCCGATCACGCCGCCGCAGCTCCGCCAGAATCTCGGCCGCCTCGGCGCCACCGGGATCGAGGCCGCGCTCGAGGACGCGCCGGCGGGCTCGCTCCTCGGCCGACGCGTCGAGGAAGATCTTCAGGTCAGCGTCGGGCAGGACGACCGTCCCGATGTCACGCCCGGCCATCACGATCCGACCACCCTCGACGAGCCGCCGTTGCCGCGCGAGGAGGGCCACACGGAGCTCGGGCGTCTGCGAGACGGTCGACACCGCCGCGTCGACCTCCGGCCCGCGGACCTCGGCCGTGCGGTCGACATCGCCGACCGCAACACGGGCCAGCCGCCCGGCGCCGTCGTCGAGCAGCTGCACGTCGTCGACGATCGCCACCAGCCCGGCGGCATCGTCGAGCGCGACGCCGCGGTCGAGCGCCAGCCAGGTCACGGCGCGATACAGCAGGCCGGTGTCGCAGAAGCGGTACCCGAGACGCGCCGCCGCCTCCGCGCCGACGCTGCTCTTGCCCGACGACGCAGGTCCGTCGAGGGCCACGACGAGCCCGCGGCCGCTCGGGCCGGTTGCCAGCTGGGAAGCCATCGCCGACGAGGATAGCGGCGCGCCTGGCTACGCCACCTCGCGCTTGATCGTGGCCGCCGCCAGCAGCACGAAGACGACGGCGATCCCCGACAGCACCGCAAGGTCGAGCTGGACCGTGCTCGAGGCCAGGTCGGCGCCCTTCAGCATGACCTCTCGCAGCCCGTCGACGGCGTACGTCATCGGCAGCACCCGGGCGATCGCGGCGAGGATGTCGGGCAGCTGGTCGATCGGCCAGAAGATCCCGCCCAGGACGCCCTGCGGGATGATTACGATCGGGATGAACTGGATGACCTGGAGCTCCGTCCGAGCGAACGTCGACAGGAAGATCCCGAGGCTGACCGCGCCGAGCGACAGGACGAGGGCGATCGCGAACGTCAGGAACGGCGAGCCGACCGATTCGACACCCAGGCCGATCGTGAACGCCGGGATCGGGCCGATCTCCGGCACGTCGACGGCGTTGAGGATGAACAGCGTCAGCACGATCACCTGGAGGGTCGCGAAGAGCCCGAACCCGAGCGTGTAGCCGAGCACGATCTCGCCGCGCGTCACGGGCGTCGCGAGCAGCCGCTCCAGCGTCCCGCCGATGCGCTCGCGCAGGAAGCTGATGCCGGTCAGCAGGAACACGAAGAAGTAGCCGAAGTAGCCGAGGAAGACCGGCGCCAGCACGTCGACCGTGCCCGCCTCCGGCGACAGGTAGACGGTCTCGGCCTCGATCTTCGGCACGAGCGGCGGTGGGGCTCCGGGGATGGTCAGCTGGCTCGCGAGGTCGGCCATCAGCGACTGGAGGCGCCCGAAGCGGCCGGCCTCGGCGCCCGGGTCGGTGCCCTCGCTGATCACCGTCAGCGTCGGCCGGTTGCCCGCCGCGATGTCGGCCTCGAGACCCTCGGGGATGACGATCGCGAGGTCGATCTCGGCGGCGCGGATCGCCGCTCGCGCGGCGTCCGCGTCTGCGGCTGTCTCGACCGTCAGTGGCTCGTCCGCATCGGCAGCCGCGCCCTCGAGGGCGGCGACGATCCGATCGCCGATCAGGCCGGCCTCGTTCACGACCGCGACCCGGGCGGTATCGCCCTTCTGCTCGCTCAGGACCCAGCCGAGCAGGGCGATGATCACGATCGGCACCACGAAGACGAGGCCGAGCGTTCGCTCGTCGCGTCGGAAGCCCTGGGCGATCCGGCGAGCGACCGCCGCGATCCGGCGTGCGCTCACGCCGGCGGTCCTTGAGCGTCGGCCGGGCGGCGGGCGGCGTCGATCGGGCGGCCCTCGGGGTCGAGGCCCGCGAGGTGCAGGAACGCGTCCTCGAGGCTGTCCGTCCCGGCCCGGGCCCGGAGCTCCACGCCGGTGCCCTGGCCGATGACCTTGCCGCCGCGCATGAACAGCAGCTCGTCACAGCGGTCGGCTTCGTCCATGACGTGGCTCGCCACGAGGATCGTCGTGCCCGCGCTCGCGAGGCGCCGGAAGTGCGTCCAGAACTGGACCCGCAGCGCGGGGTCGACGCCGACCGTCGGTTCGTCGAGGAACAGCACCGGCGGCTCGTGGACGAGCGTGATCGCCAGCGACAGGCGGCGGCGCATCCCGCCGGACAGCTCGAGGGCCGGCGAGCCCTTGCGATCGCCGAGCTCGACGAGCTCGAGCACGCGGTCCATCGCCGCGCGCTGCGAACGGCCCTCCAGCCGAGCGAAGAACGACAGGTTCTCGCCGACCGACAACTCCGGGTAGAGGGCCTCGGCCTGAGGCATGTAGCCGATCCGCGACAGGGCGTCCCGCGACGGCATCTTCGTGCCGAGGACGTGGACCTCGCCGCCCGACGGCTTGGCCAGCCCGGTCATCAGCCGGATCAGCGTGGTCTTACCCGAGCCGTTCGGGCCGAGGAGCCCGTAGATCCGACCGCCCGCGAGCGCCATGTCGACGCCGTCGACGGCATGGATCGATCCGAACGCCTTGCGCAGCCCGGCGGCCTGGACGGCGGCCGCACGGGCCACCTCGAATCGGCCGCCTGCGGTCACGGCCGCAGCCCCGCGAGGCTGGCCGCGACGAGCTCGTCGACGGCGGTCTCGATGGGCATCGGCAGCGGCGCCAGGCCGTCGACCGCCGGTCGCGTCATGAGATGGAAGAACAGCGGCCCGATGCAGAACTGCAGCGCGAGGAGCGGATGCATCCGACGAATGCGTCCGCGCGCCATCTGGCCGGCCATGTACTCGACCAGGATGCTGAGCGTCGAGCTGAAGACGGGGCGCATGCCGGACAGCGCGGTCGAGGAACCGCCACTGACCTCGTGGAACATCGCCCGGAACATGCCCAGCCGCTCGCCCGCCGCCCCGGCGATCGCTCGGGCGACGAGCGGCAGCACGACCTCGGGCGGGTCGTGGCGGTGCTCGGCCACGATCGACCGCAGCGCCTCGAACGGCGAGAACGCCTCGATCAGACCCTGGAGCAGCGCCGCCTTGCCCGGGAAGATCCGGTACAGCGTTCCGCGCGAGACGTCCGCGGCCCGCGCCAGCTCGTCCATCGAAAGCTCCGTCAGGCTCGTCCGCAGGAGCATCTCCGAGGCCGCTGCCAGAATCCGCGTGCGCGCGTCGGGCCGCGGCTCGTGGGCCACGCTGGAGAGCAGCGCGGCCCGTGACCGGAAGTGCCGGTAGAACGTCGCGCGGGACACGCCCGCCCGACTCGTGATCGTCTCGATCGGCGCGCCGGGATCCTGGGCCAGGACTTCCCTGGCGGCGGTCATGACCTGGCGCCGGATGGTCGGATCGGCGGCGATGGCGGTCATGCCACGATGCTGGATATGACGTCTTGTCCCGTCAAGTCTCACGGTGTCGCGAAGTCCGGCGAGGCGCGACGCGGCGGCGCCCCTTCGTCCCCGACGCGCTTCCGGCCTCGCGCCCGAGAGCCGCCACCTCCGGCGCCTACAGCCGGCGGGCGGTACCCGAGCGAAGCGAGCCAAGCTCAACCGGTCCGACCCGGACTCGGGCCAGCCGGACGATCGGGGCGCCGACCGCCGCGAACATCCGGCGCAGCTGGCGCTTCCAGC
>DATHRO010000085.1:0-34582 GCA_035465135.1 Candidatus Deferrimicrobiaceae bacterium
GGTGCCACCGCGGTTCGCTTCGCCACGCAGTCGCAGCGCGCGCGGCCGCCGATCGCCGATCCGGTGTTGCTCGCGGAACTCGTCTCACGACTACTCGTGTTCGCCGCTCGCTTCGTGCCGCACGAGGTCCAAGAGCTGGAAGTCAACCCGCTGGCGGTCACGCCGGACGGCCTGGTCGCACTCGACGTGCTGGTCACGCTCGGGGACGCGCCGTCCGATGCGGCGGCCCACACACCGGCCCGCCCGGTCTGGAAGCTGCCACGCCTCCTCGAGCCGCGCACGATCGCCATCGCCGGCGTCTCAAGCGGCGAGAACCCCGGCCGGACGATCCTGCGAAACGTCCTGCGTGACGGCTTCGATGCCGAAGCCGTGACCGTCATCAAGCCGGGCGTCGAAGCGATCGACGGCTGTCGCTGCGTCCCCGCGATTGACGCCCTGCCGGGCAAGGTCGACCTGTTCGTCGTGGCGCTCGCGGCGCGCCCTGCGGCCGAGCTCGTCGCCGAGATCGTGGAGCGCGACGCCGCCGAGACGCTGATCCTCATCCCCGGCGGCCTCGAGGAGAAGGCCGGCGGCGAGGCGCTTGCGGCGCGGATGCGCGACGCCCTCGCCGAAGCGCGCGGTCGACCCGACGGCGGGCCGCTCGTCAACGGCGGCAACTGCCTCGGCGTCCGGTCCCGGCCGGGACGCTACGACACGCTGTTCATCCCTGAGTCGCGGCTTGCCGGTCCGGGCGGCGTGTCGGCGCCGCTGGCGCTCCTTGCCCAGAGCGGCGCCTTCGCGATCTCGCGCCTGAGCCGCATCGAGGGCCTCGATCCGAAGTACGTCGTCAGCGTCGGCAACCAGCTGGACCTGACCCTCGGCGACTACCTCGACTACTTCGCCGACGATCCGGAGATCGCCGTCGTCGGCGCGTACCTCGAGGGCTTCGCCCCGCTCGACGGCCTGCGCTTCCTGGCTGCGGCGCGGCGGATCGCGGATCGGGGCGGTGTCGTCGTGCTGTACCGCGGCGGCCGGACGCGCGCTGGGGCGACCGCCAGCACGAGCCACACCGCGGCGATCGCCGGCGACGCGGCGCTCGGCGCGGCACTGGCGCGAGAGGCCGGCGTCGTCGTCGCCGAGACACTCGACGACTTCGACGACCTCGTCGGAACCTTCGCGCGGCTCGCCGGCCGCACGATCGGTGGCCGGCGCCTGGCGGCGCTGTCGAACTCGGGCTTCGAGTGCGTCGCGGTCGCGGACAACCTCGGGCGCCTTGAGCTGGCGTCGTTCGACGCCGCGACGGCAGACCGGCTGGCGGAGGCGCTCGGTGCGGCCCACGCGGCCGACGTCGTCGACATCCACAACCCGGTCGACCTGACGCCGATGGCCGATGACGCGGCGTTCGGCGAAGCGGCGGCGGCGATCCTCCGTTGCGCGACCGTCGACGTGGCGGTCATCGGCAACGTGCCGTTCACCCCGACGCTCCGAACCATCCCGCTCGACGATGTCGGCGCCTCGCTCGTGGTTCCCGGCACGATTGGCGGGCGGCTGGTTGAGCAGTGGTGGTCGACGACGAAGGCCTGGGTCACCGTGGTCGATGCCGGCCCGCGCTACGACCCGCTGGCCGCGGCGCTCAGCGCCGCCGGCATCCCGACGTTCCGGACCGTCGATCGGGCCGTTCGCGCGCTCGCCGCGGTCGTCGAGGCGCGTCTCGGCCCCCACTCCTGAGGCTCCGTCCCGAGTCGACGCCGGCCGAGTCAGAGCACGTCGGGCTCAGATTGATTACCATATGACAACTAATCACACTCGGTCTCCGAAGAAAGAAGGCGTCATGGTTCAACTCACCCAGGAAGCGACCAAGCATCTCGTGCGGGTGCGCGGCGAGCGCGGCATCGACTCCGGCGCCGGGGCCCGATTCGTGCCCAGCGGCAAGGGCGTCGGGCTGACCTTCGCGCCCGAGCCGAAGCCGGGCGACCAGGTAGTCGAGGGAGCCGACATCCCCGTCTATCTCGCGCCCGAGGTCGCCGACAAGCTCGAGGAGAAGACGATCGACGTCAGCGAGAAGGACGGCAAGGTCGGACTCGTCATGCGATCCCAGAACGGCGGCGGGTCGAGCGCCACCTGAGGATCCGGTAGCGCCCGAACCGACTCTCGGCCGCTGGCCCGGCATGGGCAACCAGCGCGTGGCCGGCACGCTGCTGCGTGACAACCGCGAAGACCGGCTCGAGCCGGGCGTCATCGATGCGCTCGAGCAGCTCATCGGCGCGGCCGTCGGGCTGACGACGGTCGCGATCTCCCAAGCCGCGCCCGCAGACCTCAGGTTCCAACAGTGGCGGGCCCTGGTCGTCGTCGGCCATCGCGGGGGAGTCCGCGTGGGCGAGCTGGCGACGAGGATCGGAATGTCGATGCCGTCGGCGAGCCGATTGGTGGACCGCCTCGAAGCTCGGGGGTACGTCTCGACGTCACGAGACCCGCGGGACGGCCGCGGGCTGATCGTCGCGCTGACCGACCACGGCGCGGAGGTCCGCCAGGCGGTCATGGTGCGACGGCGATCGTTGCTCGCCGAGGCCCTCGCCGGCGAGGACGGGACAATGCCCGACGTTGGAACCGGGCTGACGAGCCTCGTGCGCGCCCTCGAACGCTTCTCGTAGCACCCGCTCCCGGCTCGGGCGCGCCGGTCAGCCTCCTCGGAGTTCCTCAAGAACTGGCGCCATGGCGTCGAGCGCCTCGGTCGTCGGTGGCCACAGGATGATCTCGAGCTGCGTGAACCCGGCCGCCTCGAACTCCCGGAACCCGTCGGCGATCTGATCCGGCGCGCCGCGGATCGGTGCCCCGATCACCTCGGCTGCCCCGGTGATCGACGTCGGCTCGACGATGATCCCGGCCGACCGTCCGATCGTCGCCGGGTCGCGACCGCCCGCCTCGCACGCTGCCAGGAGGGCCTCCAGCCGCGGCCGGAACTCGTCGAGATCGCTCCGTTCCTCGACGTACCAGCTCCAGACGTCGGCGTGCTCAACCGCCAGCTGGAGCATCTTCGGACCCTTGGCGCCCATCATGATGGGGATGCGACCGGGCCGCGGCCCGACCGGCCGGTGCTCCAGGTCGCGGGCGGCGTGGACCGAGCCCTCGAAGTCGGCGCGGCCGGCGCGCAGGAGGGGGACGATAACCTGGAGCGCCTCCGCGAAGCGCGAGAATACGTGGTCCTCGGGCAGCCCGAACGCGTGCGCCTGGCGGCCGGCATGTCCCGAGCCGAGGCCGAGCACGAACCGGCCGCCGCTGATCTCGTCGATCGTCTCGACGGCCTTGGCACTGCGCCCGGGGTTGCGGTGGAGCGCCGAGAGGACCCACGTCCCAACCTTGATCCGCGATGTCGCCGCGGCGACGGCGCCGGTCATCGCCACGCACTCCCACCAGCCGTGGGTCGGGCCGTCGGGTGGTCGCCATAACAGCTCGTCGGGGATCCAGACGATGTCGAAGCCGAGCGCCTCGGCTCGAACCGCGAGGTCGCGGATCGTCGTCCAGCGCGCGGTCGAGCCGTCGACGAACGACTCACCCATCGGCAGCACGAGGCCGATCTCGAGCTTGGGCATGGCGCTTTCCTCCGGCGGTTTGCGCCCGAGTCTACGGACCGGACTCCCGCTTCGCGAGATCAGAGGCCGCCCTACGGCTGGCCCTCCAGCATCCCGAGTCGAACGGCGTACCGCATCAGTTGCGCCCGGCTGTGGAGGTTCAACTTGTCCATGATGTGGCCGCGGTGCGTCTGGACCGTGTTGATGCTCAGCTCCAGCTCGTCGGCAATCTCCTGGTTGGAACGGCCCTCGCCGATCAGCGACAGGACCTCCCGCTCGCGGGCAGTCAGCTTCTCGTAGCTGCCGCGTTCCTCGCCCGTGCTGACGCGATCGAGGTACTCCTCGACCAGCCGCTTCGCGAGCGGCGGATGGAGGTACACGCCACCGCGGTGGACCGCCCGCACGGCAGCCACCAGCTCGGTGGCGGCCGCGTCCTTGGCCAGGAAGCCGTGGGCGCCGGCCTCGAGCACGCGGAAGAAGTAGTCCTCAGTGTCGTGGACGGTGATCACGAGCACGCGGATGGCAGGGTTGGCGGCCGCGATGCGACGAGTCGCCGTGAGCCCATCGAGCTCCTTCATCCCGATGTCCATCAGGACCACGTCGGGCCGCTGCCGGAGCGCGCACTCCACGGCCTCACGCCCGGTCGATGCCTCACCGATGACCTCGCAATCGCCCTGCGACGCGAGCAGCGCCCGCAGCCCCTCCCGAACGAGCGTGTGGTCGTCGGCGATGAGCACCCGAATGCGGTTCACGGCCTTCTCGCTCCGGCCCTCCTGCGCATCCCGGCCCACCTCAGGCATACGGCAGGCGGGCCCGGATCCGCGTCCCGCCGCCAGCGCGTGACTCGACCGTCAGTGTGCCCCCGAAGAGCTCGGCGCGCTCGCGCATGCCAAGCAGCCCCAGGCCGCGGCCGCTCTGGTCCGGCTCGGGCAGGGCGTCCGGCTCGAAGCCGGCTCCATCGTCTTCCACGAGCGCGACCATGTCGGAGGCCCGGAACTCGAGCCGGATCCGCACGTGACGGGCGGCAGCGTGCCTGGCCGCGTTGCTGACGGCCTCCTGGACGATGCGGAAGATTGCGGTCGCCTCCGATCCGGTCGCCCGGCGCTCGTCACCGACGACCCGGAGGGCGACATCGATGCCCAGCGGCCGCAGGTGGTCGTCGGCGTAGGCGCGGACCGCGGCCCCAAGTCCGAGGTCGTCGAGCGCGCTCGGTCGGAGATCGACGATCGCCTTGCGGATCTCACGCAGGGCCATCTCCAACTGGGTTCGGCTCCGGACCAGCGCGGCTCGCGCCTCGATCGAGCGTTCCGGAAGGCCATCCTCGGCGGCCTTGAGGGTCATGAGCACGGCGGTGAGGGTCTGGGCCGAATCGTCGTGGAGGTCGCGGGCCAATCGCTTCCGCTCCTCCTCCTGAGCCGTGATCGTCTTGGCGAGGAGCTGGCGGCGGATGCGGTTCAGAGCATCCAGCTGGCGGTTCCGCTCCTCGGCCTCTCGCGTCCGCTCCAGGACGCGGCTCTCGAGCTCCTCCGCCCACCGGGCTCTCTCGTCGAGCGACGCCTTGAGCCTGACCCGCATGTCGTCGAAGCGCTGGCCGAGTTCGCCGATCTCGTCATCACGCGGAACGACGATGGGCTGGTCAAGCTCCCCCGAGGCCATCCGCGCTGCGTCCGTCGAGAGGCGGCGGATCGGTCGCACGACGCTGTTTGCGTGGAGCCACGCGCCGCCGCTCGCGAGCAGCAGCGCGGCGAAGCCGTAGATCAGCAGGGTCCGCTGCATGTCGCTCGGGATCGCGAGCGCCTCGTCCTCGGTCTGCTCGATGACGATCCCGCCGGGCAGCGTCGCGAAGGGATAGAAGGCGACCACGTGGTCCGAGAAGTCGTCGAAGCGGTGAATCGCGGTTCCACCCCGCGACGATGCGATCAGCGGGGCGAGGATCGCGACGTGCTCGGTCTCGGGCTCCCCGTCATGGCTGCCCGCCGCCGCGATGACGACGCCCGACGAGTCGACCACCTGTGACTGGACGGAGCTGGACGTCTCGACAACGGGCAGGAGGTGGTCGCCGAGGCGAGCCGCGAGGATCTCGCCGGCCAGGGTGCCGACCCGCTCGCCGCTGCCATCGGCGAGCGGCACCAGGACCACCACGAACGGAGGGTTGGCCAGTCCGTCCCCGGCGGGGGCGATGACGCTCGTCGACGGGCGATCCAGCGCCGCGAGCACCGCCGCGTCGGAGGCGAGCGGCCAGGGCGCCGTGGACGAGCCGCCGGGCGCAACCCAGATGACGTGCGCGGCGGCATCGAGAGCCACGATCTGATCGAACTCGTCGATCAGCTCGAAGAGCTCATCTCCCAGCGCTGCCGCGTTCGCGTCCCCTGACTGACCGGCGATCGACGCCACGGCCTCCAGCTGTCGGGCGGCGTGGTCGACCAGGTCGTCCATCGACAGCGCCGTCAGCTGGGCCAGGCGAAGGCGCTCGTCGAGCGCAACCTGCGTGCTGAGCTCGATCGTCCTGACCACGAGCAAGCCGAAGATCGAGAAGAGCACGACCAGCCCGATCAGGACGCCCCCGGCGATCCGGTCCCGCAAGCTCAGGCGGCGAAGCAGTCCTGCTCGAGGTCCCTCTGTCACGCGCGTCGCGCCCCAACGTCAGCAACCGCTCGGTTGCCGCGAGTGTGCGCGCCGGCCGCGTCCACGGACAAGTCTGCCCTCCCGTCGCGCCATGAATCGGACGGGAGGGCAGCGAACACGGTCCCCTCGACTAGTCCAGGTGGACCTCGATCCAGCCCTGGTTCGAGCTCTGGACGTGGCCGTCATCGTCCCAGCCATCCGCACCCTGGTCGGGGTCCCAGTAGGCGAGGGCCAGGTGGAGCTCCCCGCCAGCGGTGAACTGGCCATCCTGCTCGTCGCCGGTCTGAAGCGGCCGGCGGAGCTCGAAGATCCAGGTGCCCGCCGAGCCCGCGGTCGGGCTCGTGTGGTTCCAGACACCGAGAATTGAGTTCTCGGCCCCGGTGGCGTTGTCATCCTCGCGCTCGTCGGGCTTCGTCGCCCACTCGTCATCGAGGTTGCAGGCTTCATCGTTGCCGGAACCGCTGCTGACGCCCGACGCCGCGGCGCCACCGCCGCTCTGATCGCCGGCCGCGCAGTCGAGCTCCCAGTGCCACAGGTCGACCATGCCGAGGCTGGTTTCCCGATCCGGTTCGTCGGCGCCCATGTGCTCGCCGGCTCCCGGATCGATCTCCCACATCACGGCTGCCGAGCCGGAGCGGTGCGGGTCGCCGTCGACCCAGTCGTAGTCATCCTCGACCTCGAAGAGCACGTACAGGAACTGGTCGTCGTAGGCGACCCTGATGTGCGCGTCCTTCGACTCGACCCCCTCGCCCATGATCGCCTCGAGCGTGAGATCGAGGCCCTCGATGGCCGCCCAGTCCGTGGGGTCGCCGTCAACGTCGATGGTCGCCTCGGCGGCCTCCACGATCCGAGCGTCGCCGTGCCCATCCTCGGTGGGCATCGCGGTCGGCTCGGGCGTCTCGAGGACGGTCATCTCCGGGGTCGGCTGCGGCGTCGTGACCGCCGTCGGCTCGGGTGATGCGCCGCCCGAGCAGGCCGCAGCGGCTAGCGCGAGGGCTGCTACCCAGGCGAGCAGCTTGGGTGTCGATCTGTTCACGTCGGTCTCCTCATGCTCCCGTCCATTGGTCAACCACCGGTATCGGGCCGGGCCAGTGACTCGAGGTAGCGAAAGATGGCTTCGAGGTCCTCGTCGCCTACAACCTGCGGGTCGAAGGCGGGCATGCCGCCCGGCCCGCGGCGTATGTCGCTGCGAAGGCCTCCCAGTCCGAGCTCCTCCGGGTCGAGCGCCGGCCCGACGACCCCGCCTTCGCCGCGCAGCCCATGGCAGGTGGCGCAGCCGAAGCCGAAGAACAAGAAGCGGCCCCGATTCGCCGGGTCCGCCACCGGCGCCGGTTCCGCCAGCCCGACACCGGTGAACGTGCTGTCGAGGCCGACGTACGAGATCGGCGTCCGGTCGAAGCCCTCGGGCCGGACGTTGGCGTGCGTCTCCGGGCTCCGAGCGACGATGCCCCAGATGAGGACGACCGCCAGCCCGCTGATCGTCGCGGCCAGGACCGCTGGAATGAAGTACCGGCTCATCCGCCTCGCCTGGATGCCTCGCGGACTGGCTCGCCGCCAGCGCGCGCGATGCGAATGAGAACGACCGCAACGCCGAGGAGGATGGTCCAGACGATCGTCAGGATCGCCATCAGCAGGCCGACGTTCAGGCCAGGGATCGACAGGCCCGGGTCGGCGATGAAGAGCTGGGCATCGCCGGCGACCTCGACCGAGATCGTGGCGATCTCAGGCTCCGACTCGTTCGGCAGGAGGTACTCCACCCGGATGTCGTGGTGGCCGGTGACGCGCGGCCGATAGGCCAGCGTCGCGACGCCGGCATCGTCGGTGACCGCGGTCGCCACCTCGACCTCGCCGGAGACGCCCGCGAACGTCGCGTCGAGGTAGAACGTCACCGGCGTGCGGGCGAGCGGCGAGCCGTCGGCCGAGCTCAGCGCGACCGGGATGTTGGTCACCGTGCCGACCTCGAGCGTGCCCGGGACGCCGATCCTGACCGTCACATGGCTGGCGCCGACGGGCCCCGCGAGGACGAGGCTCATGACGGCCAGGGCGACGGTCGTTATCGCCCATGCTGCGAGTCGCTTCGTGCCCACCATCGAACGTGTCCCTCCTGTCATCCCTCTGCCGGTGATGGCGCCGGCAGCGTCTCCGGCGGCGACTCAGCGGCCTCGAAGTCCTCGGCGATCTCCCAGACGGCGAGGATCGGGAAGAGCTTGGTGAAGATCGTGATGAGGAGCGCGAACAGCGCGAGCCCAGCCGCGAGCATCGACCACTCCACCCACGTCGGGGCGTAGGCGGACGGGTCGTAGGGCATCAACGGCACGCGCAGCCCGCTGACGACGATCACGTAGCGCTCGATCCACATCGCCACCGTGACGAGGCCGGCGGCCACGATCGCGCCGCGGGCATTGCGGGTCCAGGGCAGGAGCACGGTCACGATCGGCGCGACCAGACCGCCGAGGAGGTAGAACCAGTACAGCGGGCCGAACTGGTTGAGGAAGAGTTGCCGGAAGTGGAACTCGACCCCCTCCTCCATCTTGTAGCCGTGCGTCATCAGCTCCGAGATGTTGGCGTAGAGCATGATCGCGGCGAAGGCCGCCATCAGGTAGCCGAGGTACACGAAGTGCGTGTCAGTCACGTACCTCCCGAGCCTGTAGGCGCGCCGGAGGACGGCCATCACGAGGATCAGGATCGCGATGCCGGAGAAGATCGCGCCGGCCACGAAGAAGGCGCCGAAGAGCGTGCTGTTCCACGGCACCCGGAGCGTCATCCCGAAGATCCATGAGACGACGGTGTGGACGGACACCGCGATCGGGATGATCAGGATCATCAGCACGCCGATCGCCCGGGCGAGGGAGCGCTTCTGCCCGTCGCTGCCCACCCAGCCGATGGCCAGGACGCGGTAGAGCCCGCTGCGCCAGCGCGACGACGAGCCGGCCAGCCGATCCCGGAACAACGCGAGGTCCGGGATCATCGGCACGAACAGATAGGTGATGCTCGCGGTCAGATACGTCGTGATCGCGAGGACGTCCCAGATGATCGGCGACTGCCAGCGGCCGTAGATCACGACGTTGAGCAGCCGGTCGGGACGGCCCAGATCGATGATCACGTAGGAGGCCCCGCAGACCAGGGCGACGACCGTGATGAACTCGGCCATCCTGGTCACCGGCGTCCGCCAGCGAGCGTTCGAGACACGCAGGATCGCGGAGATCAACGTTCCGGCGTGGCTGATGCCGATGAAGAACACGAAGGTGGCGATGTAGAGGCCCCAAGAAATCCGGTCGCGCATGCCGGTCACGACGAGCCCGTCACGGAGCTGGGTGAAGTACGCGTAGGCGCCCCAGGCGATGATCGCGAGCAGGATCGCGACGACCAGCCAGAAGCGGCGCGACGTCCGGCGAACCGGCGCGACCGCGGTTTCGACGAGGCGTTCGCGTTCGCGGCTCAGCGCGTCCACGGGATCGCTCCGTCGACGTCCACCTGCCACGGCCACTCGGTCGGCAGGCGCCCGGCTGCATAGACGTCTCGACCGACGGCCTCGCCATGACCCGCGATGTAGTAGACGCGCGGGTTCGTGCCCAGGTCGCTCTTCAGCTGGTAGGCCTGGTTGTCGGACATGAACCGCGAGGCCGAAACGACGACCTCGCCGTTCGTCGCCAGATCCTCTTCAAGATCGCCGTACAAGATCGCGCCGTGGGGGCAGCCCTGGACGCAGTACGGCAGCGTCGCCGCTCGGGCCATGTCAGGGCAGAAGTCGCATTTCATCACCGTCCCCCGCTTCGCCGGGACCTGGTGCTCGGCGGAGTACTCGGCGAGGCCGGCCTCCTCCGGGATCGGGGGGTCGCCCCAGTTGAAGAAGCGGCGGTCGTAGGGGCAGGCGGCCATGCAGATTCGGCAACCGATGCAGCGCTCCTGGTCGATCAGCACGGTGCCCTCCGGCGCGGAGAACGTCGCCCCGACGGGGCAGACGTTGACGCACGGCGGGTTCTGGCACTGCTGGCAGGGCGTCGGGATGAACTGCGTGCCGCCACCGGGCAGCTCGGACTCGAAGACCTGGATCCACTCCATCGGCTCGGGCGCGAAGTGGCCCTCGATGCAGGCGGCGGTGCATCGAGGCGCGGAGCCGACGCTCTGGCAACCGTCGCACAGCCGGAGGTCGATGATCATCGTCCACTGGCGGACCCGGCCGTCCGGAGTCAGCGCCGGCTGCTGACCCGGAGGTATCGCCGCTCTCTCGCTCGTCAGCGATTCCAGAACCCGCGGGAGGACCGGCACGGGCGCCAGGGAGGCGGCACCAAGACCGATGACGCGGAGCATCGTGCGGCGCCCGATCGTCGGACCGGACTGCGGCGTCGCCTGGGCTGTCGCCTCTTCTGGCCGGAATCGTGGCATGCGCACCTTCGCTGCGAGCCTTCGCCCGCCCATCGTCGCGGCGGAGCGTCGGCCTACGCATCCCCCGAGGAGGTCATGCGTCGATCGGACTTCGGCGAAACGCACTAGTGCGTTCCAGCGATGCCAGTCGGGCCCCCCGGCGAGGTCCAGAGGGCAGCCTCGAACGACTGTGGCCGCCGCCGCCCGGAGCGGTCATGATGGTGACGATGACCGACTCGATCCGTCCGTTCTACGCCGACTGGCCGGGCTACAACCGTCGCCTGACCGAGGCGCTGCGCGGCCTGCCCGCCGCGGACCTCGGGCTGCGGGTTCCCGGCTCCGACCACTGGCCGATCTGGGCGATCGCCGGCCACTTGGCCGGGACGCGCGTCTACTGGCTGTGCGAGGTCGTCGGCGAGCCGGGCGCGGACGACACGCCGTTCACCGACGTGGCCAACACCGGTTGGGAGGACGACCTCTCGCACCCGCGTTCGGGCGCCGAGCTGGAGTCAGCGCTCACCTCGACCTGGCGGATCGTCGAGGGCTGCCTCGAGCGCTGGACACCGGAGATGCTCGGCGAAAGCGTCGCTCGCCAGCGGGGCGCGACGCGGCAGGTCCATACGCGCCAGTCGATCCTATTGCGCCTGATCCACCACGAGGCGTACCACGTAGGCGAGATCAGCCTCGTCCTCGGCGCCCACGGGCGCGAGCCAATCAACCTCTGGCCGCCGGCCGACTGGGCCGCGGATGCACCGCGCGCGCTGCGCGAGGGTTGAGGCGAGTCGTCAGGCGCGCGATCGATTGTCGGCCCAGGCCCGCCACAGGATGAACAGGCCGACCGCGACGACCGCGACGCCCCAGTAGTCGAGCACGTCGACGGCCTGGCCGCCGATCAGCAGCGCGGCCCCGACGATCGAGAGGATGCCGCCGGGGATGATCGGCCACCAATGGCTCTCGGCGGCCTGCATGAGGGCGCCGATGACCCAGATCGCCACGAAGCCGAGACCGAGGCCCAGCACGATCGCCCCGCCTTCGCCCTCGTCACTGCTCCAGGTGATCGCCTGCGAGACGACGATCCCGGCCCCTAGACCGGTCATGATCCCGCCGGGCACGAGGTAGCCGTACTGGCGCGTATAGACGAATGCGCCCAGGAAGCCCAGGCCGATGAGCAGCACGATCCAGCCGCCGATGTCGGTCGTCGGCTGCCACACCTGGGTGATCAGGCCGATCACGCCGATGATGATCAGGACGATGGCGAAAACGGTGCGGTCGCGTCCCTGCCTCGCGCCGCCGGCAACCTCAGACATGCGCACTCCCTCCGAGCCCAGCATCCCGGCGGCCCGTCGGGCCGCCTCGAGCACGGATGCCGCCAGTCTCTGATTCCGCACGCAGGCGAGCCCCGGCCGAAAGGGCCCTCCGGCACCCGCCAACGGGGCCGGTCGGCCTCAACGGACCACGCGGCCTCGGCCGCCCTCAGCCCGACGAAGCTCGAAGGATCACGCCGCCGACGCATCCTGGCCCGATATGTGGGCCGATCGTCAGCCCGATCGGACAGACGACCACCTTCGATGCGTCGATCTCGCCGGGCATCCTCGCCAAGAGCTCGTCCCGGAAAGCCTCGCCATCGGCGGGCGGGCTGTAGAGGATCGCAAGTCGCTCGACCGGTGCGCCGGTCAGGTACCGGAGGACGCGCTGCCGAGCGGCACGTCGGGTCGGAACCCGGTCGAGAATCGCGACCTGGCCGTCCGAGACGGTGATGACCGGCTTCACCGCGAGCAGCGCCCCGATCCGCGCGGCCGCCCCGGAGATCCGGCCTCCTCGGCGAAGGTATTCCAGTGTGTCGAGGGCCGCGTACAGCTCGACGTCGGCCGCACGCCGGGCGAGCACGCGAGCGATCTCGGCGGCCGAGACGCCGAGGGCTGCCATCTCGGCACCGAGGATCGTCAACAGCCCGGTCGCCATCGAGGCCGTCCCGCTGTCGACGACATGAATCTCGCGGTCCGGATAGAGCTCGGCCGCAACGCGCGCCGAATCGAACGTCGCCGACATTCGCGCGCTCATCTGGACCGAGACGATGGCCTCGGCGCCCGCATTGAACGCCGCCTCGTACGCGTCCTTGAACGCGCCGGGTGAGGGCGGCGCCGTGATCGGAAACGGCGCGTCCCGACCGCGCATCCGGTCCCAGAAGGCGTCCGTCGCAAGGTCGATTCCGGCCTGGTACGTGTCCGCGCCGAAGGTCACGACGCTCGGGACGACGAAGATCCCGAGCGCCTCGGCCAGCTCGGGCGTCAGATCCGCAGCCGTGCTCGTGACGATGGCAGCAGTGACCATCCGCTGGCCTCCCTCCAGTCCCCCGGCCATTCTTGCACGCCCGGCGCGCGGCGGACCGTATCCGGCGCCCGTTTCGTATCCTGATCCGGTGACGCTGCGGGTCGGGCTCTTCGGCGCCGGCAACATCTTCGAGCGCGGCTACCTGCCGGCCCTCGTCGAGACCGAGGCCGTCCGGGTCATGGCGGTCTGCGACCTCGACGCGGAGCGAGCGGCCCGAGCCGCCGACCGCCTCGACGGGGCCGTCGCGCTGTCGACCGACGAGGAGCTGCTGGCCTACCCGAATCTCGACGCCGTGTTCGTGCTGACGCCGCCGGATAGCCACGCCGCGCTGACGATCGCCGCGCTGGAGTCGGGACGCGACGTCCTGTGCGAGAAGCCGATGGCCAGGTCCGGCGACGACGCTCGCCGGATGGCCGCGACCGCCGAACGGACGGGTCGCCGCCTGATGGTCGGCCACACCCGCCACTTCGACGATCGCTGGACCGCGATGCACGACCAGATCGCGGCCGGCCGTGTCGGCGAGCCCGTCTACGCCTACCGCTCCGAGCACGCCTACAACGGCGCACCGGAGGGCTCGTGGATCTGGCAGGGCGAGATCAGCGGCGGCGTCCTGTGGGACGTCGGGGTCCACGTCGCCGAGCTGTTCCGGTGGTTCATGGGCGAGATGCCGCAAACGGCCTTCGCGAAGGTCATCAACAGCCGACCAGAGGCCCGCGCTGGCGGCGCGCCGGACGCCGCGGTGGCGACGTTCACGTTCGGGCCGAATCGCCACGCGCTCATGAGCGTGTCGTGGCTGCACCCGCCGGCCTGGGGCCCGTTCTACGCCACGACCGAGGTCGTCGGGACCACCGGCCGGATCGAGGCCTACGATCGCGAGAGCAACCCGGCCAGCATCGTGGGGTCCGGGCTGGAGATCCCACGGACCTCGCCACTGCTGTCGGCGATCTCAACCGCGTTCCGGCGCGAGATCGAGCACTTCGCCGAGGCGATCGAGACCGGGGCCCCGTTTGCGGTCACGGTGGACGACGCCATCGGGGCCATCGACATGATCGAGGCGGCCGACCGCTCCGTTCGCAGCGGCCGGCCGGAGGCGGTACGACGGTGAGCGCCAGGATCCGGCTCGGCATCGTCGGCTTCGACCATCCTCACGTCCTGCGGTTCGCGCCGATGCTGGCCGCCGACCCGCGGGTCGAGCTGGCCTGGATCTCCGAGGACGGGCCGAACCGGGCGGCCGCGGCGGCGATGGCTGAGCGCCTTGGCGTGCCGCTCGTCGAGGAACCGGCCACCGACGTCGATGCGGCCTACCTCGCGATCCGGCCGGGACGCCACCTCGAGATCGTTCGGCACCTCGCGCCGGACGGCGTCCACCTGCTGGTCGACAAGCCGATTGCGCTGACCGCCGAGGACGGTCGCGCGATCGTCGAGGAGGCCGGGCGGGTGGGCGTTCGCCTGATGGTCCCGTTCAACCCGCGCGGCCAGGTCGGGCCGCGGCTGGTGAAGGACCGGATCGATCGGGGCGAGCTCGGCGAGATTCGCCTCGTCCACGTCGTTAAGGTCGGCAAGGTCCCGCTGACCATCCCCGGCATCGATGCGTCGTGGCTGACCGACCCGGCCGAGGCCGGGTTCGGCGGCTTCGGCGACATCGGCATGCACGCCGTCGACGCACTGCGCTGGCTGATCGGAGCGGAGCCGCAACGCGTCTACGCCCGGATCCATCGCGGCGTCCGGCCGGCCCTGCCGGTCGACAGCATCGGGACGGCGACGATCGAATGGGCCGGCGGCGCGATCTCGACGCTCACCGCGGGCTGGGCCAACCCGGACGGCTACCCGTCGTTCCTCGACGCTCGCTTCGAGGTCGTCGGCAGCCTTGCCGCGGCTCGCGTCGACCACGCCTACCAGGAGATCCGGATCGCCGACATGGCTCGCTCCGAGCGCCTCGCCGCAACGCGCACGGACGCCGCCTGGAACCTCGATGCGTTCATCGACGCGGTCAGGTTCGACCGGCCGCCGCCGATCAGCGGCGAGGACGGCCTGCGGGCGCTCGAGCTGATGCTCGCCTGCTACCGCTCGGCGGCCCTCGGCGAGGAGGTCGTGCTGGCCTGACCGGCACCGGCGTCAGCGCAATCGGGCCTCCGCGGCGATGCGACCGTCGCGCGGCCGGACGATCCGGTCGAACAGCGCCGGCAGGAACCAGCGCAGGAAGTACAGCCGGCAGCCGAGGCAGTAGCCGGTGACGGCCAGCACGGTCTGGAGCCCAGCGACCGCGAGGACGGCGAGCCAGCCGGCAGTCGTCGCACCGGCCGCGAGCAGGGCCAGGCCGACGGTCAGCCCGATCGTGCCCAGAGCCTGGGCGAAGCGAGGCGGGAACTCGGCCTCGAGCTCGGTCGGCGGACCGATCCGGAGCACCCGCCTGACGATCGGCCACGGCCGGCCGAGCGCCGAGTACTGGGTTCCGAAGAACGCACTGACGCCGAGCGCCAGCGCGATCGCGGCGACGACGAGCGGAGCGTCGGCCACCACGGCGAGTATGAGCAGCGTTGCCGACAGGCCGCCGCCGAAACGGTGGCCGCGTGGGTCGATGAGGCGGGTGGTTGAGCTGGCGGACACTGGATCTCCCTCGGATTCCGGGACGACGCGCGATGCGGCGGCGATCCGGGGAGAGTCCGAACGGGCTGACCGGCGGGCCGTGGCGCGCGGGACGCTTGGGGCCTGCGAGGTCGGTCGGTGATGAGCCGGGCGGTCCTCAGGCGGACCGGCGCGCACCCGCGGCCGACGCTCGCCGGCTACACGCGCAGGTTTGGAGGGTGCGGGACGCGCTCATCAGAGGCCGGACTCTAGCACACACCTCGGTGAGACCTGCCAGCGGTACCGCCGGCCCGCGGTCGGCGTACGCGCGCACGGTTGCGGCCCGCGGCCGTCGCCCCTACGCTGCCGCTTCCATGCCGTTCCCTTCGCGACGTCGCGGCCTGCCGCTGCGCCTGGCCGGCTGCGCGTTGGCGCTGGCCCTCGTCGCGCTGGTTGCCGCGCCCGCAGCCCGAACGACGTTCCTGCCAGACGACCCGGCCGGCGCGGCCCGGGCGATGGGGCCGCTGCCGGCCTGCCGCTACGACGACATCCTGACGTCGCCGCGCGGCTACGGCGATTGGGCCGTGACCCTCGTCGACGCGATCCTGCGAGTTCCGCGGACGTACGTGCCGCCGAATCTCGTCCCGGTCGCGGAGGCCGGCATCGAAGGCTCCGGCAAAGTGCGGCAGGTGATGGTCGACGACCTGCGGGCCATGGCCGACGCGGCACGTGCCGCCGGCGCCGCGCTCGGCGTCCAGAGCGCGTACCGCAGCTACGACAAGCAGCGCAAGACGTTCCGCGGGTGGGTCGACCGCTATGGCCGCGAACAGGCGCTCAAGTTTTCCGCGAGGCCCGGCCACAGCGAGCACCAGCTGGGCCTTGCGATCGACTTCCGGTCCGAGTCCGGGGGGAGCCCGTTCGAGGGCGACTGGGGCGAGACGAAGGCCGGCAAGTGGATGGCCGCCAACGCCTGGCAGTACGGCTTCGTCATGAGCTATCCGAAGGGCAGGCAGGCGGTCACCTGCTACGAGTACGAGTCGTGGCACTACCGCTACGTCGGGCGGGACCTGGCCGAGGCGATCCACGACTCCGGACTGACGATTCGGGAGTACCTGTGGGCCCACTACACGACGGCCGTTGTGCCGCCGCCCTCGGGCGCTCCGCTGCCGACCTACGCGCCGACGGCCACGCCGGATGCCTCACCGACGCCATCGGAATCGGCCGCAGCCTCCCCGGAGGCGAGCCCCAGCCCGACGCCCTCACCGTCGCCCTCGCCGTCCTCCTCGCCGACGCCCTCGGCCGAGCCGTCCGCGGCGCCGTTCCCGCCGCCGACCGGCGGCGCCGCAGCGATCTCGCCGGACGCGGCCGCCATCGGGCTCGGCGTGATCCTGGTGATGGTCAGCGCCGTGGCGCTCCTCGCCCGGCGTGGGTGGTTCGGGGCAGTACCGTAGGGCTACATACAGGTCTGGTGGGGTTCCATACGCTGCGGCCCTAGCCGCTCGCGATCAGTCGAGCCGCATGGGGAGGTCGCATGTCGCAGCGCCATCGATCCGGCCTGCCCTTCGCGATGGCCGTCGTCCTCGCGCTCGCGGCACTGCCGTTCCTCGCCAGCCGGCCCGCCGCGGCGGCGGGGACCGACCATGTCACGAACTGCCGGATCAACCTCCGAGGCGGACCCTCGACCTCGACCGCGCTCGTCGCCACGCTGCCGAAGGACAGCGTGGTGTCGGTCTCCGCAACCGTGAGCGGCGGAGCCTGGACGACGCACTGCGGCACGAGCGTCGCGGGGGCGACGTGGTTCAAGGTCGTCGCGATCGACGGCCGCAGCGTCGCGTCGCGCTACGGGACCAGCATCCTCTACGCGGCCACGGGCCTGTTCCACCCAGCCCCAGCGCCGACGCCGGATTACCGGTCGAACTGTGGCGTCAACCTTCGGGCCACGGCCTCGACCGGCGCATGGATCAGGGGCGTCGTGGCCAGGAATGCCGTCGTGACCGCGGCGGCGACCGTCAGCGGCGGGCGCTGGCGAGCCGACTGCGGCAGGAGCGTCAGCGGCAGTCGCTGGCTCAAGATCGTCGCGATCAATGGCCGCAGCGTGCATTCGCTGTACGGCGTGAGCGCCGTCTACGCCGCACGGGGTCTCTTCACGTCCATCCCGCTGACCGGCTACCTCGAGGGGATCGACGTCTCCAACTGGCAGGGCCGGATCGACTGGGCCCGGGTCAGGGCCGCCGGCGTGCGCTTCGCAATCGCCAAGGCGAGTGAGGGGGTCGGCTACGAGGACCGGAGCTACGACCGTAACCGGGCCGGCGCGCTGGCCCAGGGCATCGCGTTCGGGGCGTACCACTTCGCCCGGCCGGAGAACAACCCGATCAAGGAGGCCGACTGGTTCATCGAGGTCGCGAGCTACCGGCGCGGCATGATCATCCCGACGCTCGATCTCGAGCGAACCGGGGGCCGGAACCCGACGGGCCTGGCGAACTGGACGAAGGCCTGGCTGACGCGGGTCCACGAGCGGCTTGGCGTGCGGGCCATGATCTACGTCAGCCCGTCGTTCTGGCGCCAGAATCTTGTCAACACCGAGTGGTTCGCCCGGCACGGCTACCACGTCGTCTGGATCGCCCACTGGCGCGCCACGAACCCGAAGGTGCCGGCCTCGAGCTGGAACGGCCGGTCGTGGACCTTCTGGCAGTACTCGACCACCGGCAGCGTGCCGGGCATCTCCGGCCCCGTCGATCTGAACCGCTACCGCTACGCCGGGCTCGCCGCCGTTCTCTACTGAGTCGCCCGTCGCGGCTACGATGCGCCGATGACGGGCGGCACCGCTCGCTTGATGGCCATCGTGCCGGCCCACGACGAGGCGCCGCGGATCGGCCCTGTGGTCGCCGGAGCGGCCCGCTACCTACCGGTCCTCGTCGTCGACGACGGCTCGACGGATGCCACGCCCGAGGTCGCCGCGGCGTCCGGAGCCAGGGTCCTCGAGCAGCGCCCGAACCGCGGTAAGGGGGCCGCGCTGCGGGCCGGATTCAGTGAGGCTCTGCGGTCCGGGGCCGAGGCGGTCGTGACGCTGGACGGCGACGGACAGCATGATCCGGCCGAGATCCCGGCGTTCCTCGCGGCCCATGCCGATCGCACCGCCGCCGGCCTGCCGAGCGCGCTGATCATCGGCCGGCGCGACTTCGCCCGGATGCCGATCGCCCGCCGCATCGCCAACACCCTCGGCACGATCGTCCTGTCGCTGGCCCTCGGTCGCCACATCCCGGACAACCAGTCGGGCTATCGGCTCGTCGGCCGGAAGCTGATGGCCGCGACCCTCGACAGCGCCGAGGCCGGCTTCGCGTTCGAGGTCGAGATGATCGCGATCTGCCTCCGCGAGCGTTGGCCGATCGCCTGGGTCCCGATCCGCACGATCTACGCCGACGAACGCAGCCACATGCGGCCGTTTGCCCACCTGCGCGAGTTCCTGGCGATTGCCCGCCGGGCGCGCCGGATCGCTCGCTCGCCGAGGACGGAATCCCGCTAGCGCAGGACCTCGAAGGCGTCCACATCGACCCGCGGCCGGCCCGCGGTCCCGACCACGACGATCTTGATCGTGTGATAGCCGACCGACGACCACGTCTTCGAGAACGCGACGTAGCGGGTCGTCCGCGTCGGCGCGTACAGGTCGATCGTCGCGGCGAGGGAACCGTCGACGTAGACCTTGACCGCGCCGCGGTTGGGTCCGCGGGTCGTGACGAACGCGAGGCTTCGCGCCCTGGTCGTCAGCTTGGCCTTCGCGCCCGCGACCTTCGCGAATCGCACGGATCCGCCGGAGTAGGCGCTCGAGGACCCGGTCCGCCAGGTGCCGCGGTAGACGATCGCGGCCTTGGTCTGCTGGAACAGCTTCGGGCGGAGCGTCGGGCCGGCCTTCCAGGGCCCCACGTTGCCGGCCTTGTCGCGGGCCCGGACCTCGAAGCGATAGGTGTGGCCCGGCTTCAGCGAGGCTTTCCGGGCCGCGCTGCTCAGGCCCGTGGCGATGATCTTGAACGCGCCGCCGTCCCTGCTGCGAGCGACCTCGAAACTGGCGATGCCTGCCGGCCCGACGTCGCTTCCAGTCCACGACAGCCGGACGGCGACCTTCGTCCCGATCTGGAGGTTGGAGCGGAGCGCCGCGACGGGCGCGGTCGTCGTCGGCTTGCTCGCGTCGAGGACCATCGACACGGTGTTCGACGCCGAGACCGGGTTGCCGGCCAGGTCGGTGACCGCGCCGGCCGGGATCCGGAAGGTCAGCGTCCCGTCGGTCCAGCTGTCGTTGGTGACGCTGAAACCGTAGGCTGCGCCGCTGCCGAAGATCAGCGGTACCTCCCACGGGCTCGCCGCGTGGGACGTTCCGCCGATGACGACGTCCGAGGGTTCGAAGCCGAGCACCGGTTCGCTGTAGACGGCCGTCACGTCGATGTACCCCAAGCCGGCGTCGTTGACGTAGGTCTTGTGGGGTGTCTGCCACAGCGACACGGTCGGCGCGTCGTCGTCGAAGGCGTACGACGTCGTGGCCGTCGCCGGCCCGACGGGGCCGGCCAGCCCGGCCAGGTCGCTGGTCGTCTCGGCACCGAGCGTCAGCTCGACGGTTCCGTCGGCCGGATCGGCGGCCGAGAGCGTGACGGTATACGAGGCCGCGCTCCCGGTGACGGCGTCGACGGACCAGCCGCCCGACGACCCGCCAACCTCGAAGTCGGACGGCTCGAGGCCCGTCACCGGCTCGCTGAAGATCAGCCCGAACGGGATCGTGTGGCTGCCCGTTGGATCGGGGACGAGCGGCACCAGCGACGCCACGGCCGGCGGCGTGGCGTCGTTGTCCGGGCCCGTCGTGGCGGCGATCCGGTTGGCGACGTTCTGGCGCAGCGTTGGGAACGTCGGGAAGAACGTGTCGCCCGGGCAGGCCGTGGCGCTGACCTGACGGTGGCCCGAGATGTTCGGGATGGTCTTCGTGTTGCCGAGCACGGGGTTGACGTAGGTCGACGAGCCGAGCGGGTCGAGCCCGTGGCGCTCGAGCTTCCAGGCCAGCATCGCCTCGAGCGACGACCGAGCGGCCGCCGTCGGCAGGCGGTTGGTGAAGGTCCCGAGGAGGACGATGCCGACGGTTCCGTCGTTGAAGTTCGTGGCATGAGCGCCGCGGACGACGTTGCTGGCCAGGTCCTCCCCGGTCGGCTCCTCGCCGCCGGCATAGGGGCGCGAGTAGCGGCCCTCGTAGATCCGGCCCGATTCGTCGATCAGGAAGTTGTAGCCCATGTCGCCGAAGTCGCGGGTGACCGCGTAGAGGTGATAGATCGCGCGCACTGTGGCCGCGGGATTAGGGTCGTCGTTCCGGCCGGCGGTGTGATGGACGATTGCCTTCTGCATCGGCGCGAAGCTCGGCGGCCAGATCTCGTTGCCGCCCGAGTCGAAGCGCTTCGACTCGTCGGCGCCCCACTCGGCGCGGGAGATGACGTCGGGCTGGCTCGTTGCCGCACTGGCCACGCCGGTCTGCCCGTCGGCGAGCCCGCGGTCGGCCCGGGCATCGATCCCGATGACCGTCAGTCGGCCGATCGGCCGATCGGTCGTGATCCGCACGAACCATGCCCCGCCGGTCCACAGGACGGCGCCCCAGGTCTCGTCGCCGACGTCGTCCGAGGCCTCGGCGTGGCCGACCGGCACCTCCTCGCCGAACTCGTTCGGCCGCTCGGCGAAGGCGACCGTGATCTCGGCGTCATGCGCCCGGGACCATCGCACGCTCACGTGCGAGGCGTTGAACGGCAACGGCACGATCCGGCGGTGCGTGACCGAGGTCGTGACCTCGTGGCTGACGACCTTGATCGGCTTCGGCGCTGCCAGCGTGCCGATCGCCGGCACCAGCGCGGTCAGCAGCGACGCGAGCACCAGGCTCGTCCCGAGGTTCGTCGTCAGAGAGCGGCGGCGAGCGGGGCGCATGGTCGCGGGCTGGACCTCGAGCTGGGCTGGCCGCATCCCCCGGCGGCGCGGACACCACCCTAGGCCACGGCCGTCCGCGGACACCATAGCGAAGCGGGCCTAGCGCGACCCGGGACTTCTGCGCCCAGGTGCGCCGCGCTCATCCGGTCGGGCTCGGCGTCTCCCGGCTGGGCTCGAGATTGAGCCCCGGCAGGACCTCGCGCCCGAAGACCTCGATGAACTCCGCCTGGTTGCGACCGACGTTGTGGAGGTGGATCTCGTCGAAGCCCATGTCGAGATAGTGCTGGATGTGCTTCGCGTGGACCTCGGGGTCGGAGCTGATCAGGACCCGGTTCGTGAAGTCCTCGGGCCGGACCAGCCTGGCCATCGCGGCAAAGTCCTCGGGCTGCCTGATGTCCTGCTTCGGGAAGGCCATCCCGCCGTTGGGCCACTCCTCGAGCGCGTTCCTCAGCGCCTCGTCCTCGGTCCGGGCCCAGCTCAGATGGAGCTGGAGGAGCTTCGGAACGGGCGCCTTGCCGGCTTCGGCACAGCCCGCGTCGCACTGCAGCCACAGCAGCCTGACCTTCTCGTCGGCAGCCCCGACGGTGATCATGCCCTGGGCATAGCGGCCGGTCCGCTTGGCGTTCAGCGGACCCGACGTCGCGACGTAGATCGGAACGGGCTCCTCAGGACGCGTGTAGAGCTTCGCGCTCTCGAGCTTGAAGTGCTTCCCGCGGTGCCGCGTGACCTCGCCGGAGAAGAGCTTGGCGATGACCTCGATCGCCTCGAACAGCATCTCCGATCGGACGCCGATCTCCGGCCACTCGCCGCCCAGGACGTGCTCGTTCAGCGCCTCGCCGGCGCCCAGCCCCAGCCAGAACCGGCCGGGGAACATCGCCCCGAGGGTCGCCGCGGCGTGGGCGATGACGGCCGGGTGGTAGCGCCCGCCCGGAAAGACGACCGCCGTGCCGAAGCGCAGCGAGGTGCGGGTCCCGAGGGCGCCCATGAATGACCAGGCGAACGCGCTTTGGCCCTGCGACGGGGTCCAGGGGTGGAAGTGCTCCGAGACCATGAAGCCGGCCTCGAACCCGGCGGCCTCGGCCTGCACGCACCAGTCGAGCAGGTCGGTGGGGTGGAACTGCTCGAGCATCGCCGCGTAGCCGATCGTCGCCATTCGCGGATGGTACGGCAGCGAGCGTCCCGATCGCCGCGTTCCAGCCGCGACGGGGAATGGCACGATGACGCCCGGGAACCTTGCGATCCTGGGTCGCGCCGCCGGCGGGCCGGCCTACGAGCCGTCCGACGCCGACCTCCGCGACGCCCGGCTCGCGGGCCTGGCCCTGCCGCGCCGGGCCACGATGGCGTTGCTCGCGGCCACGGCGCTCATCCTTCTCGACGTGACCCGGGCGCTCGTGACGCCGGAGCTGCTCGGCCTACCGGCCGACGCCGATGGCCTCGCGCGGGCCGTCCAGCGCTTCGGCCTGTTCCTCCTGGTGCCCCTGGCCGTCGTCGTCGGCGCGTTCCGTGACGACCCGCGGCGCTACGGCCTGACCCTCGGAGACTGGCGCTCGGGTGCGGGTCTCCTGGCCGTGGGCGTTGTCGTGATGACCCCGATCATCCTGGGCCTCGCGACGCTGCCCGACTTCCGCGCCTACTACGGCCGGCCGGCCGGATCGCTGCCCGAGGTCGTCGGGGCCTACGCGCTCGAGCTGGTGTCGGCCGAGTTCGTGCTGCGCGGCTTCCTGCTCTTCGCGCTGCTGCGCCGGATCGGGCCGCTGGCGGTCATCGTCGTGCAGGTCCCGTTCATCTTCGCCCACATCGGAAAGCCCGAGCTCGAGCTCTGGTCGACCTTCTTCGGCGGGACCGTCTTCGCGTGGCTGAACTGGCGGACCGGCTCGATCGCCTGGAGCAGCCTCGGCCACCTCTACATCCTGGTGCTCATGCTCCTCGCCGCCGGTGGCGTGACGGGCTGAGCGTCAGGCGACAGGCCGGCGCCCGGCGCCCCAGCGGCGGACCTCGGCCTCGAGATCGAGCGGCATGATCGCGCCGCGACGCTCGAACTCGCCCCACGCCTCCCGTGGGACGCGCCACATGATCTCGAACTCGTTGCCGTCCGGATCGGCGCCGTAAAGCGACTTCGAGACGCCGTGGTCGCTGGCTCCGGTCAGCGCGCCCACGCCCTGGAGCTCGGCCGCGGCGGTCGCCAGGTCCTCGATCGTGGGCACCTCCCAGGCAAGGTGGTACAGCCCGGTCGAGCCACGTGGCGGGCGAGGCGCCGCCGACCCGACCGAGAAGAGGCCGAGGTCGTGATGGTTCTCGCCGTTGTTGGCGCGCATGAAGACCGCGCGACCGTCGAGCTCAGAGGACACCACCTCGAACCCGAAGACGCGGCCGTAGAACTCGGACGCGGCCTGGGCGTCGCGGACGAAGAGCACGGCGTGGTTCAGGCGAGCGACGGGGATCATCGTGGGCCTCCGATCAGCGGGCATTCGCCGCATGTCTTTGACGACGCAACTATATGCCATGTGCGGCGGGTCTCGCCGCTTCCAGCGATCGCCCGCGCGCCCGCGTATCCTTCGACGGAACCCACTGCGACAGTCACGACATCAGGTGGTGCCCATGAAGATCGGAGTCGCCAGGGAGACGGCTCCCGGCGAGCGGCGCGTCGCGCTGGTCCCCGACGCGCTCGGCAAGCTCACCGCGGCCGGCCTCGAGGTGCTCGTGGAGACCGGCGCCGGGGTGGGCGCGCTGATCCCCGACGGACAGTACGAGGCGGCCGGGGCGAAGGTCGTGGACGTCAAGACCCTGTACGCCGAATCGGACCTCATCGTCCGGGTCCAGAAGCCAAGCGGCGACGAGGTCAAGAAGCTGCGGTCTGGGCAGGCGCTCGTCGGGCTGCTCCAGCCGCTGCTCGACCCCGGCCTGATGGCCGACCTCGCCAAGGCCGGCGTCACCGCGATCAGCCTCGACGCGATCCCCCGCACCCTGTCGCGGGCGCAGTCGATGGACGTCCTGTCGTCGCAGGCCAACGTCGGCGGCTACAAGGCCGTCGTGATGGCCGCCGAGGCGTTCGGTCGGTACTTCCCGCTCCTCACGACGGCCGCCGGAACGGCCAAGCCGGCCAACGTCCTGATCCTGGGCATCGGCGTCGCCGGCCTCCAGGCCATCGGGACCGCTCGCCGCCTCGGCGCCGTCGTGAAGGCGTACGACGTGCGGCCCGAGACGAAGGAGCAGGCCGAGTCCCTCGGCGCCCAGTTCGTGAAGCTCAAGACCCAGATCGATGCGACGGGCGCCGGCGGGTACGCGCGCGAGCTGACGCCCGAGGAGCGGGCCGCCCAGCAAGCCGAGCTCAACGAGGTCATCGGGACGATGGACGTCGTGATCACCACGGCCCAGGTTCCGGGCCGCAAGCCGCCGGTCCTCGTGACCGCCGATGCCGTGGCCAAGATGAAGCCCGGATCGGTCATCCTCGACATGGCAGCGTCCGCCCTCGGCGGCAACTGCGAGCTGTCGAAGGCTGGCGAGACGGTCGTGACCGACAACCTCGTGACGATCCTCGCGCCGGAGAACCTGCCGGCCACGATGCCGGTCGGCGCCTCGCAGTTCTACGCCCGCAACCTGTCGGCCCTGCTGCTCCAGCTGCTGAAGGATGGCGCGCTGGACCTCGACCCGGAGGACGAGATCGCCGGGCCGGTCACGATCACCCACGGCGGCGAGATCCGATCCGACGCCGTCAAGAAGCTGCTCGACCCGGCCGGAGGTGCCGCGTGACGGATCCGCTCCTCACCAACTTCATCATCTTCGTGCTCGCGATCCTCTGCGGGTTCGCCGTGATCTCGAAGGTCCCGGCGACCCTGCACACGCCGCTCATGTCGGGCGCCAACTCGATCCACGGCATCGTCCTCGTCGGCTCGATGGTCATCGCCGCGGCGGCCCATGACCCGCTCAGCTACGCGATCGCCTTCGTGGCGGTGGCGTTCTCGGCGATGAACGTCGTCGGCGGCTACGTCGTGACCGACCGGATGCTCCAGATGTTCCGCAAGAAGGCCCCGCCGGCGCCGCCACCGTCCGACGCGGTCGCCGAGCGGGCGGAGGGCTAGGCCGCGTGGACGCCTTCGACGTGCTCGTTCGCCTTGCCTGGCTGGCCGGGGCGGCCACCTTCGTCATCGGCCTGATGCGGATGAACTCGCCGGCCACCGCCCGCAACGGCAACCTGCTGTCGGCGGCCGGCATGGCCCTCGCGATCGGCGCGACCGGGGTCCTGCTGCTCCGGGGCGAGGAGGGCATCTCGCCGGCCGACGGCGTCGCCTGGCTCCTGATCGCGGGCGGTATCGCCGTCGGCGGCGGGCTGGGCCTGTGGATGGCCCGCACGGTTGCGATGACCGCGATGCCGCAGCTCGTGTCGCTGTTCAACGCCGTCGGTGGTGGGGCCGCCGCCCTGATCGGCATCGACGAGTACATCCGGCTCGTCAACTCGCCCGAGGCGGCGCCGCTCACGACGACGGTCTTCGTCGTCCTCGACATCGTCATCGGCAGCGTCACCTTCAGCGGCTCGCTCATCGCGTCCGGAAAGCTGATGGGCCTGTCGATCACGCCCTCGCGGCCGGTCATGATCCCCGGCGGCCAGCTGGTCACGATCGGGCTGGCGGCGATCGTCGTCGTCTCGGCCGGCTACCTGTTCTTCGTCGAGGACAGCCTGGCCGTGCTGTTCGTCATCCTCGCAACCTCGCTCGTCTTCGGGGTGACGATGACGCTCCCGATCGGGGGTGCCGACATGCCGGTCGTCATCAGCCTCCTGAACTCGTTCACCGGGACCGCGGTGGCGATGGCCGGCTTCGTCATCGACAACGTCGTGCTCATCATCGCCGGCGCGCTCGTCGGCGCCTCGGGCGCGATCCTGACGAAGCTCATGGCCGACGCCATGAACCGCTCGGTCATGAACATCATGGTCGGCGGCTTCGGCGGCGGCGAGGGCACGGTCGGCGGCGGCGGCCCGGAGGGCGGCAGCGTCCGCTCGATCGGCGTCGACGACGCCGCGATCCAGCTGGCCTACGCCTCGTCGGTGATCATCGTGCCCGGCTACGGCCTCGCGGTCGCGCAGGCCCAGCATGCGGTCCGCGAGCTGGCCGACCTGCTCGAGGAGCGAGGCGTCACCGTCAACTACGCGATCCACCCGGTCGCCGGCCGGATGCCGGGCCACATGAACGTCCTGCTCGCCGAGGCCAACGTCCCCTACCCGCAGCTGCGCGAGATGGAAGACATCAACCCGGAGTTCGACCGGGCCGACGTGGCCCTCGTCGTCGGCGCCAACGACGTCACCAACCCGGCCGCCCGCCGCTCCGGGAACCCCGTGTCGGGGATGCCGATCCTCGACGTCGACCACGCCAAGTCGATCGTCGTCATCAAACGCTCGATGGGGCGCGGCTATGCCGGGATCGACAACGAGCTGTACGTCAACCCCAAGACGGGCATGCTGTTCGCCGACGCGAAGCAGGGCCTCGCCGACCTGGTGGCCGCCGTCAAGGCCGTCTGACCGTCTGCGCCCCGCGCGGCGCTCGCCGCGGCCGCCCGGAACCGCCGAGCCGGGTCGCGCGTCGGAGCGAGCGTGAACGCCACCGTTGCCCGTGCGCTGCTCGCCCTCGCCCTCGCGACCGCGACCCTGGTCGCGTGTTCCGGCGCCGGACCGTCGCCGTCGCCGAGCCCTGAGCCGACGCCCGAGTCCGGCGTCCTGCTGCGCGTCACCAGGTTCCAGGCGCTGCCGCCGGCCGCGACGTTCAGCTGGACGCCGTCGATCGTCGTCACCCTGGACGGTCGGGTCCTCGTCGGTGGCGCCGTTCCGGCGATCTACCCGGGCCCGATCCTGGCGCCGATCGTCGAGCGCCAGCTGAGCCCGGCTGGCTGGGGGGCGATCGTGGCCGAGGCTCGCCAGGCCGGCCTGCTGTCCGGGGCCCGCGACTTCACCGACGGCGGGGTTCCGCCGGGTGGCGTGACCGCCCGCCTCCAGATCGCGGCCGACGGTCGGGTCCATGACCTGATCGGCGACCCATCGCGAGTCATGATGTGCATCACGGCCCCGTGCGATCCGCCGCCCGGCACGCCGGAGGCGTTCGCCGGCTTCCTCGTGCGGCTCGCGGACCTGGCATCGTGGCTGCCCGGTGCGCTCGGGCCTGAACGGCAGTACGTTCCGGCTGGATTCGCCATGCTCATCGGCCAACCGCCGGCCGAGGAGCCGGGGCTCAGCGGGCCGCCGGTCGCGTGGCCGCTCGCCGCCGGGTTCGCCGAGCTGGGCAAGCCGCTCACGGATGGCTCCGGCGGCCGCTGCGCCACGGTGACCGGTGCGGACGCGGCCGCTGTCTGGCCGGCGCTCCGGGCCGCGACGACGCTAACGCGTTGGGTGGATCCCGTCGACGGAACGCTGCACGGCCTGGTCGTGCGGCCCGTGCTGCCCGGCGACGACGACGCCTGCGCCGGGTTGGCAGCGGGCTGAACCGGCGCGCGACTGGGCGCTATTCGGACGGGCCGGGGTCGGAGACGTCCGCCACGTCGGCCCGGAGCACCCGGACGAGGTCGTCGGGCGCGGCGTGGATGTTGACGCCGCGGATCCCGCCGCCGATCGAGACGAGCGGCTGCTCGAGCATCGAGGCGTCGGCGATGACCGGCCATGGTCGGGTCGAGCCGAACGGCGTGATCGCGTAGCGCGGGTAGCCCGTCACGGCCTGGGCCGCGTCGGCATCCGGCAGCGACAGGCGGGTCACGCCGAGGTGCGCCCGGAGCTTCGGCCAGTCAAAGCGCCGGCCGGCCGGAACGAGGACGAACACGAAGTCGTCGGCGCCCCGTCGGACGACGATCGTGCGCAGCAGGGCCGCGACCGGGATGCCCTGCCATTCGGCGCTCTCCTCGGCGCTCGAGGCCGGCGCGGTGCGGACGACGCGGTGGTCGAAGCCCATCGCGGCTGCGGCGCGGAGCGCCGGCGTGTCGGGCGGTTCGGACGCGGGCTTGGCTGCCATCGCGGCCCACTGTAGCGGGGCCGTGCGCACCACCGCGAAGGGACCGAATGGCCCGCCGCGCTCGGGCCGTGCGGGCCTCGTGCCACCCACCAGCCGAGCCAACACTGGCCACGTCGGCCCAGCCGTCGGCCCGCGCCAGAGAAGGGACCGTTGGACGATCAGTCGGATCTCCGCGACCTGCGCCGCCTGAAGCGGATCGGCATCATCGCGCCGATCGTGTTCCTCGCGGCCTTCGAGCTGTGCCGCGTCGCCCTGATCGACACCTCGTTCGAGGCGCCGCACTCGAACCTGATCGCGGCCGGCCTGGGGGTGACGGCGGCGCTCGCATTCGGGCTCGCCGTCTTCGTGTACCTCGAGCGGGCGCAGCAGAGCGTGATCCGGCGCAACCGGGACCTTGCCTACGTCGACGGCGTCGCGAGCGCGATCCAGGGCGACATCGACGTCGACGGCGTCGTGCGCCACGCGCTCGAGGCGATCGTTCGCTTGACCGGTGCCAGCGAGGCCCGGGCGACGATTCAGCCGCTCGACGCCGACGCCGGCCCGGCCCACGAGGTCGTGGTGGCCGACCCGGCTGGCGGCGGTGACGCGCTGGCCGTCCCGGATCACCTCGTTGACCTGCCACTTTCGACCAGCGCCGCACCGATCGGCTGCGTCAGCATCCGGATCCCGTCATCGAAGATTGCGACCCTGCCGAGCTCGGAGGCGCTGTCGACGGCCGCCCACCAGATGGCGGCCGCGGTCCAGATCGCCCTGCTCGTGAGCGACATGCAGCGCCGCAAGACCGAAGGCCACACGCTCTACCAGGTGCTCCTGCAGATCTCGAACCACGTCCCCGTGACCGAGACGCTGGGTGCGATCGTCGCGGGTGCTCGCGAGCGCCTGGACGCGGACGAGGGGCGCCTGTGCCTGACGCCGACGACGCTGGCGGCGTTCGACGCCGACGCCGAGCTCTCCGCGGAACTCGAGGACGGCCTCAGCTGTGGCGCCCCGGTCGAGGGCGAGCGGCCACCGCCGAACGCGCCCGCCCGCCACCATCGCTGCCCGATCGGAGACGAGTCAGGCTATGGGGCGACGCTCAAGGCCGCGATCTGGGCGCCCGGCGAGCTGCTCGGCGAGCTGTGGATCGCGAGGGCGCGGGAGGAGCCGTTCTCGGAGCGCGACCGCCGCTATCTCGTCACGCTCGCCGGGATCGCCGCGATCGCGATCAGCGGCGCTCGTCTCCGGGAGCGGGATCGGCAGTCCGCGATCCTCGCCGAGCGCGACCGGATTGCCCGCGAGCTGCACGACAGCCTGGCCCAGGTCCTGGGCAGCACCCACCTCCGGCTGCGGACCCTCCTGGCTCGGCCGGAGGTCGCCGAGCGTGGACGCATCAGCGGCGAGCTGGAGGACCTCGCGACCGTCAACGAGGAGGCCTACCACGACGTCCGTGAGGCGATCCTCGGGCTTCGCGAAGCCAGCCGAACGCAGGGCCTCATCGAGGCGCTGGGCGCCTACGTCGACAAGTACGCCCAGCAGTCCGGGTTGCCCGTCGAGCTCGAATCGACGATCGACGGCGAACCGGCCCTCTCGGCGGCCAGCGAGATCCAGGTCATCCGGGTCATCCAGGAAGCACTGACCAACGTCCGCAAGCACGCCCGGGCGACGAAGGCGTGCGTCCGGATCGCGTCGGCCGAGCCGGGCACGATGACGATCGTCGTCGAGGACGACGGTCGCGGCTTCGACCCGTCAGCGGCACCGAGCCACCGTGACGGCGGCTACGGTCTCCAGACGATGCGCGAGCGCATGCAGCTCGCCGGCGGCAGCCTCCGGATCGACTCTCGGCCGGGCCAGGGGACGCGGGTCATCGCGGTCGTCCCCGACGGCTCGCGGCCGCGCGGCAACCGCCTCGTGGCAGCACCGAACTGAGATGCACGAGACCGCCCAGCCCGAGATCCGGATCCTGCTGGTCGACGACCAGCCGCTGTTCCGGCGGGCGATCGCGACCCTCGTCGGCGACCAGCCGGGCCTCGTCGTCGTCGGCGAGGCCGACAACGGCGTGCAGGGCCTCGAGATGGCCCGTGCCCTGAAGCCTGACGTCGTGCTGCTCGATGTCGAGATGCCGGTCATGAACGGGGTCGAGGCGACGCGCCGGATCCGCGACGAGGTCCCGGCTGCGAAGATCGTGATCCTGACCGTGTCGGAGGCAGACGACCATCTGTTCGACGCGATCCGCTTCGGCGCCCATGGCTATCTGCTGAAGAACCTCCGGCCCGAGCAGCTGTACGAGTTGATCCGGGCCGTGATGCGCGACGAGACCGTCCTCTCGCCGGCGATCGCTGGCCGGCTGTTGCGCGAGTTCCGGGAGCATCCCGAGGGCCGTCGCGTGTCCACCCCGAGCGCACCGGAGCCGAGCCTCACCGCGCGCGAGATCCAGATCATGCAGCTCGTCGCCGACGGTCTCAGCAACAAGGAGATTGGCGTTCGCCTCTCGATCACGGAAGGCACGGTCAAGAACCACGTCCACAACGCCCTCGAGAAGCTGCAGCTCGAGAACCGCATCCAGGCGGCGGCGTACGTGGTTCGGCACGGCCTCGGACTGCGCGTCGGAACAGAAGGCTGAGCCCGGCCGACGCGCGGCCCTCATGGCGGGTCGATCCCCCGTCCGGTACAGCATTCCGCCGCCTGCCTGTGCCCTCCAGCGGATTTACGCGAGATCGGCAGGCGGCTAGTTTTCGCTGCGACGTCCACCACTGGAGGCGGTCGGTGCCAGGCGATTCCCAACGGGTCGTGATCCTGTACGCCCATCCGCTGCTGGGCGAGGGGCTCGCGCGGATGCTCGGCGAGGACCCTCGCCTCGTCGTGACGGCTGTCCACGTCGAGGACCTCGAGTCCGCCAAGGCGGTGCTCCGCGACGCACCCGACGTCGTGGTGGTGGAACGGGCCGCTTCGATGCACGCCATCGACCTCCTGGCGCTCGCCCCGTCCGCGCTGCTCATCGACGTCGGGCTGGACGCCGGACCGAGCTGGGCGTACCACCGCGACGAGATCTCCCCGCAGCCGGACGAGATCCTGCACACCATCCGGCGCTGCACGGCCGCGGGGAACCCGTCGGTCGTCCGTCGCCGCCGGCCGGGTCAACCCCACCGAACTGCCCCGGCGCCTTCCTGACCGCACCAGCGGCGGCCGATTCCTTATCCGAGCGATAGAGGAGCGCGTCCATCGGCGCGTCGCGCTCGCTGTACCCGTTTTCTACCCCCCGGCGGATGGGAAGTCCGCGCCGCACCCGTCACGATCAACGGTGGACGGCTCCGCCCCGGGGCTCTCTTCCCTTCTCGCCCCGGGACGGGGTCCGCCCACGCAACTCGAACCAGCACGAGAAGGAAACGTATGAAGACCCTCGACGTCGTCCGGCGGACGTCAGACGAAGACCTGTCGCGATGGATCAGGCGGCTGTCGCTGATCCTCGTCCTCGGCGTGCTCGCCTTCGGGGTGTTTTACGCGGTCGACCGCTGGCGGCCGGCCGCGCCGGCGATCGTGGATCAGCAGATCGCATCCCTCGAGCAGGCGGTTCGCGACAACCCCAACGACATCTCCATCCGCGGCAGCCTGGCGGATGCCTACGCCGCCAAGGGCCGCTTCGAGGACGCGCTCGGCCAGTACGACGTGATCATCGCCGCGGGCGTCAGCCTGGAGCCGGCCAACCTCGGCCGGGCCCGCGCGCTGCAGGCCCTCGGGCGACTCGACGAGGCCGCCGCGGCGTTCGAGGCGGTCGTCGCGATCGCCAAGGACGGCGAGATGGCTCATGTCGACATGGGCCTCCAGGCCGCCTACTACGGCCTCGGCTTCATCGCCAGAGAGCAGGGTCGCCCGGCCGACGCGATCGGCCATCTCGAGCGGGCCCTCGCGATCAGCCGCTCCGACGCCGACTCGCTGTACCTGATCGGCACCGCGTTCGTGGCGACGGGCGAGTACGAGAAGGCCATCACCGTCCTCCGTGCGTCGGTGACGTTCGTGCCGGTCGGCTGGGACGAGCCGTATGCGGCGCTGGCCGAGGCCTACGAGGCCAGCGGCCAGCCGGCGATGGTCGCCTGGGCGAACGCGATGGCCGGGCTGATGGCCGGGGACGCCGAGGCCGCCGAGCCGGCCCTGCTCGAGCTCGTCGACGGCGAGGCCGCGCTCGACGCGGCGATCGGCCTGGGCCTGCTGTTCGAGACGCGCGGCGACAACGCGCAGGCGGCCGAGTGGTACCAGCGCGCGCTGGCGATCGAGCCGACCAGCAACGCGGCGGGCCTGGGGCTGGGCCGGGTCGGGCCAATCCCGACGACCGGCGTGGAGAGCGGGTCGTGACCGGCCTGGCGGCGAGCCCCGAGCAGGGCGTCAACCCCGGCGTCGGGGACCAGGGCGAGGACCTCGGGCCCACGCGTGAGGAGCGCGAGCGGCGACGACGCTGGCTGCTCCTGCTCCTGCTGTTCGTCTTCCTGCTGATCCTCATCGGCCTTGCGATCTGGTACTTCCTGTTCCGCCAGCCGATCCCGCTGCCACCGCCGATCCAGATCGACCTTCCGGGCTATACGACGAGCTTCTACGGCGCCAACAACCCGGTCGGCATCGCTGTCAGCCCGGACGGCAGCCGGGTTTACGTCGCCCAGACAGAAGGCGACCGCGGCGTCCTCGTGTTCGACGGCGCGGGCAACGTCATCTCCGTTGCGGTCCCGCCGGCCTCGACCGGCGCCGACCACGTGCCGGTCTGGCTCGCGATCGACCCGATCTCGTCAGAGCTGTACGTGTCCGACCGGCCGATGGGCACAATCTACGTCTACGACCGCGACGGGCAGTTCGCCCGGGAGGTCGTTCTTGCAAGCGATCTCCCCGGCTGGCAGCCGATGGGTCTGGCGTTCGATGCCGCGGGCAACCTCTACGTCAGCGACTTCGGCGGTGCCGCGCCGCGGGTCGAGATGTTCGACCGGACGCTGGCGCTCGTCCGGACGTTCGGCGAGGGCGACCGCCTGGCATTCCCGAATGGCGTCGCCGTGGACGAGCTGGGCAACGTCTTCGTCGCCGACAGCAACAACGGCCGCCTGCTGGTGTACGGCCCGGACGGGACGCGGCTGGCCGAGGTCGGCCGCGGCACCGGCAAGGGCGAGCTGGCGCTCCCGCGCGGGCTCGCCGTGGATGGTCGGAGCCGGATCTACATCGGCGACTCGACCGGCCAGGGCGTCCTCGTGTACCGCCTCACCGAGGGTGCCAGCCCAGCCCTCGAATACCTCGGCTTCTTCGGCGGTGAGGGCATCGCCGACGGCCGCTTCAGCTTCCCCAACGGCGTGGCGGCCGACGGCCGCGGCCGGATCTACGTCAGCGACACCAACAACGATCGCGTTCAGATGTGGAGCTATTGATGGAAAGCGTCCCAGAGGAGGTGCAGCCGAGTGACGTGCTTGCCGCCGGACAGGCGGCTCCAACCGCCAACCCCTATCGCAACAGACAGGAGGTGGGAACAGTGAGACGACTGGCCCTGCTGTTCGCAGGGGCCACACTCTGGCTGTTCCTCGCCGCGTTCCCTGTGTTTGCGGATGGTGGGGTCCACGTGGCCGGCAACAACTCGGGGCTCAGCACCCTGACGGCCGACAGCTGCGCGGGCTGCCACCGTGCCCACACGGCACAGGGCGAGTACCTGATCAACTCAACCTCGACCGAGGGCCTGTGCCTGACGTGCCACGGCGCGTCGAGCGTCGGCTCCGCAGTCGACGTCAAGACCGGTATCCAGTACGAGGTCGGGACAACCGACCCGCGAGGCGACGTCATCCTCGGCGCGCTGCGCGGCGGCGGCTTCGACCAGGCCAGGATCGACGCCGGGGTCGTGACCCGGCTGTCCTACCTGCGCAACGCCACTGCCGTCTCGCAGCGGCCTCGCGTAGGTGTAGGCGCCGCCGAGGACGTCAACTCGGCGCACATCGCGATGACAGAGAACGGCCTCACCAACCCGGGCGTCGCCTGGGGCAACGGGGCCGTCGGGACCGGGGCCGGCCCATCCGTGACGGTGACGTGCACCTCGTGCCACAACCCGCACGGCAATGGTCAGTATCGGATCCTGAAGCCGTTCCCTGAGGACCACGACGCGGTCATCGACAACGCCTGGGTCGTCAACATCATCGCCGCGGACGCGACGAGCGATCGGATCTACACCGACGTTTCGCACGGCCTTCTTGACGGTGACGTCGTCGACATCACGGGCCCGGG
>DATHRO010000086.1:0-6618 GCA_035465135.1 Candidatus Deferrimicrobiaceae bacterium
GGCGAGCCCCGGCTCGAGCTCGCGCAACGCGGGGCCGTCGAGCACCTCTGGCCGGAGTGACGGGTACGTCGCTCCCAACTCGACAGCAACTGCTGCGACAGGCGCTGGGTCGTGCGACACGAGCAGCAGGCCCGCGGGCGCTGCGTCGAAGTCGGCGATCCGCCAGCCGGTCTCGGCCTGGAGCTGGCGATACAGCTCCCGTGACGCCTCGTACAGCGGCGCGAGGACCGGATCGAATGGCTGCTGGATGACGCCCGAGTTGCGGCCGCTGGCCCCGGCGGCGAGGGCCTCGCGCTCGTAGAGCGTCACCCGAGCGCCGCCCTCGGCGAGGTACGCCGCGGCGGCGCAGCCGAGGATCCCGCCGCCGATGACCGCGACCTCGGGCGAGCGGGTCACGCCATCCGTACCAGATCGGCCAGCTCATCGACCAGGCGATCGACCTCGGCACGAGTGTTGTAGTGGGTCAGACCGATCCGGACGACCCCCTCGGGGGCGAGGCCCAGACGCTCGATCAGGCCGGTCGCGTAGAAGTCGCCATCCCAGACCGCGATCCCACGCTCGCCGAGATGGGCCGCGACCGCTCGCGGCGTGTGGCCCTCGATGGTGATCGCCGCCGTCGGCGTCCGGCGTTCGAGGTTCGCATCACCTCGCAGCCCGTGGAGGCGAACGCCGGGCAGCGCCTCGCGGCGCTCTTCGAGGCTCGCGTAGAGCTCCAGCTCGTAGGCGCGAATCGCCGTCATCCCGGCGACGAGCCGCTCCCGCCGTGAGGCCGTCGGTGCAGCCCCGCCGTAGCGCAGCCCGAGGTCGGCCAGGTAGTCGACCGCCGCCAGCGAGCCGGCGGCGCCCTCGAAGTTGCCGGTCCCGGTCTCGAACCGATGCTCGGCCGGGCGAACCTTGTACGGCGGCAGCCGCTCGAGGATGTCGCGGCGGCCGTACACGGCGCCGACGTGCGGCCCGAAGAACTTGTACACCGAGCAGGCCACGAAGTCGGCGTCGACGGCCCGGGCGTCGAGCGGCAGGTGCGGCGCCGCGTGGACGGCATCGACGTAGAGCCAGGCCCCGACCGCATGGGCTCGCCTGGCGACCTCGGCGATCGGGTTGATTGTGCCGACGGCGTTCGAGGCCCAGCCGACGGCCACGAGGCGGCTGCGCTCCGTCAGCAGGGCGTCGAGGTCCCCGAGCTGGAGGGTGCAGTCGTCGAGCCGTGGCTCCCAGGTCCGGACCACCAAGCCGCGGTCGGTGGCGACGGCCAGCCATGGATCCACGTTTGCCTGGTGGTCGAGGCCGGTGACCACGATCTCGTCGCCCGGCCGCAGCGTCGCCGCGATCGAGCGCGACAGGTGGAACGTCAGGGTCGTCATGTTCGCCCCGAGAACAATCTCGTCCGTCGCGACGCCCAGCAGGTCGGCGATCGCGGCGTGGGCCTCGGCGACGATCGCGTCCGAGCGGGCCGAGGTCGCGAACGCGCCACCGTGGTTGGCGTTGGACTCACGGTAGTACGCCGCCACGGCCGCGATAACGGACTCGGGCACCTGGGTCCCGCCGGGTCCGTCGAAGAAGGCCATCGGCCGCCCATCGTGGAGCGTCGACAGCGCCGAGAAGCGGGTCCGGATCGCCTCGACGTCGAAGCTCGGCATGACCGGCCGATCGTAGCCGTTCGGATCGGCGCCGATGGCTCCGGCGGCCGCCCTGCGGCAGTGGCGAACGTTCGTTGACCGGGCAACGACCCCGCCTCTACGATGGACCCGATGCCCGACGCTGCGCCCGTCGCCGCCCGCAACCCCCGTCTCGCGCCGTGGCGGGCTTTCACGCGCGCCCAGGCGAACCTCAACCGGAGGCTTGACGAGGACCTCCGGGCCGAGCACGGCCTGTCGCTCCAGGAGTACGCGGCGTTGCTCATCCTCGCGGAGGCGCCCGAGCGGCGGTTGCGGATGGGCCGGCTGGCCGAGGGGCTCAACCTCTCGAAGAGCGGTGCGACCCGCCTCATCGACCGGCTCGTGGCCGATACGCTCGTCGAGCGCGTCAGCTGCCCGAGCGACGCCCGGGGGGCCGAGGCGACGCTGACCGCGGCCGGCGTCGAGCGCCTGCGGGCGGCGGCGCCGACCCACCTCCGGGGCATCGGCGAGTACTTCCTGGCGGCGATCGAGGCGGATGACCTCGCGGCCGTCGAGCGCTCGATGCGGCGCGTGGGCGATCGGCTGTGCGACGCTCCGGAGGCCGAGCGCCCGAGCGGGGGCGTGAGGTCCGGCCGCTGACCGGCCGGCTCCTCGTCGGGACGTCCGGGTTCGCCTACCGCGATTGGATCCCGCGCTTCTATCCCGCGGGCACGCAGGCGTCAGGTCTCCTGTCCGCCTATGCGGGCCGGTTGCCGGCGGTTGAGCTGAACGCGACCTTCCGTCGCCGACCGACCGCCGCGGCGGTCGCCGGCTGGGTGTCTGCGACGCCACCCCGGTTCCGGTTCGCGGTCAAGGCCCAGCGCGGAGCTGCCGTCCGTGCCCTCCTCTGGACGCCGAGCGAGAGTGTCGCCTGGCTGACCGAGCCACTCGGCGGGTTCGGTGAGCGGCTCGGGGCCGTGCTCCTGCGGGTCCCCGCGGAGATCAGGCGCGACGGCCCGTGGGCCGGGCACGATCCCGCCGAGGCCGATCGGCGGCTGGCGGCCGTTCTCGCGGCCTGGCCGACCGGCGTGCCGCTGGCGGTCGAGCTGCAGGATCCGTCATGGCACGTCGACGAGACATACGACGCCATGCGAGCCGTCCGCGCCGCGCTGTGCGTCACGGAGCTGGACGAGCACGCCGCGCCGCCGACGGTGCGGCAGACGGGGCCGTTCCTCTACCTCCGGCTCCGCCGGTCCGACTACGGTCCTGCGGAGCTCGAGGCCTGGGCGGCCCGGCTCGAGCCGTTCATCAACGCGGGATCGGACGTCATGGCGTTCTTCCGCCACGATCCAGTCGGCCATGCGGGCGAGCTCGCCCTCGAGCTCGAGCGCCTCGTGGAGGTCGCCACCGCGGACAGCCGCGCGGGCTGACGCTCAGTCCGGCGGCGCGCCGTGCGGGTGGCCGCGCTCGTGGTCGACGCGGTGGGTGTACTCGGCCGGCCCGAACGCGACGAGGACGACCAAGTCCGCCTCGATGTCGTGGAAACGGTGCACGACGTCGGCCGGCACGAAGACGATCGACCCGGCCCGCACCTCGCGGTCGTCGTCGCCGACGACGATACGAGCCTTCCCGGAAACGACGTAGTAGAACTCGTCCTCGGTGTGCGGGCCCTGGGGATCGGCCGCGCCGGCCGGCAGGACGTACAGTCCAACCGAGAGGTCGTGGCTCCTGACGAACTCGAGGAATGGCCGGCCGCTCTCGGCTTGCGTCCGGAGCAGCTCGTCGAGCTCGAACGCCTCCATCGCCGCGAGGCTAGCACGGGCCCGTGACCGCCGGCCGGTCCCGCTGGCCAGCCGCAGGCGCCCGGGGACGTGGTCGAGCGACGCCTCCTAGGATTGCCGCGTGACCGCCGCCGAACTGGGCCGAAGGACCCGGGCCCGCCATGCCGTCCTGATCGCGGCACTCACCTTCGCCACGGCGGCCTGCGGTCCCGGTCCGACCGCGTCGCCGGTCCTCCCCACGAGCGTCCCGTCGCCGGCGGCCTCGGCGTCGCCGTTCTCGACAGCCGGGCCGTCAACGTCGCTGGCTCCGCCGACCGAAGCGCCGGCGGCATTCGATCCTCGCCTCGTGACCGTGCGCGCGGAGGGTGTCGTGAGGATCGACGGCCGGCCGCTGGGCTTCGCCCCGCTCCGGGATGGACGCCTGTTCGTCGCGTCGCAGGATGGTCGGGCGTGGGTCGTCGATCCAGCCGGGCCGAGCGTCCGGCAAGAGCCGCTGGTCGACCTTCGCGACCGCGTCCTCAGCGGCGGCGAGCGCGGGCTGCTCGGCATCGCCGTCCACCCCCGCTTCCCGGATGACCGCCGCGTGTTCGTCCACTACACCGATCGCGACGGGAACACCGTGGTATCCAGCCTCGAGGCGAATGCCGGGGGTACCCTACTCGACCCGTCGAGCGAGCGGGTCATCCTGCGGGTCGACCAGCCGTACAACAACCACAACGGCGGGGCTGTCCTCTTCGGGCCGGACGGCTACCTCTACGTCTCGCTCGGCGACGGCGGCAGCGGCGGCGACCCGCACGGCAACGGCCAGTCGCTCGACGCGCTCCTCGGCAAGATCCTACGCCTCGACGTCGACGCCGGCGGCGACGCCTACGCGATCCCGGCGGGCAACCCATGGGCCGGCGGTGGAGGCCGGCCGGAGGTCTGGCATTACGGCCTCCGCAACCCGTGGCGGTTGAGCTTCGATCGTGTGACCGGCGACCTGTGGATCGGCGACGTCGGCCAGGGCGCCTGGGAGGAGGTCGACGTGGCGCGCGCCGGCGCGAGCGGCCTCAACTTCGGCTGGAACTTCCTCGAGGGCCGGCACTGCTATCGCGCCGACGGCTGCGATCGCGAGGGGCTCGTCGAACCCGTCACCGAGTACGACCACTCGCTTGGCTGCACCGTGATCGGCGGCTTCGTCTACCGGGGGGCAGCGAATCCGGCCCTTCGCGGCGGCTACCTGTTCGGCGACTACTGCTCCGGCCGGATCTGGGCGATCGCCGCCGCCGGTGACGGCTTCCGGGATCCGGTCGAGGTCGGGCGGGCGGGCGATGGGCTGGCGGCCTTCGGCGAAGACGTCGCCGGCGAGCTCTACCTGGCGAACCTCGACGGCACGATCTCGCGGGTCACCGCCCGAGAGCGCTGAAGGCTGGAGGAGCGGTCAGGAGGTGGCGGTCTCCTGAGCGCGCGATGGCTCGACCGGCCGGCTCGGCGGCAGCGACGGCGTCGCCGGCCGTAGGTACAGGCCGAGGACCACGACCAGGTAGCCGAGGTGCACGATGAGGGTCGTCCACTCGGGCGACGCCGTGTAGCCGAAGATCGCTCGCAGGAACTGCCCGATCCCCTCCTCGTGCGGGAGCAGGCCCGAGATGTCAAAGGCCGTCTGCGTCCCGAACGGGATCAGGCCGATCTCGATGAACTCGTGGACTGCGTGCGACAGCAGGCCGGCGGCGATGAAGATCAGGCCGATGCCGGTCCAGCGGAAGAACGCCCGCAGGTTGATCCGCCGGCTGCCGCTGAAGATGACCCAGCCGAGCACCGCGGCCGTCGCGAGCCCGACCACGGCCCCGAGGAGGACGCTCGCGGCAGACGCCTGCGTCGACGTCGCCGTCCCGACGAGGAACAGGGCCGTCTCGATGCCTTCACGAATGACGGCCGTGAACGCCAACAGCGCGAGGCCGAGCAGGGTGCCCTCGCTGAGCGCCCGATCGAGGCGGGCCTCGAGCTCGCCCTTGATGGCCGCGGACTGGCGCCGCATCCAGAACAACATCCACGTAACGACCGCGGCAGCGAGGAGCATCGCCAAGCCCTCGAAGACCTGCTCGTACGGCGCCTCGAGCGCGCCGACGGTCGCGAAGATCGCGAGGCCGGCAGCAACGCTGATGAGGACCGCGAGGCCCGCCCCGAGCCAGACCAACCCGGTCCGGTCGCCGTTGCCGGTGCGGACGAGATAGGCGAGCACGATCGCCAGGATGAGGGCCGCTTCGACGCCCTCGCGAAGTCCGATGAGGAAGCCTGCGCCCACGGCTCCGACGTCCACGCGCTCTTCCTCCAGTGCTGTGTCCGGGGCGCGTGGACCGGGGCCGGCCGCGCGCCTGATTCGGTCGAAATCCTAGGGTGCCACTCTGGATTTGGTCAAGCGCCCTTGAGCGCGCTGGTCAAGTCGCCCTAGCGACCCCCGGCCCACGGTCGGACGGGCGATCGCTCAGAAATCGAGCGGGTAGGCCTTGTCCGGGTCGATCCCGAGCTCGGCGATGGCCCCGGCGGCGTCGGCCGACGAGATCTCGCCGGCTCCGGCCAGGGCCGACATCGCGGCTGCCGCGACGCTCGGCGGGTCGATCTCGAAGTAGGCCCGCAGGGCCTCCCGGGTGTCACTGCGCCCGAAGCCGTCCGTGCCGAGCGCGACAAACGGCGCCTCGATCCACGACCGGACGAGGTCGGGCAGCGCCTTCATCCAGTCGCTCGCGGCGACAATCGGCCCGCCCTTCGGGCCGAGCACGGTCGCGACGTACGGAACCCGGGGTTTCGACCCCGGGTGGAGGCGGTTCCAGCGCTCGGCCGCCAGCGCGTCGCGGCGCAATTCCGGCCACGACGGGGCCGAGTAGACCTCGGCCGCGACACCGAACCGCTCGGCGAGGAGCGCCTGAGCAGCCAGGACCTGCGGCAGGATCGAGCCCGACCCGACGAGACGCACCTTTGGTGCGGCCTTCCGGCCGTTCGAGCTGCGGCCGACCTTCGGGGCCGGCGCGAAGCGGTACAGCCCGCGCAGGATGCCCGCGTCGACGCCCTCGGGCTTCGGGGCCTGCTGGTAGTTCTCGTTGTAGAGGGTGATGTAGTAGACGAGGTCCTCGCCCCGGCGGTGCATCCGTTCGATGCCGTCGCGGTTGATCGCCGCCAGCTCTAAGGCGAACGCCGGGTCGAACTGGCGGACGGCCGGGTTCGACATCGCGATGACCTGGTTATGTCCGTAGTCGTGCTGGAGG
>DATHRO010000087.1:0-9646 GCA_035465135.1 Candidatus Deferrimicrobiaceae bacterium
CCGGTCGACGTCCACGCCTACTGGGCGGCGAACCCGGACGATCTGTACCCGGATCCCTCGAACCCGCTGCGCCAGGACGCGTACCTCTACGCCCCCGCGTTCGAGATCCTCGTCGGCATCGGGATCGTGTTTGCGGCCTACTACTGGCTACAGCTCACGACGACAACCGGCGCCCCGGTCGACGTCCACGCCTACTGGGCGGCGAACCCGGACGATCTGTACCCGGATCCCTCGAACCCGCTGCGCCAGGACGCGTACCTCTACGCCCCCGCGTTCGAGATCCTCGTCGGCTGGGGTCGCTACCTGTCGTTCGAGACGTTCGCGGCGATCTGGCGGGGCATCCTGCTGGCCGTCTTCGTGTGGCTCGCGGGGCCCCTCGCCGCGCCGGTCATGTTCCTGCCCCCGGTCGCGTCGGAGATCAACGCCGGCAACATCCAGATCCTCCTCGCGGCGGCGATCGTCGTCGGGTTCAAGTCGCCGGCTGCCTGGGCGTTCGTGCTGCTGACGAAGGTCTCACCGGGTGTCGGGCTGCTGTGGTTCGCGCTGCGTCGCCGCTGGCGCGACCTGGCCGTGGCCCTCGGCGCGACCGCCATGATCGCCGCCGTGACCTTCGCGCTCTGGCCGGACCGCTGGCTGGCCTGGCTGAACCTGCTCGTGGCGGGTGGCTCACCCCCGCCGCTTGCGCCCTACTATCTCCCGTTCCTGCCCCGCGTCACCGCCGCGGCGGCGATCGTCGCCATCGCCGCATGGCGCGGCTGGCGCTGGCCGGTCGTCGTGGCGGCGATGCTGGCCCTGCCGGCCTTCTATTTCCTCAGCCCCTCGATCCTGGTCGGGACGCTGCCGTTCGCCCGCCAGGCGGCCGGCCGGCGGCTGGAGCGGCGCCGGGAGGCCGTGGCCGAGAGGTTGCGCGCGCAAGCAACTCCGGAAGTCGGTGCTATCGTTGCCGGGTGACCCCCACGCTCGAAGCGGAACCCGACTGCGCGCGGGCCGAGCGCCGGCCGTTCGACTCGATCCCCGCCTCGACGTGGGACCGGCTCGCGGCCCGTAACCCGGCGGCCACGCCGTTCTCGGCCTGGGCCTTCCATCGCGCGTGGTGGGACGGCTACGGCGAGAACGCCCACGACGAGACGATCGCGATCGTCGGCGACGTCGGCGCTGAGCCCGTCGCGATCGCGCCGCTCATGCACCGCCACGTGGTCGAGCCCGGCGACGCCGAGACCGCCACCCAGCTCCGTCATGGCGAGGCGCCCGAGCTGACGCCCGTCGCGGCGACGGCCAAGGCCGTCTACTTCGGGGCCTCGTACCACGCTGACTACGCGACGCTGCTGGCCGACCCGGCCGAGCTGCCGGCGGCAGCCGACGCCTTGGCCGACGCCTTCGCGGCTGCGTCCCCCGCCGACCTCGACCCGGCCCAACCCGGGCCATGGGACGTCATCGACCTGCGTCGCCTGCGGCTCGGCGATCCTGCGGCAGAAGCCCTGGCGACGGCGTTCGGGGCGCGCGAGATCGACTCCGGCTGGACGCTCAACCTCGAGCGCGAGGACGTCTGCCCGGTCGTCCACATCGAGCCCGGCGCCGACCTCGACACGTATCTGGGGCAGCTGCCGAGGAAAGAGCGCCACGAGATCCGTCGCAAGGTCCGCCGCGCCGAGGCGGTCGGACCGGTCGAGCTCGTCGAGCCCCCCGACCCGCTGGTCGAGCTCGACGCGTTCATCGACCTCCACCAGCGCCGCTGGGGCGACGAGGGCCTGTTCCCGGCGACCCGCGGCGGCGACCAGAGCCGGCGCTTCGTGCGGCGGCTGTTCGAGCTCTTCCCATCGCCGCTCGGGACGGCCCACCTGACGTTCCTTGAGGTCGGCGGGCGGCGGGTCGCGTCGGCCGTCCACTTCGAGACCGCCGACCGGCTGCTGTTCTACAACGCCGGCATCGATCCCGACGCGCGGGCCCTGTCGCCCGGCGTCTGCCTGACCGAGCGGATGCTGCGGCGAGCGATCGAACGCGGGCTGACCCGCCTCGACTTCCTGCGCGGCAACGAGCCGTACAAGTACGACTGGGGCGCGGTCGATGAGCCGATCCAGCGCCTCCTGGTTCGGCGTACTGTTCGGCGATGACGACCACGCTGTCGAGTCCGATGCCGCCGGCCAGTCTCGCGGTCGACCCGTGCTTCGAGCCGGTCGTCCGCCTGCCACTGCCCGGATCGCGCGACCGGATTCGCGTCGTCGAGCTCCTGGCGACCGGGTCCAGCGGCGGTGCCCAGGAGCACGTCTACAACCTCGCCACCCGCATCGACCGTGACCGCTACGACGTCTCGGTCCTGTCGCTCAGCGGCGGGCCGGGCGCGCGCCGCATCGAGCGTGCCGGCGTGCCGGTCTGCGTCCTCGACGACATGACCGACGAGGCCGCGATCGAGGCCGTCGCCGCGCACCTCGCCGCCAACCGGGCCGACGTCGTCCACAACCACATGTACCGCGCCGAGGTCGTCGGCACGCAGGCGGCGTGGCGGCTCGCAGCGGCCGGGCGACCGCGGCCGTTCGTCGTCGGGACCGTCCACTCGAGCCGCATCCGGCCCGACGTGGATCGAGCCCTCGTTCGGCGCCTCACGCCGCGGATGGACCACCTGGTCGCGGTCTCGCGGGCGATCGTGCGCAAGATCGAGGACGAGGGCCGCTTCGGGGCTCCGGTCAGCCTCATCTACAACGGCGTCGATCTGCAGCGCTATGCCGACCAGGAGGCGTGCTGCACCCTCCACGAGGAGTACTCGATCCCGGCCGGCGCAGCGCTCGTCGGGGTGGTCGCCCGCCTCGAGCCGGAGAAGGGCATCTCAACGCTCCTCGAGGCCTGGCCGCTGGTCCTCGAAGCGGCGCCCGACTCGCACCTCCTGATCGTCGGCGAGGGCAGCCTGCGCGACGTCCTCGAGGCGCAGGCCCGGGCGCTCCGGCTGGTGCCCTCGATCGACGCGCCCGAGCGGCCCGCGCGCGTGACCTTCACCGGCCGCCGCGACGACGTGCCGGCCGTCACCGCCGCGCTCGATGTCGCCGTGCTGCCGTCGCATCGCGAGGCCCAGGGCCTGTCGGTCCTCGAGGCGATGGCCCTGTCGCGGCCGGTCGTCGCGACGGCCGTCGGCGGGATCCCCGAGATGATCGAGGACGGCCTGACCGGCCTGCTCGTGCCGCCGCGTGAGCCGGCACCCCTGGCCGGGGCGATCGCCCGCCTGCTCACCGATCACCCGTACGCCGACACGCTGGCCAGAGCCGGCAAGGACCTCGTCCACGAGCGGTTCTGCGTCGAGCTCATGGTCCGCGCCGTCGAGACGATCTACGACGAGGCGGTCGCCGACGAGCGCCTGGACGCCGCCGCCGGCTGACGCGCCGGGCGTCGTACCCTAACGAGCCCGTGAAACCGCTCTCGCCCGCCGTCATCGCTAGTCTCCGCGCCCGCCTGGGGCTCGACCTCGCAATCATCCTCGCGGTCGTTCTGGTCGGCCTGCGGCTGTTCGACGTCTACCCGTGGTCCTCGCCGCTGCTCGACCTCCACACCTACTGGCTGACGCGCGATGGCTTCGAGTACGCCCTCGATCCGTACACCATCGGCGCGTATCTGTACGCGCCGGCCTTCGCGCAGGTCCTGGCGCCGCTGACGGCCCTGCCGTGGCCGGTCTTCGCGGCCGCCTGGACGGCCCTGATCTGCGCCGTCCTGATCTGGCTGACCGGGCGGTGGGCCTTCCCGCTCGTGCTCACCGTGGCCGTCGCGCTCGAGATATACCTCGGCCAGATCGACCTGCTCATCGCCGCGGTCATCGTGCTCGGGTTCCGCTACCCGGCCCTGTGGGCCTTCCCGCTGCTGACGAAAGTCGCGCCGGGCATCGGCCTGCTGTGGTTCGCGGTCCGGCGCGAGTGGCGAGCGCTCGCGATCGCCGGTGGGGCGACGGTCGCCATCTCGGCCGTCTCGGCCGTGCTCGCGCCCGAGGCCTGGGCCGCCTGGCTCGACATGCTGCGGCGGAGCCTGTTCGATCGCCAGGTCATCGAGGGTCCGTTCATCGGGATCGACGTCTGGCTGCGGCTGCCGGTCGCGGTGCTGCTGATCGTCTGGGGCGCCCGGACCGACCGCCACTGGACGGTCCCGATCAGCGTGCTACTGGCGATGCCGATCCTGTGGGTCAACGTCCTCAGCCTCGCCGTCGCGGCCGTCGCGCTGCGACCGGAGTTCGGGCTGACGCCGGCCCGGCGGTGGTTGCTCCGGCAGCGCGTGATCGGCGACGGCGCCGCGGCGGCTGCGACACCGGCGCCCGCTCCGTCGCGGCAGCCCGCCCCCGCCCGGGAGCGCGATTCGCTGCTCGGCCGCCTCACTCGCCTCACCGACCCGCGCACGTAGGCCCTCGTACCGTCACCGCTCCGCGACGCCGCGCTGACCTCAGCGCGCCTAGCATGGCGGCCGTGCGGATGGAGCGGCTCTGGGCGTTCGTCGCGGCGATGCTGCCGGCGCTCGCCGGGCTGCTCGTCGCGATGCCGGCGGTCGACCTCGCCTACCAGCTGCGCGCCGGCGCGGAGATCCTCGGCGGCGAGGGGATCCCCGCGGTCGACCGCTGGACCTTCACCGTGGCCGGGACGCCGTGGCTGGACCAGCAGTGGGGCGCGCAGGTCCTGCTGCGCCTGGTCCTTGATGTCGCCGGCTGGAGCGGCCTGGCAGTCCTGCGGGCCGTCCTGATCGGCGCGACCTTCGGGCTCGTGTACGTCGCGGCGCGGCGGGCGAGTGGCGGGACGATCCCGGCCGCCTGGCTGGCGATCCTGGCGCTCGGGTCGTTCGTCGTCGCCGCGCCGGCGCTGGCGCTGCGGCCGCAGCTGTTCGCGATCGTGTTGTTCGCGATCGTCGTGGTCGTGCTGGCCGGTCGAATCGAGCGGCCGAATCGCGTCTGGCTGATCCCGCTCGTCGCGGCCGCGTGGGCCAACCTCCACGGGAGCTTCCCGATCGTGCTCGTCGTCACCGGGCTGGCCGCGCTCGACGACATCGCGCGCCGTCGCTGGGCGGACGCGTTCCAGCTGGCCGTGGTCGGTGTCGTGGCGGCGCTGACGACCCTCGTCAACCCGTTCGGCGTCGACGTCTGGGGCTACGTCGTGAACCTCGCCTCCAACTCCACGATTGCCGCCCAGGTCAGCGAGTGGCGCCCGCCGTCGCCGGTCGAGGGCGCCGGGGCACTGTTCTACGGCTCGCTCGTCGTGGTCGGGCTCGTGGCGGTGGGCGCCCTGGTGATCGCCCGGCGGCCGGGTCGCGACGTGATTCCGCCGAACGCGATCGCGCCGCTCCTGGCGCTCGCCGCCTTCGCCGGGCTCGGTGTGCTGACCGGGCGCGGTTTGGCCTGGTGGGCCCTCGCCGCGCCGGTCGCGCTCGCCACGCTCGTCGGCGTCGCGGTGCGTCGGTCGGATGATGGCGCCGGCGCTGCCGCCGTCGCCGCGCCGACCTGGGTCCCCGAGGCCATGCGCCCGATCCCTCCCGCCGCGCGTCCGCGGCCGCTCAACGTCGTCATCGTCGGCGTGCTGTTGCTCGCCTGCGTCGCGCTCCTGCCGGTGTGGCGGCCGGTCGGTCCCGCGGGCGTGCCGGAGGACCTCCTGAGCCACGCGCCGCAGGGCATCGCCGTCGAGCTTCGCGACGGCGTACGGCCCGGACGTCTGACGCTCAACCGCGCCTGGAACCCGCAGCTGTGGGGCTCGTGGCTCGAGTTCGCCGTGCCGGAGCTTCAGGTCGCGCTCGATTCTCGCCTCGAGCTGTACCCGGATTCGATCTGGACTGATGCCGAGACCATCGCGACCGCCGCGGACGGCTGGGACATGCTGCTCGATCGATACGGCGTCACCGTCGTCGTCGTCGCGCCCGAGCAGGCCGCCCTACGCGCCGCGCTCGAGGCCTCGCCGGACTGGATCGTCCGCTACCGCGAGGCGGACGGCTCGATCTGGGGGCGCTCGGTCATCGAGGCCGCAGCAGCGGGCGGCGCCTAGGGCCGGTAGCTGTCCCAGTAGCGCTCGGCCCGGCCGAGCCCGCCCTGCGCCCCGACCCGGGCGGCTTCGAGACGGACCGCCGAGGCCATCTTGCGCGGGCCGCCGAACAGCCGCTCGAGCTGGCTCTCGTAGAACGCGACACCCTGGACCTTGCGCTCGAGCTGGTCGCCGATGTCGGCGAGGCGGGGCATCAGGTGGACGCCCGCGGGCAGGCCGTCGAGGGTGCCGGCAGGCAGGTTGTCGAGCGACCCGAAGCCGCTCCACCAGGAGTACGGGAAGTCCTCGTAGAACGAGACCTTGCCGGCCCACTCCGGCCCGGGCATGACCCAGCTCTGCGACTCCCCCAGGAGGTGCAGCCCGACCGCGCGGCAGAGCTGGTGGTCGACGTGGTTACCGACGCCGAGCGGGAAGTAGACCTGCTGTGGCTCGAGACGCACGATCTCGCGGCGCAGGGTCTCGAATGGCGGCTCGTCGTCCGGCCGCGGCGCGCCGAGCAGCTGATCGTCGCCGTGGTGGCCGCGGAAGACCGCGTCGGGCAGGTCGAGGAACACGATCGACGCCTCGGCGAACAGGGCGAACCGCTCGTCCTCGACGCGTCGCGAGGCGATCGCGTCGCCGGCGGTCGCCGCCTCGACGACGTCGTCGGTGTAGACGGCGCCCTGGGTCGATCGCTCGTCGATGAGGACCTGGCCGGCGAGGGGCTTGTTGCGGATGCTCGCGCGGCGGTACCAGGAGGCGCGCTGCCAGAACCGCTTGGCCGCAGCGTCCGCGTCGGCCTGGGTGGCCTCGAGGCGCTCGTCGTCGGCGTCCCACGGCGCGATGCCGGAGCCGTCGTCGACCGGGAAGTCGGCCGCGATCGCGGCGCGGTTGAAGGCCTCGGACGCGGGCCAGATCGTCTTCGTGCCGAAGCCCAGCGCCTCGCGCTGGTAGCCGGTCATCTCGGCCGCCGTGCCGGCCGTGCCGCTGCCCGAGTAGACCGTCAGGATCGTGACGTTCTGGCCGAGCTCGCGGAGGCTCGCGATGAGGCCGCCGCACGACAGCGCGGCGTCATCGGAGTGGGGGGCGACGAAGACGTGGGCCACTGCCGGGCGAGTATACGAAGCGGTCTCGGCCGCCGTCGCCGCCGATCAGTGAAGGTCCTGCCAGCCGCCCTCGCCGACGAGCGGCACGAACACGACCGGACCGTCCGACCACTGCTCCCATTCGTCGTCACCACGGCGCTCAACGACCAGCAGGTCCTGCTGGTATCGCGGGCCGACGGGGATGACCAGCCGCGCCCCGACCGCGAGCTGCCGGCGCAGCGGCTCGGGAACGCCGGGCGCGGCCGCCGTGACGATGATCCCGTCCCACGGCGCGCCGCCGCGATCGCCCTGACTGCCATCGCCGACGCGCACCTCCACGCCGCTTACCCCCAGCCGTCCCAGCCGCTCGGCCGCGCTCCTCCCGAGCTCAGCGTGGCGCTCGATCGTCAGGACCGTGGCCCCGAGGCATGCCAGGATCGCGGCCTGGTAGCCGGATCCGGTGCCGATCTCGAGGATCTGATCGCCCGGCTCGACCTGCAGCAGCTCGGTCATGCGGGCCACGATGTACGGCTGGCTGATCGTCTGGCCGGCCTCGATCGGCAGGGCGCGGTCGTCATAGGCGAGGCTCGCCGCTGCGGGCACGAACTCCTCGCGCGGCACTCGCGCCATGCACTCGAGGACGCGCTCGTCGCGAACGCCTCGTCGCTCGAGCTGGTCGGTCACCATCGCCCGCCGCAGCCGCTCCGAGGCGCCGGCCCCGCCGCCGTCCGGGGCGTCGCGCGGCCGTCTTCGAAGCCACCGCACGGTCGGAGCATACGCCGCGCGTGCGCCCGGCCGGGGTTGCGCGGACGACTGCCCTCAGCCGGGGGCTGGGCTTCCCTCTGAGCTGGTCGGGGCGGCCGTCGGGGATGGCTCGATGGTCATCGACGGTGCGGCGCTCGCCGAGGGCTCGGCGCTCGGCGAAGCGCCAGGGCTCGGGCTGACGATCGGCGGGGGCGTTCGAACCGGCGTGAACGCGCCGCCCTTCCCGAGGGCCATCGCGTACAGGAAGATCCCGATGAACGCCAGCGTCGAGCCGGCCACGAACACGGTCGAGGTTCGGTCACGAATACGGAGGGCCGGGTCGATCGCGAAGGCCGGTCGGCCCCGCGATGCAGGTGCGCCGCGCGCCGCTTCGGACTTCGGGGGGCGGCGACGGACCGGAGGCTGCGGCGCCGCCTCGGGCTCCTCTTCCTCGGCTTCGAGCTCGTCGTCGGCTTCGAGCTCGTCGTCTCTGGGTTCGAGCTCGTCGCCGGGCGCGTCGTTCCGTGGGTCGGTCATGGGTCCGGTGTCGTCTCCTCGAGGCGGGCCCGAGAAGCCCGCGGGACGGCGCGAGTGTACGCGAAGGCTCCCGGCTCAGGCATCGCGCACGGCCGGTACCAGCAGCCCGGCGAGGCCGGCGACAACCGTCACGAGCCCGAAGACGCCGATGACCGGCGCAGCCCCGAACAGCTCGCCGAGGACGCCGCCGACCCCCATCGCCAGGGTCATCGAGCCGAAGACCACCGAGAAGCGCAAACCGAGGACGCGGCCCATCAGCTCTGGCGGCGTTCGGCGCTGGAACAGCGTCTGGCTCGGGATGACGAAGGCGAGATTGCCGACCCCCGTCCCGAACGCCAGCCCCACGGCGAGATACAGGTTGCCGGTCAGCGCCAGGCCGGCGACGAGGCCGCCGGTCGCGACGTAGCCGAGGATGACCAGCCGCCCGAGCGCGAGCCGCGCCCCGACGAGCCCGATCACGAATCCGCCGATGAGGTTACCGGCGCCGATCGCACCCTCGAGGAACGAGTAGACCGTCGTCGAGTCGAAGCCCAGGCCGTCGATCGCGTCGCGGGCGTAGACGGGCGTCAGGGCCAGGAAGATGCCGAGCATGAACTGTCCGGCGGTCGCCTGGAGCGTGTTGGCGAGCAGCACCGCGTCGCCCCGCAGGAACCGCCAGCCGTCGCGGAGCTCCGTCCCGAATCTCGCCACCGCGGCGCGAGCGCCCGCCGTGGCCGATCGGGCGGCGTCCGTCGCAGCGTCCGCGGCCGCCCGGGTGAGCGGCGCCACCGAGACCGAGGCGATCAGCAGCGCCGAGCCGACGTAGGTCACCGAATCGACCCAGAACGCCAGCGGCAGCTGGCTGCCGAGCAGCGCCACGAACAGGCCGGCGATGACGTAGCCGCCGATGTCGGCGAACGTCTCGCCGATCCAGAGTGCCGAGTTCGCGGCCACGAGGTCGTCCGAGGCGACCATTCGCGGCACGATCGCGACCTTCGCCGGCCGGAAGAAGATCGAGATCGTCGTGAGCACGAACACCAGCGGGTAGACGAGAGCGAGATTGGTGACCGCTGCGATCGGGATGAGGAGCACCACGCCGGCGCGCAGGAGGTCGCTGACGATCATCACCTCGCGGTGGTCCCAGCGGTCGACGAGCGTGCCCGCGATCGGGCCGAACAGGAGGTTGGGCAGCGTCGCGACCAGGAACACCGCGCCGACCGCGATCGGCGAGTTCGTGGCGTTGAGGATGAGGAACGCCAGCGCGACCTGGTGGATCCGGTCGCCGACGAGGCTGATCAGCTGCCCGAACCACAGCGCCGAGAACGACGAATCGAG
>DATHRO010000088.1:0-30563 GCA_035465135.1 Candidatus Deferrimicrobiaceae bacterium
GAGCAGCTCGCGGGTGTTGACGAGGTTGCCGTTGTGGCCGATCGCAATCGGCCGGCGGGGCCCGAGGCGGAACGTCGGCTGGGCGTTCTCCCAGAGCGTCGAGCCGGTCGTGGAGTAGCGGCAGTGGGCGATCGCGAGGTCTCCCGGCAGCGGCGGCAGCCGCCGTTCGTCGAGCACCTGGGCGATCATCCCGAGGTCCTTGTAGAGGAAGATCTCCGCGCCGTCGCTGACCGCGATGCCGGCCGATTCCTGGCCTCGGTGCTGGAGGGCGAACAGGCCGGTCGCGGCGACCGCCGCGGCCTCGGTGCCGGAACCCGGCGGCAGCGCGACCCCGAACACGCCGCACATCGCTACGCCTCGGTCGTCCAGCCGAGGGCCCGCGGCAGGCCCTGCTCCCAGGCGTGCCGGAGGTCCGCCAGCGGCACGTCGATCGAGTCCGCGACGCGCGAGCCGCGCTCCTCGGCGGCGCCGGTCGCTCCGGCGCCAGCGAGATCGACGACCAGCCGATCTCCGCCGACGGTCCCGATCTCCTCGATCGGCAGGCCGTGCTCGGCGGCCAGCGCCGCGAGCGCCGCGACTGCCTCCGGCCGAGTCGACACGACGACGCGGCTGGAACTCTCGCCGAACAGGTCGACGGCCGGCGAGCCGACGACCGCCAGCCGGACACGGACGCCGAACCCGCCCCACATCGCCGATTCCGCCAACGCGACCGCGAGCCCCCCGCCCGACACGTCCTGAGCGGACGCGAGGAGCCGCCGTCGAGCCGCCTCGCAGCAGAACGCCTGGAGGGCCCGCTCTCGCTCGAGGTCGAGCGCCGGCGTGCCGTCCTCGGGTGCCAGGCCCGCGACGCTCGCGTATGCGCTGCCGGCCAGCCCCGGGGTCGCCTCGCCAACGAGCAGGATCGCGTCACCCTCGGTCCGAAGGGCCGGGCCGACGATCGTCGCGACGTCCTCGATCAGCCCCACGACGCCGATCTCCGGCGTCGGCAGGATGGACCCGCCCGGCGACTCGTTGTACAGCGAGACATTGCCGCCGGTGACCGGCAGGCCCAAGGCCTGGCACGCGTCGCCGAGACCCCGGACCGCCTCGGACAGCTGCCAGAAGGCCTCGGGTCGGGTCGGGTCGCCGAAGTTCAGGCAGTTCGTCACGCCGAGCGGACGGGCGCCGGTGACCGCCACGTTGCGGGTCGCCTCGGCGACGCTCATCGCGGCGCCGAGCCACGGATCGATCGCACCAACGGCCGCGTTGGCATCCGTCGAGGCGACAAGCGCCTTCGCCGTCCCGGGCACGCGGACGACAGCGGCACCGCGACCAGGCCCGGCGATCGTCGAAGCCCCCACGGTCGAGTCGTACTGCTCGTAGACGGCCCGCCGGGAGGCGAGATTCGGCGATCCCATGAGCGTCAGCAGGACCGCCCCGGGATCCATCCCCCGCTCCGGCAGCTGGTCGCTGGCCACGACGGGCGCGCCCGGCGCGGGTGCCAGACGGCGCCGCTCCGGCGGCGCGACGAGGCGCTGGTGCACGATCGCGTTCGAGGTCAGCGCGGCGGCCGGGATCCGGGCCAGCTCACGGCCGGCCTCGCGGACGGCGACGTCGCCGTCATCGGTGACCCGGCCGATGGCCGCGCACGGCAGCCCCCACCGCGTGCACACCTCGGCGACGGCCTCGTAGCGCTCCGGCCGAATGATCGCGAGCATCCGCTCCTGGCTCTCGCTGACCATGACCTCGAAGGGCTCGAGTCCGGGCTCGCGCCGGGGCACGGCCTCGAGATCGATCTCGATCCCGGTGCCCGCCCGGTCGGCCGTCTCCGAGGTCGCGCAGGTGATGCCGGCCGCGCCGAGGTCCTGGAGGCCCTCGACCAGGCCTCGCTCGATGAGCTCCAGCGAGGCCTCGATCAGCAGCTTCTCGGCGAACGGGTCGCCGACCTGGACCGACGGCCGCTTCGAGGGATCATCGTCCGCGAAGGCCGCCGAAGCGAGCACCGACGCGCCACCGATGCCGTCCCGCCCGGTCGCGCTGCCGAACAGGACGACGAGGTTGCCCGGCCCGGGGGCGGCCGCTCGGGTGAGGTGCCGCTCCTCGAGCAGCCCGATCGCCATCACGTTCACGAGCGGATTGCCGGCATAGCTCGGGTCGAACACCAGCTCGCCGCCGACGGTCGGGACCCCGACGCAGTTGCCATAACCGCCGACGCCGCGGACAACGCCGTCGACGAGGTGGCGCGTGCGCGGCTCGCCCGGGTCGCCGAAGCGCAGCGCGTCGAGCACCGCGACCGGGCGAGCGCCCATCGTGAAGATGTCGCGCAGGATCCCGCCGACACCTGTTGCCGCGCCCTGGTAGGGCTCGACCGCAGACGGGTGGTTGTGCGATTCGATCTTGAAGGCGACGGCCTGGCCGTCGCCGATCGTGATCACGCCGGCGTTCTCGCCGGGTCCGGCGACGACGCCCTCACCCCGGGTCGGCAGCGTTCGGAGCAGCGGCTTCGAGCTCTTGTACGAGCAGTGCTCGCTCCACATCACGCCGAACATCGCCAGCTCGAGGTCGTTCGGCTCGCGGGCCAGCCGGTCGCGAATCGCGTCGAGCTCCCCGTCGGTCAGGCCGAGCGCGCGGTGGAGCGCCATGGACATCGTCTGGGCGGCCCGCGGCTCGAGCTCGCCCACCGTCATCCGGCCGTCGCCACGACACCGGCCGCCACGGCACCCGCCGGCTGGCGCTGCGCCCGGGCCGCGGCCTCGACGAACGAGCGGAGGATCGGCAGGCCGTCGTCCGACCCCAGCAGCGCCTCGGCGGCTCGTTCCGGGTGCGGCATCAGGCCGGCGACGTTGCCGGCGGGGTTCATCACCCCGGCGATCGCCCGCAGGCTGCCGTTCGGGTTAGACGGATCGCCTGTCTCGGCGGCCGGGGACCCGTCCTCGCGAACGTATCGGAAGAGGATCTGACCGTCGCGCTCGAGCGCGTCCAGGGTCGCTTCGTCGGCGAAGTAGCAGCCCTCGCCATGGGCGATCGGCATCCGCAGCGGGCGCCGCTCGCCGATGAGCCGCGTCACCGGCGTGTCGAGCCGCTCCGGGGCGATTCGCACGTCGCGGCCGAGGAACCGCAGGCCGCGGTTCCGCAGCAGGGCGCCGGGCACGAGGCCGGCCTCGGCCAGGACCTGGAAGCCGTTGCAGATGCCGAGCACCAGCCCGCCCTCGGCGGCGAACGCGGCCACGGCGCGCATGACCGGGCTGAAGCGGGCGATGACGCCGGCCCGCAGGTAGTCGCCGTAGGCGAACCCGCCGGGCAGGATCACGCCGGTCGCTCCGTCGAGCGAGGCACCCTCGTGCCACAGCTCGACGGCCTCGGCGCCCGCCAGCTCGACGCCACGCACCGTGTCGCGGTCGCAGTTCGAGCCCGGGAACACGACGACGCCGATGCGCGTCACGAGAGGCGCTCCACCGCGTACGACTCGATCAGCGGGTTCGACAGCAGCTCGCCGGCCAGCCGCTCGACGGTCGTTCGCGCGGTCCCCTCGTCGTCGGCCGCGACCGTCAGTTCGACTCGCCGTCCGACGCGCACGCCGGAGACGCCCGCGACGCCGAGGTGATCGAGGCTGCCCTCGACCGCGCGGCCCTGAGGATCCAGGATGCCGGGCTTCGGCAGGACGTTGACCGCGAACCGGAAGTCGCTCATCGCGGCACCTCGTCGGCGACGAGATAGCGGGCAAAGGAACCGCCGGTGATCCGCTCGAAGGCCTCGACGTAGCGCGCCCGCGTGCCCGTCACGACGTCGGCCGGGAGGTCCGGACCCGGGGCCGTCTTGGCCCACGGCTGCGTCTCGAGCCAATCGCGCACGAACTGCTTGTCGAACGACGGCTGCGGCCCGCCGGGCTGGTAGGCCGCGGCGTCCCAGAAGCGCGACGAATCCGGCGTCAGGACCTCGTCGACGAGGATCAGCTCACCGTCGACGAGGCCCATCTCGAACTTCGTGTCGGCGAGGATGATGCCGGCCTCGGCACAGCGCTCCACGCCGAGCTCGTACAGCCGGATCGCGGCGTCGCGGGCCTGCTGCGCCAGCGTGCGCGCGCGCCCGTCGCCAAGCCAGTCGTCGTCGTTCGGCGCCCAGTCGGCCAGGATCTGGACCATCGACTCGAAGTCGACGTTGATGTCGTGCTCTCCGACTGGCGCCTTCGTGGCCGGGGTGAGGATCGGCTCCGGCAAGCGGTCGCTCTCGCGCAGGCCGGGCGGCAGCGCGACGCCGCAGATCGCACCGCCGGCCTGGTACTCCTTCCAGCCGGAGCCGGAGACGTAGCCGCGGACGACGATCTCGACCGGTAGGACGGCCGCCCGCCGGCACAGCATCATCCGGCCGCGCAGCTCTGTTCGGACCTCGGGCGGCGCGACCTCGAGCGCCAGCTCCTGCGGGTCGGTTCCGACGAGATGGTTCGGGATGATGGCCTCCGTCCGGCCGAACCAGAAGCGCGACAGGCCGGTCAGGACGCGACCCTTGTCGGGGATCGGGGTCGGCAGCACGACGTCGAAGGCGCTGATCCGGTCCGAGGCCACGAGCAGCAGCCGATCGGGCCCGACCTGGTACAGGTCGCGGACCTTGCCGGAGCGGACGAAGCGATCAGCGGTGAGCATCGGCAGGGATCCTCCGAGCTGCGGGGTCGAGGACGTCGAGCCGGGCGATGACGGCCGGGACGTGCGAGAGGTGGCGGCGATCGTCGAAGCAGGCGTCGAGGTCGGCCGGGTCCAGGCGCTCGGTCGCGACCGGGTCGGCGCCGAGCACCTCGCGCAGCGGGCGCCGCTCGCCGTCGGCCACGAAGGCCGCTCGCTGGACCAGCTCGTAGGCCGCCTCGCGCGACAGGCCGCCGCGCTCGACCAGGGCCGTGAGCACGCGCGACGAGGCATGCAGCCCCAGGCCCCGCTCGATGTTCTCGAGCATCCGCTCCGGCCGGACGACGAGGCCCTCGACCAGCGCGGCCACCTTCACCAGCAGGTAGTCGAGCAGGATCGTCGCGTCGGGCAGCAGGACGCGCTCCGCCGACGAGTGGCTGATGTCGCGCTCGTGCCACAGCGGCTGGTTCTCCAGAGCTGCCCCGGCGTAGCCGCGGATCAGCCGCGCCAGTCCCGCGACGCGCTCTGACAGGATCGGGTTGCGCTTGTGGGGCATCGCCGAGGAGCCCTTCTGGCCGCGCCGAAACGGCTCCATGACCTCGCCGATCTCGGTGTGCTGGAGGTTCCGGATCTCGGTCGCGATCCGCTCGAGGCTGCCCGCGACGACGGCCATCGCCCCGAGCAGCGCCGCGTGCCGGTCGCGCTGGACGATCTGCGTGCTCACCGGGTCGGCCCGCAGGCCGAGCTCCGTCATGACCTCGGCCTCGACGTCGGGCTCGAGGAGGCTGTACGTCCCCACCGGTCCCGACAGCTTGCCGGTCGCGACGTCCTCGAGCGCCGCCCCCAGCCGACGCCGGCCGCGGTCGACCTCGAAGGCCCAGCCGGCAACCTTCAGCCCGAACGTCGTCGGCTCGGCGTGGACCGAGTGGGTCCGGCCCATCATCAGCGTGTCCGCCTCGGCCCGGGCTCGCCCGACGAGGACTCCGAGCAGCCGGTCTGCGTCACGGAGGAGGAGCTCGCCCGCGGCTTGGAGCTGGAGCGCAAGGCCGCTGTCGATGACATCAGAGCTCGTGAGGCCGAGGTGGAGGTAGCGCCCCTCCGGCCCGATCGCCTCGGCGACCTGGCTGACAAAGGCGATGACGTCGTGGTCGGTCGTTTGCTCAATCTCTTCGATCCGGGCCACGTCGACTCGGGCGCGGGATTCGATCGCCGCGCGCGCGTCGGGTGGCACGCGCCCGCGGCGGGCCTGGGCGCGCGTGGCGGCCAGCTCGACCCGCAGCATGGCCTCGAAGCGCGCCTCGTCGGTCCAGACGGCGCCCATCTCAGGCAGCGTGTAGCGGCGGATCATCGGCTCGCTCCCACCGGCGTTCCCGCCGGCTCCGGCACCTCGCGGGCGATGTCGTGCCGGCGCTGGACGCCGGGCCAGTGGATCGCGTCGGCGGCCCGCTCGGCCACCGCCCGCGCCGCTGGCAGATCCGGTCCCCGGCCCACGACCGTGAGGACGCGGCCGCCGTTCGTGGCGTAGCCGCCGTCGGTCCGCTCGACCGTCCCGGCGTGGAACACGAGCGCGCCCCCGCGATTCGCGTCGCTGAGGCCGTCAATCGGGTCGCCACGCCGTGGTGCGCCCGGGTAGCCGTCGGCGGCGAGCACGATCCCGACCGCGGCGCCTGGCAAGGCCGGCAGGTGGGCCGGGAGCGCGTCCGGCAGGCGACCGCGCGCCGCGGCCAGCAAGAGCGCCCCGAGTGGCGCAGCGAGTCGCGGCAGGACGACCTGGGCCTCCGGGTCGCCGAGGCGGACGTTGCATTCCAGCAGGGCCGGGCCGAGCTCGGTCAGGATCAGGCCGGCGTACAGGAAGCCCCGGAACGGCGAGCCCTGCCTCGCCATCTCGCCGAGGATCGGTCGGTGGACGGTCTCCAGGATCGCCTCGACGGCGTCACCGTCGAGATCGGGCAGCGGCGAGTAGGCGCCCATGCCGCCGGTGTTCGGCCCCCGGTCGCCGTCCCCCAGCCGCTTGTGGTCGCGGGCCGCCGGCAGCGCGATGGCCCGGGTCCCGTCGCAGACAGCGATGACGCTCGCCTCGCGGCCCTCGAGGCGCTCTTCGATCACCATTGCCGGCTCGCCTTCCGACCGTTGGTCGACAAACGACGGGAGCAGATCGAGGGCCTGGTCGAGCGAGTCCGTGACAACGACGCCTTTGCCGCCGGCGAGCCCGTCGGCCTTCAGGACGATCCCGGCGGCCTCGGCGTCGAGGGCTCGCGCGAAGGCCACGGCGGCTTGACGTTCCCCGCCCGCGAACGCGCGAGCTCGGGCCATCCGCACGCCGGCCGCCTCCGCTACCTCGTGGCAGAAGGCCTTCGAGGTCTCCAGGCGCGCGGCTGCCCGCGTCGGCCCGAACGCCGGGATGCCGGACGTGGTGAGGGTGTCCACCACGCCCACCGCGAGCGGCGCCTCGGGCCCGATGACAACGAGCTCGGCTGCGGTTCGGCGGGCCAGCTCGATCACCGCCTCGGGGTCGCCCGGATCCACTCCGGCGACGGAGCGGACGCGCGGCTCCCGCCCGATCGCGTCACTCCCCGGGGCGACGATGATCTCGTTGACGCCCGGCTCGGCCGCCAGCTTCCAGGCCAGTGCATGCTCGCGTCCGCCCGACCCGAGCACGATGATCCGCGTCGGCGCCGGCGGGGTCATGCCAGGGCCAGTCCCGACTGCCGGCGCATCGGACGCCAGGCTCGTTCGATCGTCTGGGTCCGCTCCGGCCCGACCGACACGAGGACGATCGGGACGCCCGCGAGCTCCTCGAGGGCGCTGACGTAGCGTCGCGCGCGCTCAGGCAGGTCGGCCAGGGCCCGCACGTCGTGGATCGGCTCGTCCCAGCCCTCGAACGTCTCGTAGATCGGGGCCGCCCGGGCGAGGATCTCCGATGACGACGGCCAGCGGTCGATGCGCTGCCCGTCGACGTCGTACGCGACGCATAGCCGGAGCTCGTCGATGCCCGACAGGATGTCCAGCTTGTTGAGCATGATGCTGCTGACCGAGTTCACCGCGACCGAGTAGCGCAGCGGCACGGCGTCGAACCAGCCGACCCGCCGCGGTCGACCGGTCGTCGTCCCGAACTCCCGGCCCCGCTCGCGGATCCCGGCCCCGATGCCGTCGATCAGCTCGGTCGGGAACGGTCCGGAGCCGACGCGCGTCGCGTAGGCCTTCATCACGCCCATGACCTCGTCGACCTGGAGCGGCCCGATCCCGCCGCCGGTGCAGGCGCCCCCGGCGACCGCGCTCGACGACGTGACGAACGGATAGCTGCCGTGGTCGAGGTCGAGCAGCGCGCCCTGGGCCCCCTCGAGCAGGACATGCTCGCCGCGGGCGAGGGCGGCCTGGACGAGCCACGTCGTGTCGTCGAGGTGGGCTTCGAGCCGGCGTCCCCAGCCGGCTGCCAGGTCGATGAGGGCCTCGAGGTCGAGCGCCGGATCCGTCCGCTCAGCGCCGGTCATCGCACCCAGGATCAGGCGCTTGTCGGGCAGGACCCGCTCGAGCCGGGTCCGCAGGACGTCGCGGTCGAGGAGATCGCCCATCCGCAGCCCGAGCCGCCAGGCCCGATCGCCGTAGGCCGGACCGACGCCCCGGCCGGTCGTGCCGACCCTCGCGTCCCCCAGCCGGGCCTCGTTCGCCCGGTCGAGCGCCAGGTGGTAGGGCATGATCACGTGGGCACTTCGGCTGACACGGACGCGCGAGACGTCGATCCCCTTCTCGATCAGCATGTCCAGCTCGGCGACGAGCGTCGCCGGGTTCACGACGACGCCGTTGCCGATGACGCTCGTGATGTGGGGATAGAGCACGCCCGACGGCACGAGGTGGAGCTTGAGAACCTCGTCGCCCTTGACGACCGTGTGGCCGGCGTTGTCGCCGCCCTGATAGCGCACGGCCATCGCCACCTGCTCGGCGAGGAAGTCGGTCGTCTTGCCCTTGCCCTCGTCGCCCCACTGCAGCCCGACGATCACGGTCGCCGGCATCAGCGGCCCCCACTCGTGGCGCCCGCCACCCGAATCAAAAGGCCCCGGGTGGTCAGGCCCGGGACCGGGGTGCAAATCTCCCGCGTGTTGCGCCCGCCGCGGCGGGCCTCGGTTCGTCGGTCGCTCGGCCGCCTCACGGGACGGACGATGCGCCACGCTCGGGCGATCGCTGAACCTCCCCTGTCCGGTCCGCCTCGACGCGCGGGCCGGGGATGCCCGGAGTATAGCCACAGGCCGGCGCCGGCAGCACTGCCCCACCGTAGACTGCGGCCGATGCCAGCCCATGTCGCGACCCGTCACCCGGACCCCGATCCCGCTGCGCTTCTGGCCGCCTACGACGATCGGCTCCGGGCTCACGTTTCCGCCCGTCTACCGGCCGGCGTGCTCGTCGACCGCGACGGCCCGCTCGTCCGCTACAGCGGCTTCTCGTGGGGCGGGATGGTCGTCTACCGCGACCTGGGCGGGCTCGTCGGTGACGCGCTCGACGAGCTGATCGCCCGGCAGGTCCACCACTTCGCGGAGCGGGGCGAGCGGTTCGAATGGAAGCTGCACGGCCACGACCGTCCGGCCGACCTTTCCGACCGGCTTGCGGCCGCTGGTTTCCGCGTCGGGGCGCCGGAGACCGTGGTGATCGGCCAGGTGGCCCGGATGGCCGGCACGCCCGTGTTGCCGCAGGGTGTGGCGTTACGGCAGGTCACGAGCCGTGTCGATCTCGAGCAGATCGACGTCGTGGAGGGGGCAGTCTGGGGCGAGGACGGATCCGGCTACGGCACGATGCTGGAGGCCGAGCTCGAGGCGGACCCCGATGGTCTCGTCGTGGTCGTCGCCGAGGCCGCCGAGACGGTCGTCTGCGCCGCGTGGGTCCGCTTCGAGACGGGCACCGGCTTCGCGACACTGTGGGGCGGCGCCACCCTTCCGGCCTGGCGCGGCCAGGGGATCTATCGCGCGACCGTCGCACACCGCGCCCGGGTCGCCGCCGAGCGTGGTTTCGAATACCTCGAGGTCGACGCCTCTGACGACAGCCGCCCGATCCTTGAGCGGCTCGGCTTCGTCGCGGTGACGACGACGACGCCCCACAGCTGGCGCCCGCCAGCGGACCCGGCCGAGTAAGCCGACGCAGATCTCCGGTAGATCGGCTGGTGAGCGGCAGCGGCTAGAGTGGCGTCCTCGCCGACACCCCGCCGGCCGGCGAACGAGACCCGCCGCACGCAGGGTCGGCCCGTGTCCCGTCGGCCGACCGCGGAAGGAGTGTCGGACCGTGAACAAGGTCCTCCTGGCCGGACGCCTGACGCGCGATCCCGAGATGCGCGCGCTCGCCTCCGGAAAGAACGTCACCCAGTTCGGCGTCGCGACCACCGAGTACCTCGGCAACGGCAAGGAGCGGCCCGAGTACCACAACGTGGTCACCTGGGACCGCCTCGCCGAGATCTGCGGTCGCTACCTCGGCAAAGGCCAGCAGGTCGCCATCGAGGGCCGGCTGCAGACGCGGACCTGGGACGATGAGAAGGGTGCGCGGCACTGGAAGACGGAGATCGTCGCCGGCAGCGTCGAGATGCTGTCTGGCCGCCGCAAGAAGGACTACGCCGCCGAGTCGGCCGCCGACGCCATCGAGGCCGTGGCCGGCAAGTCGGACGACGGCCAGGTCAGCGCTGACGACCCGATCGCCGACGAGCAAGCCGCCTGATCGTCGATCCGAAGTCTCCCCACCGCCGGCCCGGGCGGCGTTGGTCCTCCCTCCGCGCCGCCCGGGCGACTCCGAGGTCGCGAGCGGTCGGCCGAGAGCGCATCTTCAGGCGGACGGGTCGCTCCGGTAGAGGTCGCGTCGCGGCAGGCCGGTTCGGCCCGCGATCTGCTGAGCTGCCTCCCGGCGCCCGAGGCCCGACGCGACGAGGGCATCGACGGCCGCTCGCCCCGCCGAGAGCGCGAGCGGGTCCGGGACGACCGCGCCCGCGCTGCGATCGTCGTCCGCTGCTGCGATGACGACGACGACCTCGCCGCGCGCCGGAATCTCTCCGTCCGTGACGTGGCTCGCGAGCTCGCCGAGCGTGCCGCGGACGACCTGCTCGTGGACCTTCGTGAGCTCGCGGCAGACCGCGGCTCGTCGGCCCGGGCCGCACGCCGTCGCCAGGTCGCGAAGGGTCACCGCCAGGCGGGTCGGCGCCTCGAAGACGACCGTCCCGCGCGCATCCTCGGCGATCCGCCGGAGACGATCGCGCCGTTCACGACCGCTTCGCGGCAGGAAGCCCTCGAACGACCAGCGCGGCCCTGCGACGCCGCTCGCGACGACCGCGGCGAGCACGGCCGACGGCCCCGGGATCGGAACGACGCGGCCGCCCTCGGTCGCCCAGGCGGTCACGAGATCGTCGCCCGGATCGGACACGCCCGGCGTCCCGGCATCCGTGACGAGGGCCAGGTCGCGGCCCGCCCGGAGGTGCTCCAACATAGCTTCAAGCTGGGCGGCTCCACTCTTCGCGTGGTAGCTCCGGAGCGACGTGGCGATGCCGTGTCGGACCAGCAGCCGTCGGGTGATGCGGGTGTCCTCCGCGGCGATCAGCGGGACGGTTCGGAGGATCTCGAGCGCCCGCAGCGTGACGTCGGCGAGATTGCCGATCGGGGTGGCCACGACGTACAGCGTCGCGTCGGCGTCCTCGATCGCTGGCTGCCGTCCCGGCACGCGTCAGGTCCGGGCTGAGCCCGGTCGCCGCCGCGGGTACAGGTAGTCCACCCCGGCCGTCCGTGGCCCGAGCTTGGCGATCGGTGGGACCTGGCGCTTGAACTCGGAAGTCGCGATCATTCGGTCGACCCGCTCCACCGTCGCCCGGTCGAAGCCCATCTCGACCAGGTCGTCGAGGCTGCGGCGCCGGTCGATCCGCCAGTACAGGATCCGATCGAGGAGCGGGTAGCTGAAGTCACCCTCGCCCTCATCGGTCTGGTCCGGCCACAGGTCGGCCGATGGCGCCTTGGCGATGACCGCCCGGGGCACGCCGATTGCCGCGGCCAGCTGGCGCACCTGGCTCTTGTACAGGTCACCGATCGGGTTGAAAGCGCAGGCGTTGTCGCCGAACAGCGTCGTGTAGCCGATCAGCGACTCGGTCTTGTTGCCGGTCCCCGCGACGAGGCCGCCGAAGGTGACGGACCGGTCGTACAGGACCGCCATCCGCGTTCGAGCCATGAAGTTGCCGCGCCGCAGCGGGTTGGCCTCGAGATCGGCCGCTCCGCCCGCGCCCGCCTCGCCGTCTCGCCCGAACATCGCATCGACCATGGCCGTGATCTCGACGACTTCGCTCGCGCAGCCGAGGTCGGCCACGATCGTCTCCGCGTCTGCCCGGGACGCCGGCACCGAGGTGCGGTACGGCATGAGGACGCACAGCAGCTGCTCCGGGCCAATGGCCTCGGCGACGAGGTACGCCACGAGGCCCGAGTCGACCCCGCCGGACAGGCCCAGGACGCAGCGCTCGAAGCCGGCCTGGCGCAGCTGCCCGCGGATGAAGCCGCCGATGACGCGCCGAGCGACGTCCGTGTCGATCGCCAGCTCGGCTGGCAGCTCGAACAGCGGTCGTCCCGAGTCGTCGGTCGGGACCTCGGTCACCGCGCTCACGATCGCCGCCGCCGCATCGGGATCGGCGCCGAAGGATCGCCGTTCGACGTGTCGGTCGGCACGCCGTCGGGCGCGGCAGGCGGTCGCGAACGACGGTCGTCCGGCGCGTCCGGCGCGACGTCGAAGCCCGGCGGGGCACCCCACTCGGCGGTGCTGTCGAGGCTCATGCCGGCCCGTTCGAGGACGACCCGGCCGAGCTCCCGGAGCTGCCATTCCAGCCGCTCGTCGCGCAGCAGCGGCAGGCTGATGCGCTCGCGTCGCACCTCGTCGAGCGAGACGTCGACGGTGAATAGGCCCTCGTCGAACAGCGGCGCCGAGAGGATCGCCTGGCCGGACGGTCCGATGACCTCTGAGCCGCCCCAGAAGGTGACCGATTCGTCGACCCCGACGCGATTGCAGAAGACCACGAACGACGTCGTGAGCTGGGCGTAGGCTCGCATCAGGTTCCGCCACGACGAGGCGGTGCCCAGCCCGACCTCGTGGGTCGCAGCCAGGTCGCGACCCGGTGACGACGAGACGTTGACGAGCACCTGGGCGCCGTCGAGCGCCAGGAGCTGCGGCACCCCAAGGTGCCAGAAGTCCTCGCAGACGGCGATGCCGAGGCCGGCGCCGAGCCGCGACGGGGTCGCCCGGAGGACGTCGCCCGCGGCGAAGAAGCGGCGTTCGTCGAACAGGCCGTACGTCGGCAGGAACAGCTTGCGGTGAACATGGCGGACCTCGCCGTCCTCGAGCAACGCCGCGGCGATGAACCGCCGGTGATCGTCCGACTCCTCGACGAACGACACCACGACCGACAGCGCGTCGGTCGCCGCCGCGAGGGTCGTCAGTCTCGGGTCGTCGAGACGCATCGCGACCTCGGCCGCGAGATCCTGCAGCTGGTAGCCGGTCAGGCCCAGCTCCGGGAACACGACCAGGTCTGCGCCGCCGGCGCGTGCCTCTTCGATCAGCTCGCGATGGCGGGCCAGGTTGTCATCGAGCGCGCCGAGCCGTGGCGCGATCTGGGCGAGCGCGATCCGAACCATCGTCGGGGAGCATACCGCCCGCCGTCGCGGGCGCCCGTGGCCGACCTAGCCGCGCGGCGGCCCCGGCTCGTAGAAGTGCACCCCAGAGACGGGACCGGACTCCGCCGCCTCGTCCTCGGCCTGCTGCACGACGACCCGCTCGGGTGGCTTCTCGATCGGGAAGTGGCACGCGACCTTGTGGCCCGGCGCGACCTCGACGAGCGGCGGAACCTCGGCGGCGCACTTGTCCTGGGCCTGGAAGCAGCGTGTCCGGAAAACGCAGCCACTCGGCGGGTTGATCGGGCTCGGCAGGTCGCCCGTCAGGAGGATCCGGTTTCGCTTCTTCTGGAGCTCGGGGTTGGGGATCGGGATCGCCGATAGCAGCGAGTGGGTGTACGGGTGCAGAGGCGCCGAGTAGATGGTCTCCTGCGGCGCGGTCTCCATGATCTTGCCGAGGTACATGACCGCCACGCGGTGCGAGACCTGACGGACGACCGAGAGGTCGTGGGCCACGAACAGGTACGCGATCCCGAACTCACCCTGGAGGTCCTTGAGGAGGTTCAGGATCTGGGCCTGGATCGAGACGTCGAGCGCCGAGACGGGCTCGTCGCACACGATCAGCTTCGGGCGCAGGGCGATTGCCCGCGCGATCCCGATCCGCTGGCGCTGGCCGCCGGAGAACTCGTTGGGATAGCGGTTGTAGTGCTCGGTGTTCAGGCCGACGCGCTCCATCAGCTCCATGACGGCCGCCCTGACGCCGCCTGGAGGCTCGACCTTCTGGACCCGGAACGGGGCGCTGATGATGCCGCCCACCGTATGGCGCGGGTTGAGGGCGGTGTACGGGTCCTGGAAGATCATCTGCGCCTTGCGCCGGACCTTGACCATGGGGCCCGAGGACAGGCGGGTGATGTCCTCGCCGTCCAGCACGATCTTGCCGCCGGTCGGCTGAACGAGCCGCAGGATCGACCGTGCTGCCGTCGTCTTGCCCGAGCCGCTCTCTCCGACGAGTCCGAGGGTCTCGGACGGCGCGAGGGTGATGTCGATCCCGTCGACGGCCTTGACCTGGCCGATGGTTCGCGGAATGAGACCTCGCGATCTGACCGGGAAATAGGTCCGCAGATCGGTGACGTCGAGGATCTGGCCGTTCGTCGGTCCGGTCACACGGGGCTCCCCCGCAGCGCGTCGAGCACCTCCTTCGACGTCCGCTGGCGAACGTCCTGCGGCAGCAAACAACGGACGTGGTGGTCGCCTCCCGAGGCCACCAGCTCGGGCCGATCCGTCTTGCAGTGGCCGAGGCTCTCGGGCACCTGCTCCCAATACTTGCAGCGCGGCTGGAAGACGCACCCGGGCGGGAGCCGGATCGGTGAGGGCGGGTTGCCGGGGATCGGGTCGAGGCGATCCTGCTGGCCGCGGTCCATGCGCGGGATCGACGACAAGAGGCCGAGCGTGTACGGCATCTCCGCGCGGTAGTAGATCTCCGACGTTGACGCCTGCTCGACGATCCTGGCGGCGTACATGACCGCGACGTCGTCGGCGACGTCGGCGACCACGCCGAGGTCGTGGGTGATCATGATGACGGTCGTCCCGAACTCGCCCTGCAATCGACGGATGAGCTCCAGGATCTGCGCCTGGACGGTGACGTCGAGCGCCGTCGTGGGTTCGTCGGCGATCAGGAGCTGCGGCGAGTTGATCAGCGCCATGGCGATCATGACGCGTTGCCGCATGCCGCCCGAGAGCTGATGTGGGTAGGCGTCAATCCGCCGCTCCGCCGCCGGGATACCGACGTGCTTGAGCATCTCCAGGGCCTCGCGGCGCGCCGCCGAGCGAGCGACCTTGCGATGGGCCTGGATCGCCTCCACGATCTGGTCGCCGATCCGGTAGAACGGATGCAGGCTGGACATCGGATCCTGGAAGATCATCGCCATCTCGTTGCCGCGCAACGCCTGGACCTCGCCTGACGAGAGGCCGTTCAGCTCCTGGCCGTCGAGCCAGATCTCCCCGGACACGAGTCCGCCCATGCCCTTGACGAGGCCCATGAGGGCCTGGGCGGTCACGCTCTTCCCAGATCCGGACTCGCCCACGATCGCGAGCGTCTTGCCGCGCTCGAGCGTGAACGACACGCCGTCGACCGCCTCGACGATGCCGTCCTCGGTCTTGAACCGGACGGAGAGGTTCTCGACCGACAGGAACGGCCGCTCCGGGGAGTGTTGTGGCCTCCCCTGAACCTCCTCGACGCTGATCATCTGACGCGGACCCGCGGGTCGATCACCGCGTAGAGGAGGTCCACGATCAGGTTGGCGAAGATGATGAAGGCCGACGTCACGAGGGTGATGCCCGTGATGACCGGCAGGTCGGAGGACAGCACGGAGCCGATCGCCAGCGAGCCCAGACCCGGCAGGCTGAAGATGTTCTCAGTGATGACCGCGCCGCCGAGGAGATACGCGAGGTCGAGCCCGGCCGCCGTGACGATCGGCGTCAGGCCGGCTCGCAGCGCATGCTTCATGACCACGACCCGTTCCGGCAACCCCTTGGCGCGAGCGGTCCGGATGTAGTCCTCACCGAAGACCTCGAGCACCTGGTTGCGGGTGAGCCGCATGTAGAACGCGGCGTTGAGCGTCGCGATCGTGATCCACGGCAGGATCATCGTCTGGAGGAACCGGCCGAGGTCCTTGTCCGGCGTCACCCATTGCGGGAACGGCAACCAGTTCATGTACAGGATGACGAAGAAGATCAAGACCAGCCCGATGAAGAACGACGGCAGCGAGTAGCCAACGAGGGCGATGCCCATGATCGTCCGGTCCGCCCAGCGGCCGCGTTTGAGAGCCGAGACGATGCCGAACGTCAGCCCGACCACCATCCAGGTGAAGAAGCCTCCGATGGCCAGCCAGAACGTGACTGGAGCGTGCCGAACGATCAAGTCCAGCACCTCGGTGTTGCGCAGGAACGAGTAACCGAGGCACGGCGCCTCGCACTCGATCGGGCGCGGCGTGTCCTGCGAGAACGTCCGCCCGAAGAAGAGCCCGCTGACGAAGCGCTGGTACTGCTCGATCGGCGGGATGTCGAGCTCGAGGTGATGGCGGTTCGCCTCGACGACCGCCGGGCTGCAGGCTTTGCCGCAGCTCAGCCGGGCAGGGTCCGCCGGCATCATGTTGAACAGGAAGAAGACGGTCAGCGTGAGGAGGAACAGCAGCAGCACCATGCCGAGCGCGCGCCGTACCACGTAACCGGCCACTCAGCTACTCCTCGCCTGGGTGAAGGGTTGTCCCGGGGGAGCGGCGGTGCCGCTCCCCCGGAGACGATTCAGCGGATTTGCCTTTACGGCGTGACGTACATCTCCGCGTACGGCCAGGAGCCATACGGAGCCCACTGGTAGAGCGGCTGAACCTTGGTCCCGCCGATGACCTGCGTCAGGCCGAAGGTCGTCGGGATCACGTAGACCCGCTCCATCGCGAGCTTGTTGAGGTCCTGCCACTTCGTGGCCTGGGTGGCCCGATCGAGCTCGCCCAGAGCGTCCTGCACCGCGTCGATGAAGTCCTGGTTGGCTTCACCGCGCACGCGCGAGATGTTCCAACCGCCCGTGTCGGTGAACAGGGGCGCGATGACGGTCGAGGCGTTCGGCCAGTCCGGACCCCAGCCGGCCCAGCCGAACTGGTTCGCCTGCTCGTCGTTGAAGATCGTCCCGTAGTACTGGCCACCCGGGATCGGGTTGGCCGTCACGTTGATGCCGGCGAGGCCAAGGGAGTTGACCACGATGGCAGCTTCCTGGTCTCGGGTCGGGGTTTGTGGGTAATCCCAAGTCAGGTCGGGCATAGGCTCGCCCGACTCGGCGATGAGCTGCTGAGCGTAGGCCGGGTCGCCGTTGTCCGGGATGGTCTGGCCGAGGAGGCCTTCCCACATCCCGGTCGGGGCGTAGTCCTGGCCGATGTTCGGCTTGATGACGCCGTCGCCGAGGGCGCCGGCGAACTCGCCACCGCCATTCGCACGGATGGCGTCCCGGTCGAGGGCCACGGCCATCGCCTGCCGATGCTTCACGTTGGGGACCTTCTGGACGTCGATCCAGTAGTACCGCGAATACGGGTCGTAGTCGCTGATCGCCCGGCCCGCGAAGTCGGGGTTCGGGTTCTCAGCGTCGGCGAACACCGTCGCGAGGTTTTCGGGCTCGATGGCGCAGTAGCAGACTGCGAAGGCATCGTCGCCCTGGCTGGCGATCATCCGCTGGTCCATGACCTTCGCATCGATGCCGAAGAGGACCTCCCACTGGTCAGGGTAGGCCTTCCGGAGCGGGTCGCTGGAGGCATTCCAGGCCGTGTTCCGGGTCAGGAGCAGGTGGCCACCGTTGCCCTTCGTGTACTCCTCGATCTTGTACGGGCCGTTCGACCAGGGCCGAAGCGTGTACTGGTCAACGGCGTCCACCAGATCGGGGTGCACAACCGGATCAGGGACCGGGCTGAAGCCAAGGGTCACCGTGTAGTTGAAGTCGGCGACCGGCTGGTTGAGGTGGAAGGTGATGGTGTTGCCATCGCAGACCACCGCCTGGTCGAACAGGTCCTGGCCGGTTCCGTCATACGGCCCGTAGTACGCCGACAGATAGACCGCGTCGTCGCCCTCGGTGACGGGGTTGGACGGGATGTCGAGGTACTGGACCGCATAGGTCGGACCATTGGTGATCACGTCGTTAGCGAAGGTCCGCGAGACACCGTACTTGATGTCCTCGCAGACGAGCGCCGAGCCGTCCTCCCAGGTGAGCCCCTCGCGGAGCGTGAAGCTCCACTCGTCAGCCGCTGGGTTGGCGGTTCCGGTGTCGGTCGCCAGGTCGCCCTGGAGGCCGTTGGCCGTGACGGCGTCGTCCGAGAAGACGAAGAACGTGAGCGACCGCATGATCGTCGACCCGAAGAACGCCAGGTCCTCACCGGTGTAGGCCCGCTGCGGGTCGATGTCGTCGAACTCCTCGAACTCGTTCAACACGTAGATCGTGCCGCCGGCCTTCGACGGCTCCGTTGTCGGCTGTTCCGTCTGCCCCGGCGGCAGAGGCGTCCCCGGCGGTTCGGTTGCGGGTGTGCTACAGGCCCCGACGACCAACCCGAGGGTGACGCCGAAGGCCAGAGCGCGACGCAACCACGCATCACTTCTGAGCATGCTTCTCCTCCATTGAGCCGGGATGGGTCCCGGCACAACCCACGCGATAATAACCACACTCCACGCCGGAGCGTGCAACTCGGTTTGTCAGTGCGTCTCCTCCAGTGCGTTAAGGATTGCGGGGAGTCAGCGGGTGACCCGGGGATCGAGAGCGTCCCGGAGCGCGTCGCCGAGGAGGTTGAACGACACGACGAGGACGGCCAGGATCGTCCCCGGAATGAACAGGTACGTCGGGGCGACGTGGAAGTAGTTGACCGAGTTGGCGAGCATCGCCCCGAAGGTGATGTCCGGCGGGATGACGCCAACGCCGAGGAACGACAGGGCCGCCTCCAGGCCGACGTACGCCGGCAGGAGCAGGGTTATGTAGACGAGGATCGGGGCCCACAGGTTGGGCAGGATCTCGGTGAACAGGATCCGCCGCCGGCTCGAGCCCATCGCGATCGCGGCCTCGACGAACTCGCGCTCGCGCAGACTGATGACCTGACCGCGCACGATGCGGGCTAGATAGGGCCAGCCGAAGACGCTGATCACGGTGATCAGGTAGATGATCCGTGACGGGTTGCCATCGGGTACCCCGAGGTCGGTGATCCGATCGGTCAGGGGGTTCGAAAGGGCCAGGATGATGAGGAGGAATGGGAAGGCCAGGACGAGGTCCATGATCCGCCCGATCACCATGTCTGGCCAGCCGCCGACGTAGCCGGCGATGATGCCGATCACGGTCCCGATCGTCACCGAGAGCAGCGCCGCGGTCGTCGCAACGACGAGCGAGATGCGGAGCCCCCACAGGAGCTGCGACATGATGTCGCGACCCGTCCCCCACTCCACGCCCAGCGGATGCGCCGCGCTGATGCCCCCGTTGTCGGCGACTGGCTTGCCACCGAGATCACTGATGGCGGCGCGATCGAAGGCGTAGGGATCGAGCCCAAGGGACGGGCCGACCATCGGACCGACGATCCCGATCACGTAGTAGACGATCAGGACGATCAGGCAGAGCATCGCGACGCGGTCGCGGCGGAGGCGGGCCCAGACGATCTGCCGGAGGCTGCGACCAACCATGTCAGCGGAAGGATACGGGTTGCGGTCGTCCCGTCAACTTCGGGGCGGTCGGCGGCGCGCCGCGCGACCGTCCCGTCGTCACTCGGGGCATGGGGTCCAGTCGCCCGTGGCGGGCCGCCAGCGGAGGTTTGGGTTGCGCGCCGCGGCGGCCTCATCCAGCCGCCGGACGGGAGCGCTGTGGGGAGCGGTCTTGACGACCTTTGGGTCAGCGTCGGCCTCACCCGCGATCGCAACGAGCGCATCGGCGAAGCCGTCGAGCGTCTCGAGCGATTCCGTCTCCGTCGGCTCGATCAGCATCGCCTCGTCGACCGTCAGCGGGAAGTAGACCGTCGGCGCATGGAATCCGTGGTCGAGGAGCCGCTTCGCGATGTCGAGCGTCCGGACGCCGGTGCGCTTCTTGAGCGTCGAGGCTGAGGCGATGAACTCGTGCTTGCAGACACCATCGAACGGGATGTCGAACGCGCCCGACTCGGCGAGCCGCCGCTTGAGGTAGTTCGCCGCCAGGACCGCGTCGTCGGTGATCTCGGCGAGGCCGCTCGCGCCGTGCGTCCTGAGGTAGGCATAGGCGCGGACGAGGACGCCGGTGCTACCGACGAACGAGCGGACCCGGCCGATCGACGTCGGTCGCTCGCCGGGTCGCTCCAGGCGGAACGAGCCATCCGACTCGCGCAGGACCCGGGGGGCCGGCAGGAACGGCTCCAGGAGCTCGTTGACCGCGACCGGCCCGGCGCCCGGCCCGCCGCCGCCGTGCGGCGTCGAGAACGTCTTGTGGGTGTTGATGTGCATGACGTCGAAGCCGGCCTCGCCGGGCTTGAAGCGGCCGAGGATGGCATTGAGGTTGGCACCGTCCATGTAGGCCAGCGCGCCCACCTCGTGGACCGCCTCGAGCAGCTCGCCGATCCGGGACTCGAAGATCCCAAGCGTCGAGGGATTGGTGATCATGATCGCCGCCGTCTGCGGCCCCAGGGCGCGCCGGAACGCCTCGACGTCGACCCCGCCGTCGTCGGCGTGTGGCAGCGAGACCGTCCGCAGCCCGGCCATCGTCGCCGTCGCGGGGTTGGTGCCGTGGGCCGAGTCGGGCACCAGGACCTCGGTCCGGGCCATGTCGCCGCGGGACTCGTGGTAGGCGCGGATCATCAGGATCCCGGTCAGCTCGCCGTGCGCGCCGGCCGCGGGCTGGAGGGTCACGGCCCGCAGGCCGCTGATCTCGACGAGGATCTGCTCCAGCTCCCACAGCAGCTGCAGGGTGCCCTGCGCGCCGGCGTCGGGGGTGAGCGGGTGGAGGTTGGCGAAGCCCGGCAGCCGGGCGGCCCACTCGTTGACCTTGGGGGTCCACTTCATCGTGCACGAGCCGAGCGGGTAGAAGCCCGTGTCCACAGCGTGGTTCAGCTGCGACAGGTTGACGAAGTGACGGACAACCTCGGCCTCGTTCAGCTCCGGCAGGCCGGGCGGCCGGTCCCGGCGTTGCTCGGCCGGGATCCGATCGAGGGCGTCAGCCGGCGGGTGCGGGACCTTGCCGCCACCCCGGCCCGGCTTCGACAGCTCGAAGATCGTCGGCTGCAGCCGCGGCCCACTGGCGCTCACGAGACACCTCCGACGCCCGCCGGCGAGCGGCCGAGGATCTCCGACAGGGCGCTCGCGAAGGCCCCGATCTCATCGCTCGTCGTGACCTCGGTCGCGCACACCAGCAGCGCGTCACGCATGGTCGGCTCATCGGGCACGGCGTCCTCGAGGACGAGGCCGGCGAGGACGCCGCGCTCGAGCAGCGCCCGATGGACTCCCGGGGCATCCGGCACGCGAACGGCGAACTCGTTGAGGTACGGCCCCGGGTGGACGCGAGGCGCTCCGGCTGCGGCCAGAGCCCGCTCCAGCTCGGTCGCCCGCGCAGCACCGAGCGCGGCGACGTCGCGCAGGCCGTGGGGTCCGAGCGCGGCAAGCCAGACGCTCGCGGCCAGCGCCAGCAGGGTCTGGTTCGTGCAGATGTTGCTGGCGGCCTTCTCGCGCCGGATGTGCTGCTCCCGAGCCTGGAGGGTCATTACGAACGCGCGCCGGTCATCGAGGTCGGTCGTCATGCCGACCAGGCGACCGGGGATCTGCCGGACCAGCGGCTCGGTGCAGGCGAGAATGCCCAGGTACGGCCCGCCGTACTGCGGCGGGATGCCGAGCGCCTGACCCTCGCCGGCGGCGATGTCGGCCCCGTAGGCACCGGGCGGCGCAAGAACGGCCACCGAGACCGGCTCCACGACCGCCGTGAGCAGGGCCCCGGCGACATGCGCCAGGCGCACGGCCTCGGCCATCGGCTCCAGCAGGCCGTAGAAGTTGGGCTGGGCCAGCAGCACGCCCGCGACCGGCCGATCAGCGTCGGCGAGCAGCTGCCCGAGGGCCTCCAGGTCGGTCGTGCCGGCGTCTTGGCCGTCGGCAACGAGGGGAATCTCGTCGAGCGTCAGTCCGCCGCCATGGAGGTACGTCCGCAGGACCTCACGGTAATGCGGGTGAACCGCCCGACTCACGAGCACGCGCTCACGGCGCGTCGCACGGCAGGTCATCAGCGCCGCTTCGGCGGTGGCAGCCGCGCCGTCGTAGTGCGACGCGGAGACGACGTCGAGCCCGAGCAGCTCGCCGACGAGCGACTCGTACTCGTAGATGCTCTGGAGCGTGCCCTGGCTGACCTCCGGCTGGTATGGCGTGTAGGCCGTGTACCACTCGCCGCGCAGCAGGATCTGGTCGACGAGCGGCGGGCTGAAATGGCGGTACGCCCCGGCGCCGAGGAACGACGCGACGTCCGTGCGGTTGCGGCCGGCCAGGGTGGCGAGGCGGGTCATGAGGACCTGCTCGGGCTCCGGCGGGTCGAGGCGCAGCGGGCTCGAGCGCAGCGCCTCGGGGATATCGGCGAAGAGCTCGTCCACCGAGCGGACCCCGAGGGCCGCGAGCATCCGCTGACGATCGGCCGGGGTATGCGGGCCGTAGGCCACGGTTCCGGTCAGCCCTCCGCGACGAGCTTCTCGTAGGCGGCGGCGTTGAGCAGGTCGTCGAGCTGGCTGGGGTCGGCGACCTTGATCCTGATCATCCAACCGGCGCCGTACGGATCGCCGTTCACGAGCTCGGGCTTGTCGGCGAGCTCGGCGTTCACCTCGGCGACCTCGCCCGACACGGGCGCGTAGAGGTCGCTGACGGCCTTGACCGATTCGACGACGCCGAAGGCCGCGAACTGCTCGACTGTCCGACCGATCTCCGGCTGATCGACGAAGACCACGTCGCCCAGCTGATCGGCCGCGTACTGGGTCACGCCGATCGTGGCGGTGTCACCGTCGAGCCGTACCCACTCGTGATCCTTCGTGTACCGCAGGTCGGACGGAACCATCCGCTCGTGCCTCCTCCAGTGCGCGACCGGCCGCGCGTCGGCTGGGCCAGGTGGTCAGATCGCCCTCAGCCGTCCGACTTTGGACGACGGTAGAACGGCAGCGCCACGACCTCGGCCGCCACGCGTTGGTCGCGGACGTGAACGTCGAGCATGGTACCCGGCTCGGCATCGCCCGGCGCGACGTAGGCCATCGCGATCGGGACGCCGAGTGTCGGCGAGAAGGTGCCGCTGGTGACCATCCCGGACGGCCGCTCGCCGGCCAGCACCGGGTGGCCGTGACGGGCGATCCCGCGGCCGGTGACCCGCAGGCCCACCAGGGTCTTGGCGAGCTGCTCCTTCGCCGCTCGCTGCAGGGCGCCCCGGCCGACGAAGTCGCCGGGCTTGTCGAGCTTGACAACTTGCCCGAGACCGGCCTCGAAGGGGTTGGTGTCGCGGTCGAGCTCGTTGCCGTAGAGCGGCATGCCGGCCTCCAGCCGCAACGTGTCACGGGCGCCGAGACCGCAGGCGATGACGCCGGCAGCCGCGCCAGCCTCCGCAAGCGCCGTCCAGATCTCCGGGCCGCGGGCCCACTCGACGAAGATCTCGAAGCCGTCCTCGCCGGTGTAGCCCGTTCTGGCCACGAGCGCGTCGACGCCGGCCACCCGGCCTTCCGCGATCGCGTAGTAGCGAAGGCGGCCGAGGTCGACGTCGGTGAGCGGGCCGAGCACGCTGGCGGACCGCGGCCCCTGGATCGCCACGAGCGACGTGGTCCGCGAGCGGTCGTCGAGAACGGCCTTCCAGTCGGACATCCGGGCCGCGAGCTCGTCGGAGTCGACCGTCGCATTGCTGGCATTGGCGACGACGAGGAACCGTTCAGGCCCGAGGCGGTAGACGATCAGGTCGTCGATGACGCCGCCGTCCGGCGCGCAAAGCATCGAGTAGTGGGCCCGGCCGACGGCCAGCGTCCGGGGGTCACTGACGAGTGCCGCCGCCAGCGCATCGCCGGCATCGTCACCCTCGATGAATAGCTCTCCCATATGCGACAGGTCGAACAGGCCGGCGCGCTCTCGAACCGCCCGATGCTCCTCGAGAATGCCGGAGTACTGGACCGGCATCTGCCAGCCCGCGAAGTCCACAAGCCGTGCGCCGAGCGAGCGGTGGATCTCGATCAGCGACGTCTCATGGAGAGGCTCGCCGGGCGCGCCGGCGACGGGCTCGGTCACCGTCCCACCTCCGCCGTGATCGACAGCCGCTGGCCGACCGAGGCAACGAGCTCGCGCTCGGTCGGGAACGTCAGCAGGCCGGGCGCCTCGTCGAACCCGATCCAGCGGACGCGCTCGAACTCGCGGTCGTGTCGCGCGAGGTCACCGCCGACGGGCTCCATCAGGAAGTAATGAACGGTCTTGTGAATCCGCCGCCGGTCCTGCACGAAGTCGTACTCGATCGAGCCGACCGGCTCGACGATTCGGACGTCCAAGCCGGTTTCCTCGGCGACCTCGCGGAGGGCCGTCTGCTCGATCGTCTCGCCGGGATCCGGAGTGCCCTTCGGCAGCGTCCAGGTCACAACATCACGGCCACGCCGCCGCATGCCGACGACGAGCGAGGGGCGGTCAGCTGTGGCCCTGACGACGACTCCGCCGGCAGAGGTGGCGACCGCCCGCCTCAGTCTCGCCACGGCGCCGCAGGGGCGCTCGGACGCGGGGCCAGCGATCGCGGCCAGGTCGGCGAGACGACGGGCCGCGGCCGCCCGGACGACGGGCGGGTGGGCCGGCTGGCGGTGATGGAGCGAGGGTCGTTGAGGCGCCGCGAGACCGGCGCCGACTCGCCGCGCAGGACCGTCATCCTGGTCGTCGCAGGCTGGAAGGCCAGGATGCCGGACAGGCCGAGGCGGCGGCGGCGGCTGCCGCTCGACGCGTGGGGGAATCGGGCGACGGCGCGGGCCGTGTACCGCGCGGTGAGGCTGTGCTCCATCGCCCGGTATGGTAGCGCCTCAGACCTGCTCCGCAAGGACGCGACGCAGGGCGTCAGCCGTCGCGCTGTCGATCGCGCCGCGGCGCTCGGCGAGCTCGATCTCGCGCTCCGCCAACGCCGCGTAGACGGGCTCGACGCGTGGCGCCAGGCGGGCCAGCGCCTCAAGGTGCCGCCGGACCGTTCCGACGTCGCCGCGGACCACGGGGCCGGTCAGCGCGTCGCGGGTGCCGAGGGTCCGGGCATTGCCGAGGCTCTGCTCGACGAGGTTGCCATAGATCGCCAGCGCGCCAGGCTCGTCGAGCCCGGCGGCTGCGCCGAGCTCCGCGATCGAGTCGAGCAGGGCGACGAACCCGCCCGCGGCGAGGACCGCCGCGGCGTGATAGGCCGCCTTGCTGCCCGGCGCCAGTCGGACGGCCGTCGCGCCGACCGCCTCGGCCATCCGGGCCAGGAGCGCGACGAGCTCGTCGTCGCCTTCGACCGCGATGGTCGCGCCGTGCAGCGCCGCGATCGCCCGCTCGACCTCGGCGAAGGCCACCAGGGGGTGGAACGCGCCAACCTGCGTCGCTGCCGCACGCGCGGGCTCGAGCACCTCGGCGCCGAGCGCCCCGGACGTGTGGACCATCGCCTGGCCGCTGTACATCCGAAGATCGGCGGCAAGTCCCGCGATCGCGTCGTCGGGCACGGCTAGGACGATCAGCTCGACCTCGTCGAGCAGCGCGTGCGGCTCGACGAACGCCCGGGCTCCCGGGACCAGTGATCGGAACCGCTCACGCCGCGCAGCATCTCGCGATGCCACCGCGCCAACAGGCCAGCCGGCCCGCTGGAGGGCCGCGCCGAGCGCGGTCCCGACCGCTCCGGCCCCAACGATCCCGACGATCGGCGGCTCGTCCGGGCCGCTGCGCCGGTGAGGGTGTGCGTGAACCTCATCGTCGGCCTGCCCGGCGTGATGGTGGTCGCCCGTCGGATCGAGCTCGATGCCCTGCTGGCGGAGGTCGTCGAGGGCCGCGGCAGTCGGCCGTCCGGGCGACGAATCGGACCGCTCGCGATCGTCTCGCCAGGCCTTCATCGGCGCGGCTCGAAGACGCTCGCCCCCGGGGTGAGCCAGTCGGGGTACGCTTCCACGCGTCGAGTCTACCGATCAGCGAGGACGACTTCGCCGTGCCCGCTCACGACCCCTTCGGCGCCCGATCGTCGCTCGGGTCCGGCTTGCCGGACCTGTACCGTCTCTCGGTCCTGGCTGACCGCGCCGACCTGGAGCGAGTGCCGGTGACGCTGCGGATCCTGCTCGAGAACGCCCTGCGCCACGCCGGCGACGGCTTCGTCACCGCTGCTGACGTGGAGACCCTCGCAGCGTGGCAGCCGGGAACAGCCACCGACGCGGACGTGCCGTTCATGCCGTCGCGAGTCCTGTTGCAGGACTTCACCGGCGTGCCCGCGATCGTCGACCTGGCCGCGATGCGCGACGCGATGGCCGACCTGGGGGGTGATCCCGCGCGCGTGAATCCACTTGTTCCGGCGGACCTGGTGATCGACCACTCGGTCCAGGTCGACCAGTTCGGCACGCCGGCTGCGTTCGCGTTCAACGTCGGCCGCGAGTACGACCGCAACGGCGAGCGGTACCAGCTCTTGCGCTGGGCGCAGACGGCGTTTCGCGACCTGCGGGTCGTGCCGCCGGGCACCGGCATCGTCCACCAGGTCAATCTCGAGTTCCTGGCCAGCGTGGTCGAGGACCGCTCCGACGCCTTCGGCCCCGTCGCCTTCCCCGACACGCTCGTCGGCACGGACTCGCACACCACGATGATCAACGGCCTCGGTGTCCTCGGCTGGGGCGTCGGCGGCATCGAGGCCGAGGCGGCGCTACTGGGCCAGCCGGTCTACATGGCCTGGCCCCGGATCGTGGGCGTCGAGCTGTCCGGTGCGCTGCCGCGGGGCTCGACGGCGACCGACCTCGTGCTCGTCGTCACCGAGATGCTCCGAGACTTCGGCGTCGTCGGCGCGTTCGTCGAGTTCGCCGGTGACGGGCTGGCGTCGCTGACCCTCGCCGACCGGGCGACGATCGCCAATATGAGCCCCGAGTTCGGGGCGACCTCGACGCTCTTCCCGATCGACGACGAGACGCTGGCGTACCTGCGCCTGACGGGTCGCTCGAGCGAGCGGGCGGACCTCGTCGAGCGCTATGCCAAGGAGCAAGGGCTGTGGCGCCACCCGGGTCGGGTCCCGACGTTCGACGCGCTCCTGACCCTCGACCTCGCATCGGTCGAGCCCTCGGTCGCCGGTCCGCGCCGACCGCAGGACCGCGTACCGCTCGACCGTCTTCGCGACAACTTCCGATCGAACTTCCCGAACGGCCTCAAGCCCCTCGACGCGAGCACGCTCGAGACGATGCGGCCGCGAGGCGGCGAGGTCGAGGAGGCGTCGGCCGATTCGTTCCCGGCCAGCGACCCACCATCCTTCACCTCGGACCCCGGGACCGCGGCGCCGGCGCCCGCGGCGCCGGTCTCAGCGGCGCCGCCCGCGGTGGCGACGGAGTACGAGAGCGTCCCGATCGACGTCCACGGCCACCATGCCGAAATCCGAACCGGGTCGGTCGCGATCGCCGCGATCACGTCCTGCACGAACACCTCGAACCCGACGGTCATGGTCGGTGCCGGGCTGCTCGCCCGGAACGCCGTCCAACGCGGGCTGCGCGTCGCCCCGACGGTCAAGACGTCGCTCGCGCCGGGCTCACGGGCCGTGACCGCCTACCTCGAGCAAGCGGGTCTCATGGCGCCGCTCGAGGCGCTCGGGTTCGCGCTCGCCGGCTACGGCTGCACGACCTGCATCGGCAACTCCGGCCCGCTCGACGAGCCGATCGCCCGGGCCATCGAGGAGCACGAGCTGGTCGCGGCCGCGGTCTTGTCCGGGAACCGGAACTTCGAGGGGCGGATCCACCCCCTGGCGCGGGCCAGCTACCTCGCCTCGCCGCCACTCGTCGTGGCCTTTGCGCTCGCGGGTCGGATCGACATCGATCTGACGACCGAGCCGCTCGGGATCGACGACGACGGCAAGCCCGTCTTCCTGTCCGACGTGTGGCCCGCCCCGGACGAGATCCGGGATGTCATTCGCGAGGCCGTCGACCCCGAGATCTTCCGGCGGACCTATGCAACCGTGTTCGAGGGCGACGACCGCTGGCGAGCCCTCCCGATCCCGGCCGGCGACCGCTACGACTGGGATCCCGACTCGACGTACATCGCGAAGCCGCCGTTCTTCGAGGGCATGGCGGTCGCTCCGGAGCCCGTCCGGGACATCGTCGGCGGACGGGCTCTGGTCGTCGTCGGCGACTCGGTGACGACCGACCACATCTCGCCGGCCGGATCGATCCCGCCGTGGTCGCCTGCCGGCCAGTGGCTCCAGGCCCATGGGGTCACGCCGCTCGAGTTCAACTCCTACGGCGCGCGGCGCGGCCACCACGAGGTCCTGGTCCGCGGGACGTTCGGCAACATCCGGCTCCGCAACCGGCTGGTCGATCGGGAGGGTCCCTACACCCGGCACCTGCCGAGCGGCGAGGAGCTGTTCATCTACGACGCCGCACTTCGATATCGCGAGGCGGGGGTGCCGCTGCTCGTGCTCGCCGGCCGGGAGTATGGCTCCGGCTCATCTCGCGACTGGGCGGCCAAGGGTCCGCTCCTGCTCGGCGTCCGGGCGGTCATCGCGGAGAGCTTCGAGCGAATCCACCGCACGAACCTGATCGGCATGGGCATCCTGCCGCTCGAGTTCCCGGTCGGCGCGACGGCCGAGACGCTCGGGCTGACCGGCCGCGAGGCCTACACCATCAGGGGCCTCGCGGAAGGGCTGGCGCCGCGGGCAGCGGTTCGCGTCGAGGCGACGGCGGATGACGGCACGGTCCGGTCGTTCGACGCTCGCTGCCGGCTCGACGGGCCGGTCGAGGTGGGCTACTACCGTCATGGCGGGATCCTGCCGGCCGTTCTTCGCCGACTCGTCGCCGAGGCCTGAACGTGGCGGCCCCCGTCAGCCGGGGGGACGAGATGGTGGGCGATACTGGATTCGAACCAGTGACCTCGCGGATGTGAACCGCGCGCTCTAACCGACTGAGCCAATCGCCCACCGCGCGCAACCGCCGAGGGCGGAAGGCCCGGGGATCATACAACGAGCCCCGGCCAGCGAAGCCGGAGTGCGGCCGGGTCGGGACCGTCGCCCTCCACGAGCTTGTCGCGGCCGGTCGCTCCGCGGACGAGCCGGACCCGCCCGCGGGCGATCCCGAGCGTCTCGGCCAGCAGCCGGAGCAGGGCTTCGTTGGCGGCTCCGTCGGCCGGCGCCGCAGAGACGCGCGCCCGCAGCACGCCGCCGGCGACGCCATCGACCCGGTTGGCCCCCGCGCGTGGCGTGAGGCGGACACCGATCCGGACGGGCGCCGGCGCCACTTCGGCTTCCGGCTAGGGCAGCGACCGGATCAGGACGCCCAGGATCAGGATGACGATCAGCGGCGAGAAGTCGAACATCCCGGCCCGGGGCATGAATCGGCGTACTGGCGCCAGGATTGGTTCCGTCAGCTGGATCAGGAACGCGGAGGCGGAGTTGCGACCGGTCGGATCGACCCACGAGATGAGGACCCGGCCGAGCACCGCCAGCCACAGGGCCATCAGCACGAAGCGTGCAAAGTTGACGAAGAACTCCCCGAACACGGGGCGAGTCTAGCGCAGGCCTCCACGCCGTCAGTGGCGCGGTCCGAAGATCGCCCGGCCGACCCGGACGATCGTGGCACCCTCCTCAACCGCGACCCCAAAGTCGTCGGTCATACCCATCGACAGGTCTGCGCCGAGCCCCGGGTGACGCGCCCGGAGGTGCTCGGACAGGCGACGTAACGCGACAAAGGTCGGCCGGGTGGCCTCTGGGTCGTTCGTGAGCCGGCCGATCGTCATCAACCCGTCGACGCGCAGGCTCGGGAGCTCCAGGACGGCCGCCGTCCCAGCCTCGACGTCCTCCAAGGCGAATCCGGTCTTCGTCGGGTCGGCGTCGACGTTGACCTGGAGGAGGACCGGGTAGGACGCAGCCGGGCGAAGCTCCGCTGCCAGCCGATCGAGGCGCTCCGCGAGCGCGAGCGAGTCGACCGTCTCGATGACGTCGAACAGCGTCACCGCGCGGCGGGCCTTGTTCGACTGCAGCGGCCCGACGAGATGCCACGACGGCGGCGGACCGATGAGGCCGTCGGCGACGCGCCCGACCTTCGATTCGGCCTCCTGGACGCGGTTCTCACCGATCGTCCGACAGCCGGCTTCCACCGCCGACCGAACGCGGTCCGCCGGCACCGTCTTGGCGACGGCCACGATCCGGACCTGGTCCGGGTCTCGTCCGACTCGCCGGGCGGCCTCGGTGACCCGTGCCTCCAGGGCTCGGAGGCGGCGCCGGATGTCGTCGCCGGATCCGGGTGACATCGCCCGATCCTAGCCTCGGCCGCGGCCGTTGGTCGCGGGCCGAGCCCACGGGTCGGCGTCGGAGCGGCGGCGGGGCGCTTGCTAGCGGCCCCGACGCAGGAAGCTCGGGATCTCCAGGTCGTCGGCGTCGTAGGCGGCGCGCTTGACCGGCACCGGCTCGGCCGTGGAGCGGGCGCCACCGTCGGCGCCCGGTTCCTCGATCGTCGTCGGGGTCTCCGGGACACCCGCCTCGTTCAGCTGGCCGCGCTGGCGCTCCAGCTCCTCGAGGAAGTCGCGCGGCGCGCGAACGCTCGTCTCCGACCCGGCGCCTGCGGCGGCGCGCGCGGACGCCGACGTCGTGCGGCCGTCGAAGCCGGTTGCGATGACCGTGATCGCGACCTCGTCGCCGAGCCGATCGTTGAAGCTCGTGCCGAAGATGATGTTC
>DATHRO010000089.1:0-2331 GCA_035465135.1 Candidatus Deferrimicrobiaceae bacterium
CACGGGTCGCGTGGGGACGGGCGGGCCGGGCTACACGTTCGAGGACGAGCCGGTCCACGCCGACTACGTCCGCGGCGCCTTGGCGATGGCCAACGCCGGTCCGAACACCAACGGCAGCCAGTTCTTCATCTGCCACGCCGACCTGTCGGGCCGGCTGCCGAAGAACTACACGATCTTCGGCCAGGTGACCAAGGGCATGGACGTCGTCGACCAGATCGTCAACGCGCCGCGCAACTCGCGCGACATGCCCGACCAACCGGTCGCGATCACCAGCGTCACGATCCAGGACGACTGAGACGAACCGTTAAGGGATATTTACGAACTTCGTGTCGAAAACCCTTGGATTCGGGCCCGAGGTCGCCTAAACTGGGCGGTGCACTGCGGCGACGCAGCGTCCGCTGCCCCAGCGGCAAGGTCATGGGTAGGTTGGGTCAGGGTAGTCGGTGCAGCCGACGTGATAGATGCCCTTGACGCGTGGCAGAAGCATCCGCCTCGGCGGATACCTTCACCGGGACAGCATCGGAGCGGCTCCTTCGGGAGCCGCTCCGAGTTTTCGTTTCGCGATCCGTGTCAGTTGCGGATGATCGGCTCGGTGACGTGGCCCAGGAACAGGATCGCGCCGGTCGGGACATCGCGCAGCGCGAACAGGAACGGCCGGTCGACCTTGAACTCGATCCCGGCGCTGACGCGGTCGATGACGACGGCCGTCGCCGCCGCCGCTTCACTGCCGGCCTCGTCGACGTCGATGTTGGCCTGGTGGATGACCGCCTTAATGAAGAGCCGATCCGCGGCGGTCATGCCGCCGAAGTCGGCGATCCGTGGGCTGAAGGCGTCCGGCATCCCCATGGCCGCGAGGACGGTCGCCAGATCGACCTTCGTCTCGAGACCGAACTTCGGCAGCGCGAGCCCGACCTGGCGCTCCGCGAGACCGTCGACCAGCGCGCCGAACGCGTCGCCGTCCAGGCCGGCCTCGAACGCCGCCAGGTCGTCAGGCACGATCACCGTCATCGCCAGCTGGCCGCCGACGTACGGCAGCTCGACCGCCCGCCAACCGGGTCCCTCACCGTAGGCGACGTCGGCGGACAGTTGCATGGTGGGGACGTCGACGGTCGTCCCATCGGCCATCACGAACGGCGCCGGCGCCGTCGCATCCTCCCTGAACGGCGCCAGCCACGCGGCCTTCAGGTAGATCGCGTTGACGAGCACGAGGCGCGTGTCAGTGCTGAGCATGCCCGGCTCGAGCAGCTCCGGGATTCGGTCCTCGGTCCGCTCGTTCACCCAGCCGTTGATCAGCCGCCGGGCAGCCTCGGTCGCACTCACGTAGTCGACGAGTCGAACGCCAACCCCGAACCGCTCCGCCAGCGCGGCGAGGTAGGCCGCTTCCCACGGGTAGCCGCGCTGTGCGAACGGCGAGTTCGCGATTCGCAGGATGACCTCATGGTCGGCCGCGCTGCGGTCCTTGAACGTCCCGGATCGCGTCGCCAGCGCCGCGTCGAGGGCGTTCAGCCAGCCGGGATGGTCGTCCGAGGCTACCTCGCGCAGGACAGCGTCCATCTGCGTCGCTGTGGTGCCGCGAGCCCCGGGTCGGGCCATGGCCAAGGCGATGACGACCGAGGCCGGCGAAAGCACGGCGTTCTCGGACGACTCGCCCGCCGCCCGGAGCAGCGCGAGCCCGAAGTCGTTGATGGCGTCGGCGGCGAGGGCCGCCTCGGCCGGATCGACCGCGACCCTGTCGACCGCCGCGATCGCAAGACCCGGCGAGGCGGCCGGCGGCGACGGAGTCGAGGGGCTCGCGCCGGGGCCGATGCCGCAGCCGACGACGAGCGCGGCCACCAGCCCGAGTGCGAGTGCGACCCGGGCCTGGCGTGGCCGACGCTGCGCTGGTGTCACGCTCATCAGACGCTTCGGGGATCGGCCGGGTTGCATCGTGGCCCCCGGCGGACCCGAAGGTATGCTCGCCGCATGAGCCCCCGCGGCCAGAGGCTTCCGGCACCTCGCTACTCGGCCGCGTGGCACCGCTGGTTCCCGATCCAGTACGCCTTCATCCGGCTCGTCGATCCGCTCGTTCGGCTGGTCTGGCGAACGGTCGGGCTCGGGAACGTCGTCGAGCTCCGGGTGCGGGGCCGGCGGACCGGGAGGGGGCGCCGCGTGCTGCTCGGCCTGCTGCGCGATGGACCGCACGTGTTCCTGGGGCACCCGAACGGCCACGTCGACTGGACCCGCAACCTCCAGGCCGCCGGCGTCGCCGAGCTCGTGATCCGGCCGCCGACCGCGGTGGCGATCCGAGCCCGCGAGCTGTCCGATGGCGAGCTGCGTGACCGGGCGATCCTC
>DATHRO010000090.1:0-1857 GCA_035465135.1 Candidatus Deferrimicrobiaceae bacterium
GGAGCGAGTGGGCCTCGCCCTGCGAGCCTCGAGCGAGCGACGGAGGGGACAGGCCGAGCCGGCCCCACGGCACGACCAGGTTGCCCGGGCGCGCGCCGCACCGCCCACCTTTCGCCGCAGGGCGGGTCCGGGCTCCCGCTCCACCCCTCGCTCGAGGCTCGCAGGGCGAGGCCCACTCGGGGTTCCGCGGGAGCCCGGACCCGCCGCCCGACCGGTGCGGAGCCGAGGCGAGAGAGGAAGGGAACCCGGCGCGCCGTTGTCGCAACTTCCCCGCGTTCTGCGATGAAGGAGGTGACCGGGCCGTGGGGGCCCGCGGCGACCAGGGGGAAACAGATGGCTACGAATCGACTCGGCGGGCGGCGGACGGCCGCTCTCGCCTGCACCTTCGCACTGATCACCGCCGCCGGGGCCGGCGCGCAGCTCGGGCTCGCCGGCGCGGCGATGCTCCAGCAGGGGGTGGGCGGCTTTCCGGACGAATCCGAGTTCTGGGACGAGCTCGGCTGGGCCGTGGCCTCCGGAGACTTCGACGGCGACGGCCGGGACGACCTGGCGATCGGGGCGCTGACCGAGACGCCCGCGTTCAGCGCCTTCGCGGCCGGGCAGGTGACCGTGGTCTACGGCGCGGCGGGGGGCATCGATCCGTCGAGCGGCACGGTCTGGGCGCTCGACTGGACCGGCTTCGGGCCGGCCCAGGACCTCGACCTGCTCGGCTCGTCCGTGGCTTCGGGCGACTTCGACCAGGACGGCTACGACGACCTCGCGATCGGCATCCCGTTCCGGGACGTCGCCTTCGGCGGCGGAACGGTCGACGACGCCGGCGCGGTGCTCGTGCTCTACGGTGGACCGGGCGGGATCGCGCTCGGGGGTCAGCAGCTCTGGCACCAGGGCGCGAACAGCGTCGCGGGGGTCCCCGAGGACAGCGACTGGTTCGGCGCCGCCCTCGCGGCGGGCGACTTCAACTCCGACGGCTTCGCCGACCTGGCGATCAGCGTCTACGGTGAGGACGTCGGCGCGATCTCCGGGGCCGGGGCGGTGAACGTGATCTACGGCTCGCCCTCGGGCCTCTCGCCGACGTTTGCGCCGATCGACGACCAGATCTGGACCCAGGGCGACCTCGGCCTGACCCCGGACGAGGCGGGCGATTCGTTCGGACGGAGCCTGGCCGCGGGCGACTTCGACGGTGACGGGATCGACGACCTCGCGGTCGGCGCGCCGGGCGAGGACGTGGGCGCGATCGCAGGGGCGGGGGCGGTGACCGCGATCTACGGCACCGGCCTGGGCCTCGCCGCCACCGGGGCGCAGATCTTCACCCAGAACGACCTGATCCCCGGCTCGGCGGAGCCGGGCGACCTGTTCGGCAGCGCGCTCGCCGTCGGCGACTTCGGCGGCGACGGCTACGACGACCTCGCCATCGGCTCGCCCTGGGAGGACGCGGAGGCGGGCTTCGTCATTCCGCGCGTCGGCGCCGTGCACCTCGTCAGCGGCGAACCGGGCGGCCTGAACCCGCTCGCCTTCTCCTTCCTCGACCGCTCCGACGTCGACGGCACCGTGGCCGCGGAGGACCAGTTCGGCGCGAGCCTGGCAGCCGGAGACTTCGACGGCGACGGGCGGGACGACCTCGTGGTCGGCGCCCCGGGCGTCGACGTCTCGGGGATCGACGAGGCGGGTGCGGCCTTCGTGTTCGCCGGGCAGGACGACGCGGAGCCGCTCTACGACCTGACGCTGAGCCAGGCCGGGTCGGTGCCGGGAGCGCCCGAGGTCGACGACCATTTCGCGGCCTCCCTCGCGGTCGGGGACTTCGACGGCAACGGCTTCCACGAGCTCGCGGTCGGCGTCCCCGCGGAGTCGGCGGGAGGA
>DATHRO010000091.1:0-7387 GCA_035465135.1 Candidatus Deferrimicrobiaceae bacterium
AAGCACAACTACCTGGTTCGGGACGCCGACGAGCTGCCGCGGGTCTTGGCCGAGGCGTTCCACATCGCCCGGACCGGCCGGCCCGGGCCGGTCCACGTCGACATCACCAAGGACGCCCTGCAGCAGGAGACCCACGCGGAGCACCCGTCCCCGGACGAGGTCGCGGCCGGGCTGCCGGGCTTTCGCCCGACGATGGCCGGTCACCACCGCCAGCTGAAGACGGCCGCTGCGGAGATCGCGGCCGCAGAGCGCCCGGTCATCCTCGCCGGTCACGGGGTCCTCCACGCGCGCGCTGAAGCCGAGCTCCTGGCCTTCGCCGAGAAGATCGACGCCCCGGTGGCATGGACGCTGCTCGGGATCGGCGCGATCGACGAGCGCCATCCGCTCGCCTACGGCTTCATGGGCATGCACGGCTGGAAGCACGTCAACCGCGCGATCCAGGCGGCCGACCTGCTCTTCGCGGTCGGGATGCGGTTCGACGACCGGGTGACGGGCAACGTCCGGACCTACGCCCCGTACGCGCGGATCGTCCATGTCGACATCGACCCGGCCGAGATCGGCAAGAACGTCGCCGTCGAGGTGCCCATCGTGGGCGACGCGAAGCGCGTGCTGACCGCGCTGCTGCCGATGGTCGAGCCAGTGCCGGCAGAGCGGCGCGCCACCTACCGCGAGCAGCTGGCCGCCTGGCGCAAGGACTCCGAGGCCACCTCGTGGCACGGCTCGGGGTCGTGGCGCGACGGCACCCTCTCGGCGGACTACGTCGTCCAGCGTATCGGCGAGCTGACCGATCACGAGGCGATCTATGTCGGCGACGTCGGCCAGAACCAGATGTGGCTGGCGCGTTACGCCGGGTTCCGCCATCCCAACACGCACGTCAGCTCGGGCGGCCTCGGGACGATGGGCTTCAGCGTCCCGGCGGCCATGGGAGCAGCCCTCGGTGGGACCGGCCGGGAGGTTTGGGCGATCACCGGCGACGGCGGGTTCCAGATGACGCTCCAGGAGCTGATGACCCTCGTCCAGGACCGGATCCCGGTGAAGATCGCGCTGTTCGACAACAAGAAGCTCGGGATGATCAGGCAGTGGCAGGAGATCATCTACGCCGGGAACTACCACTCGGCGCACCTGCTCGGGCCGGACTACCTGAAGCTCGCCGACGCGTTCGGGATCGCGGCCGTCCGGGCCTCGACGCCCGACGAGGTCGACGAGGCGATCCGCTTCGCGCAGGGCGTCGACGGGCCGGCCCTCGTGTGGTTCGAGATCGCCGGCGAGCAGAACGTTTTCCCGATGATGCCGGCCGGCAAGGGCCTGTCCGACCTCATCGAGCACTGGGACGGGCCGGACGAGTGAGCACCGACTCCGCGCCGGCGCACGTCGCGCCCCCGTCGCGGGCGCTCCCGGGCGGTGGCGACCAGCGCCTGCACCGCCTCGTCGCGATCGTGGTCGACAAGCCCGGCGTCCTGAACCGGGTTGCAAGCCTGATGCGGGCCCGCAACTTCAACATCGACTCGCTGGCGGTCAGCCGGACCGACCGCGAGGGCCTGTCGCGGATGACGCTCACGCTCCACGGCGACGACGTCGCGGTCGAGCAGGCGATCAAGCAGCTGTATCGGCTGATCGACGTCCTCAAGGTCCAGGACGTCACCAGCGAGCCCACGGTCGAGCATGAGCTGGCGATGGTCAAGGTCCGTGTCAGCGACTCGAACCGAGCCGAGGTGCTGAAGCTGGTCGAGCTGACCCGCGGCCGGGTCCTCGACGTCGCGCCCGACGCGCTGATCGCCGAGATCAGCGGCACCGAGGCGGAGGTGGACAACTTCGTGGCCTGCGTTCGTGACTTCGGGATCCGGGAGCTGGTGCGCACCGGCGCGGTGGTCATGACCCGCGGCGGCGCATCGATCGAGGAGGCAGTGAAGCGATGACGGCGCGCATGTACTACGACGCGGACGTCGATCCGGCGGTGCTGGCCGGCCAGACCGTCGCGGTTATCGGCTACGGCAGCCAGGGTCACGCGCATGCCCAGAACCTCCGGGACTCCGGCGTCGACGTGATCGTCGGGCTGGCCGAGGGCTCGAAGAGCCGGGCGCTGGCGTCCGACGCCGGCTTTCGCGTCGAAACCGTCGCCGAGGCGGTGACGGCGGCCGACGTCGTCATGCTGCTCGTGCCCGATACCGCCCAGAAGGCGGTCTACGACGCAGACATCGCGCCGAACCTCCGGCCGGGCCAGCTGCTGATGTTCGCCCACGGCTTCAACATCCGGTTCGGCCGGATCCAGCCACCGGAGACGATCGACGTCGGCATGGTCGCCCCGAAGGGCCCCGGGCACCTGCTGCGGAGCGTCTACACGGCCGGCGGCGGTGTGCCGGCCCTGTTCGCGATTGAGCGGGACGCCAGCGGGACGGCCCGGGGCCGGGTCATGGCCTACGCTCGGGCGCTCGGCGCGACGCGGGCCGGGGTCCTCGAGACGACGTTCGCCGAGGAGACCGAGACCGACCTGTTCGGCGAGCAGGCGCTGTTGTGCGGCGGCGTCTCGGCGCTCGTGAAATCGGCCTTCGAGACGCTCGTCGAAGCCGGCTACCAGCCGGAGCTCGCGTATTTCGAGACGATGCACGAGCTGAAGCTGATCGTCGACCTGATGTACCGCGGCGGCCTCAACTTCATGCGCTTCAGCGTCAGCGACACGGCCGAGTACGGTGACTACGTCTCCGGGCCACGTGTCACCGAGGGTGCCAAGGCGGCCATGAAGGACGTCCTGGTGGACATCCAATCGGGGGCCTTCGCAGAGCGCTGGATCGCCGTCCAGGAGGCCGGCGGCGAAGAGTTCCGGCAGCTCCGACAGCGTGACCGCGACCACCAGATCGAGCAGGTCGGAGCGGCCCTGCGGGCGCAGATGCCGTTCCTCGAGCCGGTCGTCGTGCGCGAGGGCGAGGCCCAGGCCGCGGCGAGTGAGCCGGCCAGTCCCGCGGGCGCGCCGAAGTGAGCGCCGCGAGGGGCTCGGCCCCGGTACGCCGTCAGCGCCGTCGTCCGGTCCCCGCGGGGCCGTTCGTCGCCCCCGGCACGGTCCGCGTCTTCGACACGACCCTGCGCGACGGCGAGCAGGCGCCGGGCGCCGGCCTGACCGCCTCGGAGAAGCTCGAGGTCGCCCGGCAGCTGGCGCGGCTTCGGGTCGACGTCATCGAGGCCGGCTTCCCGGCCGCCTCGGCCGGCGACTTCGAGGCCGTGCAGCGGATCGCCCGTGAGACGACGGGTGGGATCGCCGTGGCGGCGCTCGCGCGGTGCCGCGATGGCGACCCGCAGCGCGCCATCGAGGCGATCGGGGTCGCCGAGCGGCCGCATCTCCACGTCTTCATCGCGACCAGCGACATCCACCTCAAGCACAAGCTGCGGCTGGACCGCGACGAGGCACTCGCCGAGGCCGTCCGCTGGGTCCGCTACGGTCGCGAGCGGCTCGGGCGCGACGCCGAGGTCGAGTTCTCGGCCGAGGACGCCTCGCGCAGCGATCCCGAGTTCCTGCTCAGGGTCTACGAGGCGGTCGTCGAGGCCGGGGCCACGACGGTCAACATCCCCGACACCGTCGGCTATGCGATCCCGGCCGAGTTCGGGCGGCTGGTCGAGCGGGTCGTCGCGCTCGTCGGCAGCGCGGCGACGGTCAGCGTCCACTGCCACAACGATCTCGGGCTGGCGACGGCCAACACGCTCGGTGCCGTCCAGGCCGGCGCCCGGCAGGTCGAGGTCACGATCAACGGCCTCGGCGAGCGTGCCGGCAACGCCTCGCTCGAGGAGGTCGTGATGGCCCTCCGGACCCGGCCGACGCAGTTCCCGGAGCTCGCCAGCGGCGTGCTGACCGAGCACCTCACGGCCGCCTCACGCCTCGTCAGCTACCTCACCGGGTTCACTGTCCAGCCGAACAAGGCGATCGTCGGCGGCAACGCATTCGCCCACGAATCGGGCATCCACCAGGACGGGGTCATCAAGAACCCGCTGACCTACGAGATCATGACGCCGCAGTCGGTGGGGTTGTCCGGCAGCTCGATCACGATCGGCAAGCTGTCGGGCCGCCGGGGGCTCGGCCAGAAGCTGCGTGACCTCGGCTACGAGCTGGATGGTGAGGCGCTCGACGCGATCTACCGCCAGGCGATCGAGCTGGCCGACGCCAAGAAGGAGGTCACCGACGACGACCTCATCGCGCTCGTCGAGCAGCGCTTCGCCGAGGTCCCGCAGGCAGTCGCGCTCCAGGGCTGGAACGTCACGTCGTCGCACGGCGGCAAGGCGACCGGCATGGTGTCGCTCGTCATCGGCGACACCGAGCAGGCCAAGGCCGCGATCGGCAACGGCCCGGTCGACGCGCTGTTCGAGGCCGTGGACCAGGCGCTCGACGCGGTCTTCGGCTGGCACCCGGTGCTGGAGGCCTACGAGATCAAGGCGGTCTCCGGCGGCGAGGACGCCCAGGGCCGGGTGCTGGTTCGCTGCCGCCGCTCGACCGACGACGGCCCGGGCGCGCTGGTCGTCTCCGGCCACGGCCTGTCGACGAACATCATCGAGGCGTCCATCGAGGCCTACTTGATCGCCGCCAACAAGCTCCACGGGGCGGCCGTCGGGCCGGCCTCGCCGGCGTTCCTCGCGCCGCGGACGGTCGAGCTGCCGTGACCCGTTACCGGATCGCCGCGATCGGCGGGGACGGCGTCGGCCCGGATGTCGTCCGCGCGGCGCGACGCGTCCTCGACGCCGTCGCAGCGCGCGACGGCTTCGAGATCGAGTGGCTGGAGCTGCTTGCCGGCGGCGTGGCGATCGAGACCCACGGCGTCCCGCTGCGCGAGGTGGATCTCGAGGCCGTCGCCGGCTGCCACGCGGCCCTGCTCGGCGCCGTCGGCGGTCCCCAGTGGGACGACCCCGACGCGAAGGTCCGGCCGGAGCAGGCGCTGTTCGCGCTCCGCGGCGGCCTCGAGCTGTTCGCCAACCTGCGGCCGGTCGTGGTCCACCCTGCGCTCATCGCCTCGTCACCGCTCCGAGCGGAGCTGCTCGAGGGGGTCGATCTGCTGATCGTCCGCGAGCTCACCTCGGGCGTCTACTTCGGCCGTCCGTCCGAGGGTCGGGCGACACCCGAGGGCCGGGTGGCGGTCGACACCGTCTGGTACACCGAGGCCGAGATCGAGCGCGTCGTGCGCCTGGCATTCGAGCTGGCCCGCGGCCGGCGGGGTCGCGTCACCAGCGTCGACAAGGCCAACGTCCTGGCGACCTCGCGGCTGTGGCGGAAGGTCGTCGAGGAGGTCCGGGCCGACGTTCCGGACATCGAGGTCGCCCATCAGCTCGTCGACTCGTGCGCGATGCTCCTGATCCGCGAGCCGGCTCAGTTCGACGTCCTCGTCACCGAGAACATGTTCGGCGACATCCTGTCGGACGAGGCGGGGGTGCTCGCCGGGAGCCTCGGGATGCTGCCGTCGGCGTCGCTCGGCGAGCGGCGGACCGAGCATGGCCGGTTCGGCCTGTACGAGCCGATCCACGGCTCGGCACCGGCCCTCGCCGGGCGCGACATCGCGAACCCGCTCGGGGCCATCCTCTCGGCAGCGATGCTGCTGCGCTGGTCGCTCGGCCGTGAGGACACCGCGGCGGCCGTCGAGGCCGCGGTCTCGACGGCCCTCGATGCCGGCTACCGGACCGCCGATCTCATGGCCCCGGGCGGCTCGACCGAGGGCCTCCGCCAGGTCGGGACGCGGGCCATGGCCGACGCCGTCGTGGCCGGCCTCACGACGTCCTCGGCTGCCGTCTCCGGGGCTGCGCGGTGAGCGAGATCCCGGTCGTCCTCTACGACACGACGCTGCGTGACGGCACACAGGGCGAGAACATCACGCTCTCGCTGGCCGACAAGCTGCGGATCGCGCGGATGCTCGACGAGTACGGGATGCCGTATGTCGAAGGCGGGTGGCCGGGCTCCAATCCCAAGGACGCCGAGTTCTTCAAGGCCGCCCGGTCGATGGACTGGCGCGGCGCGAAGCTCGCCGCGTTCGGCTCGACGCGCCATCGCTCGCGAACCGCCGAGGACGACCCGAATCTCCAGGAGCTCCTGCGCGCCGAGACCCCGGTCGTGACGATCTTCGGCAAGAGCTGGCTCCTGCACGTCGTCGAGGTCCTCGGAGCATCGCCCGCGGAGAATCTCGAGATGATCGCCGACAGCGTCCGGATCATGGTCGAGCACGGCCGGGAGCTGGTCTACGACGCCGAGCACTACTTCGACGGCTACCGGGCGGATCCGGCCTACGCGCTCGAGACCCTGCGCGCCGCGATCGACGGAGGCGCCCGGACGCTGGTCTTGTGCGACACGAACGGCGGGACGCTGACCGCCGAGCTGCTGCGGATCATCGCCGAGACCCGAGCTGCGGTCGAGGACGCGCCCGCCGACGGCGCCCCGCTGACGTGGGGCATCCACACCCACAACGACGCCGAGCTGGCGGTCGCCAACTCGCTGGCCGCCGTCGGTGCCGGCATCCGACACGTCCAGGCGACGATCAACGGCTATGGCGAGCGTTGCGGCAACGCCAACATGGTCAGCGTCCTGGCCGGCCTCGCGCTGAAGACCGAGCTGCCCCTGCGGCCGGTGGGAGGCGGTCAGCTCGCCGCCCTGACCGAGCTGTCGCGCTCGGTGGCGGAGATCGCCAACGTCGCGCCGAACGACTACCAGCCGTACGTCGGGCGCTCCGCGTTCGCACACAAGGGCGGCGTCCACGGAGCGGCCGTCGCCAAGGTCGAGCGGTCGTACCAGCACGTCGACCCTGCGGCCGTCGGCAACCAGGGCCGGCTCATCGTGTCCGAGCTCGGCGGCCGGGCGAACACGCGACTTCGGGCCCAGCAGCTCGGGCACGAGCTCGAGGGCATCGTCGATCCGGCGACGCTGTCGGCGCTGGTCAAGCAGCTCGAGAGCGAGGGCCTGTCGTTCGAGGGTGCCGAGGCGAGCTTCGAGCTCCTCATCCGGCGCCACCAGGCCGAGTATCGGGCGCCGTTCCGGATCGTCGACTACACGTGCCTCGTCGAGCAGCGCGCCGGCGCCGAGCTGCGCGCCGAAGCCACGGTCAAGGTCGAAGTCGACGGCGAGACGCTCCACACCGCGGCCGACGGCAACGGCCCGGTCAACGCCCTCGACGCCGCGCTGCGGAAGGCCCTCGGCGCCTTCTACCCGGTCCTCGACACCGTCCACCTGTACGACTACAAGGTCCGGATCCTCGATTCGGGCGCCGCGACCGCCGCCCGGACGCGGGTCACGATCGAATCGACCGACGGCTCGGCCGAGTGGTCGACGATGGGCTCCGACACGAACATCATTGCGGCCTCGGCGGTCGCACTGGCCGATTCGCTCGAGTACGCGATCTGGAAGAGCGGCGCCGAGCTCCGGCGCCGCGAC
>DATHRO010000092.1:0-19858 GCA_035465135.1 Candidatus Deferrimicrobiaceae bacterium
GACCTCGATCTGGTTGCGCGCGAGGCGATAGGTGAGATCGCCCAGCACGATCTCGCCGGGACCCGCGGCCTGCTCCAGTCGGGCCGCGGTGTTCACCGCGTCGCCGGTCACCATCCGCTGCGCGGTCGAGGCGTCGCCGGCGATCACCTCACCGCTGTTGACGCCGATGTGGTTCTCGAGCTCGATGCCCCATCCGGTTCGGAACTCGGGGTTGAGCCCGGCCAGCGCCGTCTGCATGTCCGAGGCCGCCCGGATCGCCCGGACCGCGTCGTCCTCGTGGCGGACCGGCAGGCCGAAGACGGCCATGACCGCGTCGCCGATGAACTTCTCGACGGTCCCGCCGTGCCGCTCGAGCGCGACGCGCATCGCCTCGAAGTAGCGCGACATGACGTCGCGCAGCGTCTCCGGTCCGGGTGGCTCGCCGCTCGTCGCATGGACCTTCGGCATCGCGAACACGATCGTCACCGTGCGACGCGACTCCCGTGACGCGGTCTCGCTCAGCGAGGCGCCGCAGGTCGTGCAGAAGCGCATCTGCTCGGGCGACTGCTCGCCGCAGCTTGGGCAGATGCGCATGCCGGGCGCCGCCTCGGGAACCGCGGCCTCGGTCTCCTCCGCTCGTTCGTGGACGGCGACGAGCCGCGAGGCGTAGAGCAGCTCGTCCGAGCCCTTGGGGCTCACCGGCGGGTGGTCCGCGAACTCGGCCTGCGCGCCGACGAGGTCACGGGTCGACTCGTGGACGAGGACCTCGAGCGGCGGCGAGTTCTGCTCCATGACCGTCGACACGTCCACCGGCGGACCCAGCAGCACGTGCTGACCGGCCTCGGCGGCGCCGAACGTCACCTCGCCGGTCGCGACGCCGGTGCGGACGACGAGCCGGACGCCGTGGCTCGCCTCGAGCTCGTCGTTCAGCGTGGCCAGCGCGCGCTGGGATTCGGCCGCGGCCTCGAGAGCCCGCAGGGGATCGTCGTCATGCCGGAACGGCAACCCGAAGACCGCGACGATCGCGTCGCCGATGATCTTCTCGATCGTCCCACCGTGCGATTCGAAGACCGCCCGCATGACCGCGAAGTAGCGGTTCAGGACCTCGCGCAGCGCCTCCGGGTCGAGGCGCTCGCCGAGCGCGGTCGAGCCCTTCAGATCCGACGTGACGAGGGTGATGACCCGGCGAACCTCACCGGCCGCCTCGTCCCGGGTGAGCGCGGTGCCGCACATCCCGCACAGCCTGGCGTCGGGCGGGTTCGGCTCGCCGCAGCTGGGACACGGCCGCGCGTCCATCGATTCCAGTCTAGCCGCGGTTCACGCTGCCGCTCACGGGCGACCGACCCGAGACCGTCAGGCGGCGCCGCGCGGCGCCGGGGTCTCCGGAGTGGCGTCCGAAGATCGCCGCCGCCGAAGGTCGCGCAGGTCGCGCTGGTCGAGCCCGGCCAGGCGAACGAGATCGGCGTTCTGGGTGCGCGTCAGCCGCTCGGACAGCTTGACGTTGATCAGGTTGCTCATCGCCGGCAGGCCGCGCAGCTCCCGAAGCGTCGCGGCCGGGATCTCCAGGACCTCGCTGAACTCGTCGGCCACGACGTTGGCGGTTCTCGGACTGCCGGTCAGCGCGGCGATCTCCCCGAAGAAGTCGCCCGGCCCCATCGTCGCCAGCGAACGGTAGTCCTCGCCTTCGTCCGGCATACCGGCCACGACCTTGCCGCCGAGCACGAAGAACGCCGAGTCGCTCTCCTCGCCGACGCGCACGATCGCACAGCCGGGCGGCGCCTTGGCCACCGTGGCGCCCTCGAGGAACGTGTTGCGCCGCTCCATGGCCAGCGCGCCGAGCTCGGGCAGGGCATCGATCAGGCGGTCGAGGTCGAGCATGTTCGCCGGCCGGCCGGCGCCCACGCCGGGCGCCGTCGGCGCAGTTCGAAGGAGCTGGAGCGTTCGGCGCCACTCGGCCGCCGGCCGGCCGAGGCCGGGCATGAGCTGGGTCACGACGCCCGCCGCCAGGCAGATCGCGCCTGCGACCACGACGAGCTCGCGGACCGGGAAGACGTCGGCCAGGCCCGCTCCGGCCATGCCCACCAGGAACAGCACGTCGCGCGACACGAACATTGCCGAGAAGACCCGGCCGCGCATGTCGCGCGGGATGTGGCGCTGCAGCAGCAGCCGCCGGGCAATCGACATCGGCGAGTTCAGAAAGCCGGTGATCATGACGAGGACGATCGCCACGTTGATGTTCGGCGACAGGCCGTAGAGCATGCCGAACAGCCCCATGAGCGCGGTCGACACGACGAGCCACGTGCCCTCGTTCAGCCGGTCGCCGTAGCGCGCCATGAAGAAGCTGCCGATCACGAAGCCGACCGACGTCAGGCCCTCCTGGAGCCCGTACTCGAACTCGGTCGCGTCAAGCTCGCGGATCGCCATCGGCAGGAGCAGGACGTTCCACAGGCCGAACGACAGGAACACCGGCGCCCCGCTCAGGAGGATCGAGCGCAGGATCGGGGTACGCCACAGGTAGCGGGCGCCGCTGCGCAGGTTCTCGACGACGACACCGATCGTCGTCGCCTCCGGGGGTCCGGCCTTCGGGACTCGAACGAACGCCAACAGGGCGAAGGCGAAGAAGTAGGTTGCCGCGTCGATGTAGAACGGCAGCAGGATGTCGGCCGAGGCGAGGAACCCGGCGGCCGCGAAGCCAACAGCGGTCGAGCCGAACGCGCTGACAGACAGGAACGAGTTGGCCTGCGTCAGCTCCTCCTCGGACGCGATCTCGGGCAGCACGGCCTCCCAGGCCGGATCGAAGAACTGCTGGACGGTGGCCGAGATGAAGATGAGACCGTAGAGCGCGGCGGTCGCGGCCTCCTGGGAGATCATCCCGGCGTTGTGCAGCGTGAACGCGACGGGGATACCGAGGATGATGAAGCCGCGCAGCAGGTTCGAGAGCATCAGGATCCGCTTCTTGTCGAAGCGGTCGACGAAGACCCCGGCGAACAGGCCGAAGACGAGCGTCGGGATGGCGGTGACCATGAGGACCGCGCCGACGGCGAGCGCCGAGCCGGTGATTCGGAAGATCAGGATCGCAGCCGCCAGGGCGGTGAGCGCCTCGCCGATCGTCGAGACAAGCTGGGCCGTCCACATCAGGCTGAAGTCGCGCTTCCTGAAGATCGCGAACATCGACGAGCGCGCCGCTGCCTGGGTCATCGAGCCCCTCACCTTCCCTTCGGCTCCCGAGACCAGCGGAGTCTAGCGGCGCGACCATCGGCGCCGCTGCCTGCCCGTTCAACTGGTGCCTACACTCAGCGACGGTGAGCAGCACGGGTCCGGAGGCGGATGCCAGCGCCGGGCGGGTAGGGGATCAGCTTCCGGCGGAGCCGTCCGCCCCGCCGACGGCCGCGCGCGTGCTGCCGGTCGGACGGCTGCAGACGACCTTCGTGGCGCTCCAGGAGCGCGACTTCCGGATCTTCTGGCTCGGGCAGCTGGTCTCGGTGACCGGCACCTGGATGCAGATCGTGGCCCAGGGCTGGCTGGTGTTCGTCCTGAGCGACTCTCCGTTCGTCCTCGGCGTCGCGGCCGCCGCGCGCTCCGTGCCGGTGCTGTTCCTGGCGTTCGTGGCCGGCTTCGTCGCGGATCGCTACGACCGCCGGCGGATCATCCTCGCCTCCAACGTCGTGTCGATGATCGTGACCGCCATCCTGGGCATCCTCACCGTGACGGGCTCGGTCGACGTGGCGACGGTCATCGCGGCGGCCCTGCTGCTCGGCTTGGCGAACGCCTTCGAGATGCCGGCTCGCCAGAGCTACGTCGCCGAGCTGGCCGGCCCACGCTCCCTCGCCAACGCGATCGCCCTGAACTCGCTGCTGTTCAACTCGGCGCGGGTGCTCGGGCCGACGCTGGCAGGCTTTCTCGTCGCCGTCGTCGGCCCCGGGTGGGCATTCCTCGTCAATGCGGTCAGCTTCGGACCGGTCATCGTCGGGTTGCTGCTGATCCGCCACGCGCACGTGCCGCGGCTCGGAATCTTCGCCCGCGAGGCCCTCCCCGAAGTCGTCAGGTACCTGCGCGGCGAGCCCCGCGTGACGATCCTCCTGGCGCTCCTGGCGAGCCAGACGATCTTTGCCTCGGGCCACTTCATCCTGGGACCCGCAGTGGCGGTCGAGCTCGGGCAGGGCGCGGAGGGCCTCGGAGTGATGCTCTCGGCGGCCGGCGCCGGGGCGGTGGTTGGTGGGCTCCGCCTCGCCGCGACCGCGAATCGGACGTCCCGCTCGCGACTGCTCCTGACGGCCGGGCTTGCCCTCGCGGTTGGACTCGTCGGCGTGTGGCTGTCGCAGTCCTACGCGATCGCGCTGGTGTTCTTCGTGCTGGCCGGCTGGGGAGCCGTTTCCTTCAACGCGTCGGCCAACACGCTGATCCAGACGATCGTGCCGGACCGGCTGCGCGGTCGGATCATGAGCCTCTACGTGATGGTCCTGCTGGGCTTCATGCCGATCGCCGGGCTCCTCCAGGGCGCGGTCGCCGACCGGCTGACCTCGACGGCCGCGCTCGGGCTCGGCGGCCTGGCGTATGGTCTGACGATCGTCGCCGCGTTCGTGCTCGTGCGAGCCCTGCGGCGGCTGTAACGCTCGAACAGGAGGCTCGTCCGTGGCTGCGCCGCGAACACGCATCGACGTTCCCGCGGATCCGCGCGACCTGAGCGGTGACTTCGCCCACCGCCACGAGGTCGAGGTCCGGCTGGCCGACACCGACGCCATGGGCCACGTCAACAACGCCCGCTACCTGACCTACGTCGAGATCGCCCGCGTCGCGTACTACGAAAGCGTCACCGGACAGGCGCTGCCGATCGGCGTCCACGGCGCCGAGGAGGGCATGATCCTGGCCGAGATCCGGATGACGTATCGCAGCCCGGCCTTCTATGGCGAGCGCCTGACGGTCGAGACGCGGGTCGAGCGGATCGGCCGCACGAGCTTCTCGATGGTCCACCGGATGACGGCGCCGGACAGCCGCTACGGGAACGCCCGCCTCGTCGCGATCGCCGACTCGGTGCTCGTCAGCTTCGACTACCAGGAGGAGTGCCCGATCCCGGTGCCCGTCGAGTGGCGAGCGGCGATGGAGGCCTTCGAGGGCCGCGCCCTCGGGGGCTGACCGGCGCGGCCCGGCGAGCCGCTACTCGACGAACCGGCGGAAGATCGCGACGGCGTTCTGGCCGCCGAACCCGAAGCCGTTGACCATCGCCGTCTCGACGCGGGCCCGGCGCTTGACGTTCGGGACGTAGTCGAGGTCGCACTCCGGGTCCGGCTCGTGGTAGTTGATCGTCGGGGCGATCCAGCCGTCGCGGATCGAGCCGACGGCCGCAATCGCGGCCGCCGCGCCCGCGCCGCCGAGCATGTGGCCGACCATCGACTTCGGCGCCGAGACCGCGGTCTTGTAGGCGTGCCCGCCGAGTGCCGCCTTGATGGCCTTCGTCTCGGTCACGTCGTTGAGCGCCGTCGAGGTGCCGTGGGCGACGACGTGGTCGATCTCGTCGGGCGCGACGCCAGCGTGGCGCATCGCGTTGGTCATGGCCATCATCGCGCCGCGACCGGTCGGCTCCGGGGCCGAGATGTGGAACGCGTCCGCGGTCAGGGACGCCCCGATGACCTCGGCCAGGATCGGCGCGCCGCGGGTCATCGCGTGGGCCGCCGACTCCAGGATCAGGACGCCGGCGCCCTCGCCGTAGACGAACCCGTCGCGGGTCCGGTCGAACGGCCGCGACGCGCCCCCGGGGTCATCGTTGCGCTTCGAGAGCGCGCCCATGTTCGCCAGCGCGGCGAAGGCCACGGGCAGCAGCGGTGCCTCGGTTCCGCCGGCGATGACGACGTCGCACTCGCCGGTCTGGATGAGCCGGAGGCCGTCCTGGAACGCGATGACGCCGGATGCGCAGGCCGCAACCTGCGTGATGACCGGGCCGGTCAGGCCGTACTTCATCGAGACCTGGGCAGCGCCCATCGAGCCCGACAGGGCCGGAATTGCGAACGGGCTGACCTGGCCCGGGCCCTTCTCCTCGAGGGTCCGGGTGCCCTCCGTCACCTGCTCCATTCCGCCGCCGCCGGTGTTGATCGCGACCGCGACGCGGTCGCGCCGCTCGGGGCTCCAGTCGCTGAAGTCGAGGCCGGCGCGATCGACGGCCTCGGTCGCGGCGGCCATCGCGAAGTGGACGAAGCGGCTCATCCGGCGGGCCATCTTGCGGTCCATGACGATCAGCGGGTCGAAGTCCTTGACCTCGGCGGCGATCCGCACATCGAAGCCCGAGGCGTCGAACGACGTGATCGGCCCGCCGCCCGGGACGCCGGCGAGGAGGTTCGACCAGAAGGTCTCGGCGTCGTTGCCGATCGGCGTGACCGCCCCCATGCCGGTCACGACGGCCCGGCGAGCGGGATCCTGGCTAGGCATGTCGCTCCCTGCGCTGCTCAATCGCCGTCGTAGCGCTTGAAGATGACGGCGCCATTGTGGCCGCCGAGGCCGATGTTGTTCGAGAGTGCGTAGCGGACGGGCATTCGGATCGTCTCGTCCGCGACCCACAGGTCGCAGGCCGGGTCGAAGTCGCGGTAGTTGAGGGTCCCGGTCACGGTCTGCTCGGCGACCGACATGACGGTCGCGAAGGCCTCGAACGCCCCCGCCGCGCCCATCATGTGGCCGGTCATCGACTTCGTGCCGGAGATCGCGAGCGATCGACGGTCGCGAGCCGCGCGGGGGCCGAAGACGGCCCAGATCGCCTGGGCCTCTCGGGCGTCCCCGACCGGAGTCGAGGTCCCGTGGGGGTTGATGACGTCGACCTCGTCGGCCGGCACGCCGCGCCGGTCGAGGGCCATCTGCATCGCGCGAGCCGAGCCTGTCCCGCCCTCGATCGGCTGGATCATGTCCCAGCCGTCGGCGGCCGAGCCGTAGCCGACGACCTCGGCGTAGATGCGCGCGCCGCGGGCCTTCGCAAGCTCGAGATCCTCGAGGAACAGTGACCCGGCACCCTCGCCGAGGACGAAGCCGTTACGGGTCGCATCGAACGGCCGCGAGACGGTCTGGAGGGCCTCGCCGGGCCGCGGCGACCCGAGGCCGCGCATGTTCTCGAAGCCCGCGTGCGCGACCTCGAGCAGCGGCATCTCGGTCGAGCCGGTGATGACCGCGATGCAGTCGCCACGGCGGATCGCCTCGGCGCCCTCGGCGACGTTGTGGGTGCCCGTCGAGCAGGCCGAGACGATCGCGATGTTGTGGCCGATCGCGCCCGTCTCGATGGCGATCATTCCCGACGTCGAATCGACGAGCGCGTTGGCGATGAACGTCGGCGCGACGCGGCCCGGGCCGCGCTCGTGGAGCGTCGAGTAGTTCTCGACCATCAACGTCTGGCCGCCGGCGCCGGAGCCGAAGACGACGCCGACCTCGGTCCGGTTCGCGTCGTCGATCTCGAAGCCCGAGTCCGCCAGGGCCTGCTTGGCCGCCGCGACCCCGTAGTGGAGCTCGCTCGAGCTGCGACGGACGGCCTTGGCGTCCATCCACAGCGCGGCGTCGAAGCCCTCGACCTCGCCCGCGGCGTTGTGGTCGTAGCCGCTGGCGTCGAAGTGGCTGATCGGCCGGATCCCGGATCGCCCCTCGGTGAGGTTTCGCCAGGCGGTGTCGCGGTCGTTGCCGACGGGGCTGACGACACCGACTCCGGTGACGGCGACTCGGCGGCGGTAGTCGGGGCTGCGCACGGAAGGCTCCTTCGGAAGGCGGGCCGGCTCAGGCGGCCGGGATTGGAGTGGGGGATGGCATCGACAGCCCGGCTTCGGCTGCCGGGCCGTCGACGGCATGGGCGGTCGCCTCGGGGGCGATCCGCTTGACCAGGTTCGTCAGGACCCTGCCGGGCCCGATCTCGACGAACGTGTCGGCCCCGGCGGCGGTCATTGTCTCGACCGCCCGCACCCAGTCGACGCCGGTCGTGAGGTGCTCGACCAGCTCGTCGCGACAGGCGTCGCCGGTCGTGAGCGGTCGGGCATCGGCATTGGCGAGCAGCGGCACGCTCGGGGCGCGGAACTCGACCCCGTCGAGGACGCGGCGCATGCCCGCGGCCGCCTCGGCCATCAGTGGCGAGTGGGCGGCGACCGAGACAGGCAGCACGATCGCGCGCTTGGCGCCGAGCGCCTTCGCCAGCTCCGCGGCCGCGTCGATCGCGGCGCGCTCGCCCGATACGACGACCTGGCCCGGGGCGTTGCGGTTGGCGACGCCGAAGATGCCATGCACCGAGGCCCGAGAGACGAGGTCGGGGATCGAGGCCTCGTCGAGGCCGAGGATCGCGGCCATCGCGCCAGCGCGCCCGGCGCCGCTGGCCTGCATCTGGCGGCCGCGTTCGCGAACGAGGCGCATCCCGTCGGCCAGGCTGACGACGCCGGCTGCGACGAGGGCCGAGTATTGGCCCATCGAGTGACCGGCCAGGAAGAGCGGCGCCGGCAGCGCCGCACCGGTGGCCGTCGCCCGCTCGCGCATCGCCTCCAGGAACGCGATCGAGGTGGCGAGCAGCGCCGGCTGCGCGTTCTCGGTGCGGTTGAGCTGCTCCTCGGGGCCGTCCCAGGCGAGCCGGGCGAGCGGCTCGCCGAGCGCGGCGTCGGCCGCCTCGAAGACGGCGGCGGCGGCCGGTGAGGCTTCGGCCAGCGCGCGGCCCATGCCCACGGCCTGCGAGCCCTGGCCGGGAAAAACGAACGCGGTGCTGATGCGGGACCTCCGGGAATGAGTCGCGACGAATCGACCCGCCGACGGCGGGCGCTCGCCACAGATCGTCCGTCATTCACCGCCCACCGAGCGTGGAACCTGTGCACAATTGCAACCGCTTCGCCTTCCCCGGGCTACCATCGGCGCCATGCCGAGCCGCCCCGCCCGCCAGACTCGCTCGACGACCGTGCGGGCCATCGCCCGCCGCTTCGAGGCCGATCTCGGCGCATCCGTCCTCGCCGCCGGCCCGCGCATCCCGAACGTCCGTCAGATCTCGGAGCGGGTGGCCATGGGCCGGGCGCTGTGGCGCGAGCTCGTCGTCGGGTTCGCATCCCAGCTCAGCGAGCTGCGCCTCGGCTTCACCCAGCTGGCGGCGCTGTACGTCCTGGCGGACGGGAGCACGACCACGATCGGCGACCTGGCCGAGTCGCTGGGGCGGTCGCCGTCGGCCACGAGCCGGCTCGTCGACGGCCTCGTTCGTCGCCGCCTCGTGGAGCGCCGCTCCGAGCCCGACGATCGACGGCAACGCACGGTCCGCCTGACGCAGCGCGGCCAGGCCATCCTGCGCGCCGTCGACCGCGCCCGGGCCGATCAGTTCCTGACGACGGTCCGACCGATGCCGACCCCCGAGCGGGCCCTCGTTGCGATGGGCGTCGCAGCCCTCGCGACGCACGCGATCTCGCGCCGCGGCCGCCTCATCCGGGAGCCCGGCTGAGCGTTCGCCGCCGGGTCAGGCGCGGTTGACCCGCCGGTACAGCCAGGCCCAGGCGAGCATCAGGCCAACGAACGCGATCAGGATGCCGATCGCGAGCAGGCGACGCTCGGGCGGCACGGGACCGCCGTGGTCGGCCTCCTGGGCGAGGACGGGCGCCGCCAACGCGAGCCCCAGGGCGAGGAGCGTCGGGATTGTGGCCAGCGCGCCGAGGAGCCGGGCGAAGGCGCGGGACGCGGGACCGGGAGTGCCGTTCGTCGCCATGGTGGAACCTCCGGCACGATCGTAGCGGCTCAGCCGCCGAGGACGCTGGCCAGGAACCCGAGCACGTAGCCCGACAGGACGATCGCCACGATCATCCCGATGAGCAGCCACAGGTAGCGCCGCTCACGACGGCGGGTCGCCTCGAGATCGGGATCCGTTCCGCCGGCGATGTACGGGCCGGGCAGGCCCTTGCGGCGGGCCTGCGCCGCCCGCGGCGAGTCGTAGGCCTCGGGGTCCGGCGGCAGCGTCGAACCCTCGTCTGGCAGGCGGCCGGGATCGCGCAGCCCGGTCATCCGGATCGCTTCGCCCCGGCCGAGACGGCCGCTGCCGCCGACTCCGCGTCCGCCGACGGCGCGAGCGGGCCGTGGAAGATGATCTCGTCGGCCCGCGGCAGGTAGCCCAGTCGCCGGTTGATCTCGCGCATCGGAGCGTTCTGGATGTCGTTCTGGCCCTCGAGTGCCTCCAGGCCGTGCTCAATCGCCGCGCGGATCGTGGCCCGCTTGAGCGCGCTCGCCACGCCGCGACCGCGCCACGCCCGGGACACGGCGGTCATGTGGTGCCAGCCCAGCGTCAGCCCGCCGCCGGGAACGGCCAGGTTGGCATAGCCGACGGGTCGCCCTGTCGCCGCATCGACGGCGACCGCGAATCCCCACGGCGGGATGGTCGGCTTCGTGACGTCGCGGGCGAGGAACTCCTCGAGGCTTCCAGGGACCTGGGGAGCGTCGCCTGGAACGTCGGGCAGCGCCTCGACGGCGACGTCATAGATCGCGTGGGCGAGATCGGGTCGGGCCTCGAGCGTCGTGATCTCGATGCCAGGCGGAGGTGCGACATCGGGCCCGTCCAGCCCGGCGAGCGGCAGCCGGACCGTCTTCGCCCGTTCCCGCTCCTCGAACCCGCGATGCCTGAGGAACGCGATCGATTCGGGGTGGTCCTCGGTCGCCATGGCCACGAGGAACTGTTTCCCGGATACCCGGGCGTGCAGGGAGACGGCGCGATACAGGGCATCCCCGACCCCCCTGCGACGCGCCTCCGGCAGGACGCTGAGGCTTGTCCACAGCCCCGGGAACTCGGGACCGAAGACGTACACGCGGCCGACGCCGCCGGCCCCAACCGGCAGGCCGTCGAGGGACCCGATGAAGCGCGCTCCCCCGGGATACGTGCGATCGGACCAGCGCATGTCGTCGACCGTCACGCCGCTCTCGGGCAGGACCATCGTGGTGATCGCGGCGAAGGTCTCGAGATCCTCGTCGCTCTTGGCGCGCCGGATCGCGACCTCAGCCACCGGTGATCGGCGACGGCTCGGAGACGACCGCCACGCCGGCTGCCGGTGGTGTGGCCGCGGGGCTCAGTCGGCGCCCGGTGGTCACCGCGCCCTCGCTCGCCGACGAGACCGTGGCCGCGTACTTGGCCATGACGCCGCCCGCATAGCGCGGCGCCAGCGGCTCCCAGCGCGCCCGCCGCTCCGCAAGAACCTCGTCCGGAACGTCGAGATCGAGGCGCCGGGCCTCGACGTCGATGACGATCTCGTCGTCCTCCTCGACGAGCCCGATCGGTCCGCCGAGGGCCGCCTCGGGTGCGACGTGGCCGATCATCAGGCCGTGCGTCCCGCCGGAGAAGCGGCCGTCGGTCAGGAGTGCGACCGAGCCCCCGAGGCCCTCGCCGACGAGCGCCGCGGTGACGCTCAGCATCTCCTGCATCCCCGGGCCGCCGACCGGGCCCTCGTAGCGGATGACGACGACGTCCCCGGGCTGGATCAGTCGGTTCTTGACCGCCTCGAAGCAGGCCGTCTCGCTGTCGAACACACGGGCCGGACCGCGGTGGTGGAGGCGCTCGTGGCCGGCCAGCTTCACGACGCAGCCCTCCGGGGCGAGGCTGCCATGAAGGATCGCCAGGCCGCCGCTCGGCTTGAGCGGCTCCTCGATCGCGCGGACGACCTGCTGGCCGGGCGTCTCCTCGGCCGCGGCGGCGACCTTGGCGAGCGTTCGCCCGTCGACGTTCCTCGACTCGCCGTGGAGCAGGTCGCGCTTCAGCAGCTCGCGCATGACGAGCGACACGCCGCCCGCGTCGTACAGGTCGGCCGCGGTGAAGCGCCCGCCCGGGTGGAGGTCGGCCACGATCGGCGTCCGGGCCGCGATCGCGTCGAAGTCGTCGAGGGCCAGCGGCAGCCCGAACTCGTGGGCCAGAGCGAGCAGGTGAAGCACCCCGTTCGTCGATCCGCCGGTCGCGGCGATCGCGGCGATGGCGTTCTCGAGGGCCTCACGGGTGACGATGTGTGACGGCCGCACATCGTGCCGGACCAGGGTCATCGCCAGCTCGCCGGCCTTTCTCGCCGCCTCGTCCTTCTTCGGGTCCTCGGCCGGGATGCCGTTGAGCCCACCCGGGGAGAGACCGAGGAACTCCATGACCATCGACATCGTGTTGGCCGTGTACTGTCCGCCGCAGGCGCCCGCGCCGGGACAGGCGGCACTCTCGATGTCGTAGAGCTCCTCGAGGCTGATCTTGCCCGCCCGGTACGCCCCGACGGCCTCGAAGACCGAGACGATCGTGAGGTCGCGGCCCTTGTATGTGCCCGGGTAGATCGTGCCGTTGTAGAGGACGAGGCCCGGGACGTCGAGGCGTGCCAGGGCCATCGCCGCACCAGGAATCGTCTTGTCGCAGCCGACGAGGCAGACGAGGCCGTCGAGGAGGTGGCCGCGCACGACGAGCTCGATCGAATCGGCGACGATCTCGCGCGACACGAGGCTGGCCTTCATGCCCTCGGTGCCCATCGAGACGCCGTCGGACACGGCGATCGTGTTGAACTCCATCGGCGTCCCGCCGCCGGCTCGGATGCCGTCCTTGACGAACTCTGCGAGGCGGCGCTGATTGAAGTTGCAGGGCATCGTCTCGATCCAGCTCGTCGCGACGCCGACCAGCGGCCGCGCAAGGTCGTCGTCGCTGAAGCCGATGGCCTTGAGCATCGCCCGTGCGGGAGCGCGGTCCGGGCCGTCGGTCAGGGCATGCGAGTGGCGCTTGCCGGGGTCGGTCGGGCGGTCGTACGGCAGCGGACGATCGCCGTTCGTCGGAGCCATGACGGCGTCAGTGTAGGACCGACGCGGGTGGCGCTCCGCGCTCAGGCGGGAGAGGAGTTGCCGGCCAATCTCGCGGCGACGACCCGCTCGGTGACGGCCGCCGATGCCGGTCCGGCCACCGCCGCCATGAACGTTGCGCAATCGAGGCTGTAACCCTCGACCGGGGCAGTCGCCGTCACGGTGGCCGTCCGGGGCGAGCGGCGAACGAGGGCGATCTCGCCCACGCCCGAGCCCGGCCCTCCGCGCGCAATCACCCGACTGTCGACGGCGACGTCGATCGCGCCAGTGGCGACGACGATGAATGAGTCACCGGGATCGCCCTGGCGCATGAGGACCTCGCCGGCTGCGTAGCGCACTGGCTTCAAGCCTGCGGAGATGCGCTCGATGGCCGTCAGCGGCAGCTCGGAGAACACCTCGACCCGACGCAGCAGCGCGACGAGAGCGTCGTCGATCGTGCTGACGCGATCGGCGCGGCCGATGCGGCTGTAGATGATCAGCGACACGATGGGCAGGAACGCTCCGCCCACCGCCAGCGCGCCCCGGATGCCGAAGGCTTCCAGGAGGACCGGCGCAAGCAGGCTCCCGACCACGAGCCCCAGGCCGGCGGCGGCCTCGAAGACCGAGAACATCGCCGCCCGCTCGTCGTTGCTCACGCCACGCTGGATGATCGTGAACAGGACGACGTCGTAGACGGCGTTCGCGACGCCGATGACGACCATCAGGCCGAGCGCGAGCACGGGATTCGGCAGCAGCGCGATGACGGCCAGCGGAGCGCCCCAGTAGGTGAGCGCGACCGACTGGGTCCGGATGAGCCGATCGACGCGCGCGGCGCCGAGGGCGAGGACTGCCCCGAAGAGCCCTCCGAATCCAACTGCCGCGTTGAGCAGGCCGACGCCCGGCTCGCCCATGCCCAGCAGCTCGATCGAGGCCACCACGGTCAGCGGGACCATGAGACCACGCGTCATGACCTGGCTGAAGGCGCCGAACACGCTCCAGCCGGCCGTCGGACGGCGGCGCAGCGTCCGAAGACCGGCGGCCAGCCGAAGCCCGCCGGGTTGGCCGGCCCCGCCGACCGCGTCGTGCTGCTGCTCGAAGCGCAATCCGACCACGACCCATGCCGTGACGAGGAAGGCGACGGCGACGACCATCGTGGCCACGGCCGGCAGGCTGGCGGCGATCAGGAGCCCGGCGATCAGCGGGCCGGCGAAGGTCCCAACGCCCTCCCCGGTTCCCCACGCCATGTTCGCTGCCACCAGCTCGGCTGGGCTACGCGCGATCGCAGGCATGAGCGTGAGCTGGATCGGCCGAACGAGCGCCCCGACCATCGCCACGATCGCTGCCAGCACGAACAGCAGGGCCGTGGGCCCGCCGGCCGCGATGACCGCAGCCGCGAGGCCGGCGCCGAAGGCCCGGATCAGGCCGATGCCGATGAGCATCGGCCGACCCCGGAACCGTTCGAGGAGCGTGCCGGCGAACATCCCGGCCACGACCGCCGGTCCCATCCGGACCGCTCCCAGCACGCCGGCGGCGAGGGCCCCGTCGCGGGCGTACACGACGACGAGCAGGACCACGAGGAACGCGGTGTCCGCGGCAATCCCGAGGCTCCACACGGCCTCGAGCCTGCGGATGCCGTCATTGAGCAGCGCTGTCCGAACCGCCGCGATGCTGGCCCGGACCGGGGACGTCAGCCGCGCCATCGGCGAAGGATGCCACCCCGTGGGTCCGGCGGCGAGTGGGCCTGCCGCGAGGGACGGGTATCCTGCCGGCAGGGTTACTCGAGGAGGGCGATGTGGCCAACGACAAGCTGGGGGCGCTGCGAGCCGTGCCGTTGTTCGCCGACCTTGACGAGCGAGGCCTCCAGGCCGTCGCGGTGCTGGCCCGTGAGACATCGGTGCTCGCTGGCGAGCCGATCATGCTCGAAGGCGAGCCCGGCGACGCGTTCTACGTCATTCTCGAGGGGACGGTTCGGATCGAGAAGGGCGGTCGGCCGATCCGCTCCATGACGCCCGGCGGTTTCATCGGCGAGATCGCGTTGCTCGACCGTCGGCCCCGCACCGCGACCGCCGTGGCCGTCACCGAGTCACGCCTGCTCCGCCTGGGGCAGCACGAGTTTGAACGGCTCGTGGACACGTTCCCTGAGGTCTCGGCCAAGGTCCGGGCCGCGATCAGTCGCCGGCTCCGGGGTCCCGAGCCGCACCTTCTCAGCTGACGGCACAGGCCTGGCCTAACCGTCGCGGCGCGTCGCTGCCTCTGACAGCCAGCGCTCCACGATCTCGCCGAGTGCCGGGAGGCTGACCGCGCCAGACCCGAGCACCGTGTCGTGGAAGGCCTTGATCTCGAATCGGGCGCCCAGCCGTCGCTCGGCCTCGGCGCGCTGCCGCAGGATCTCCAGCTGGCCGATCTTGTAGGCCAGCGCCTGGCCCGGCCAGACGATGTAGCGATCGACCTCGTTGGCGATGTTGTTGAGGCCGAGGGCGGTGTGCTGGGCGAGGAAGTCGATCGCCTGTTGGCGGGTCCAGCCGAGGGCGTGCATCCCCGTGTCGACAACGAGCCGGCCGGCCCGCCAGGCATCGAACGACAGGATCCCGAAGCGATCCATGTCACCCGAGTACAGGCCCATCTCGTCTGACAGGCGCTCGGTGTACAGGCCCCAGCCCTCGGCGAAGGCGGTCGAGCCGAGGTTGCGCTGGAAGGCTGGCAGCCCGTCGAGCTCCTGGGCGATCGCGATCTGGAGATGGTGCCCGGGGACCGATTCGTGGAACGCCAGCGCCTCGGCCTCGTAGCGCGGCCGGGTCTCCGGCGCGTGGAGGTTGATGTAGTAGCGGCCGGGGCGGCTGCCGTCCATCGCCGGCCAGTAGTAGTAGGCGATCGTCTGGTGGGCCTCGGAGTGGCTCGGGATCGGGACGACGACGCAGGCCGCTCCGGGCACCCGTCCAAACCAGTCCGTCATCGCCGCGTTCGCCCGGGCGAGCGAATCCTTGGCCGTCTGGAAGACCTCGTCCGATGTCGCGAACCGGAGCGCCGGATCGTCGCGCAGGCGAGCCAGCGTCGCTCCGAGATCCTCGGTCCCCAGGAGTCGCCGCCCGAGCTCGACGAACTCGCCGTCGATCCGCGCGATCTCCTCGAGGCCGGTGCGGTGGATCGCCTCCGGCGCGAGGTCGAGCGTCGTGTGGATTCGGATCAGCGTTCGATATGCGGCCTCGCCACCGGGAACGTGGACGAGGCCCGGCCGGTCCGCGGGCCGGGCGAGCGGAAGGATCTCCCGCGCCAGGACGTCCCGGCAGCGCAGGAACGCCGGAATGACCACCTCCCGCGTCGCCGCCACGACGTCCGCCCGGAAGCGCTCCCGCTCGGCCTCCGGCCAGCCCTCGAGCGGCGCCGTCGCCGGCGAGGCCGTCCGCCACTCCTCGGGTGGCAGGTGCTCCAGCTCGCCGAGCACGTCGAGCAACCGCTCGACCGGCGTCGCACACGCCACCAACCCGTCGGCGGCCGCTCGCCGCAGCCCGGCGATCACCTGGTCGAGGTATTCGCCGACCCCGCGCCAGCGCGCGACGAGCGCGCGACCAGCATCGGGCCGCTCGAGCGTGTGCCAGTCGACCAGGTCGAGCAGCGAGACCGTCGGGCCGAGCGGGTCGACCGTCCATTCGTCGACGCGGGTCTCGATCGAGGCGGCCAGGCCGGCGGCCTCGTCAGCGAGCATCTGGCGGGTGACGCGACCGGCCGGATCGAGCTCCGCCGGATCGACGGCCCGGGCAGACCTGGCGATCTCCTCGAACCACGCCCGCTGCCTGGCGATCGCCGCGGGCGAGCGGTCAGGCAGCCGGTCGTCAAATCGCCGGTCGCCGATGATCGTAGCGAAGATCGGATACGTCTCGAGGTAGCCGTCCCAGAAACGGTCGGCCAGGGCGGCCAGCTCGGCAGTGGCACTCGGGTTCGTCATGGCTGCCGGATGGTACGCGTCGCCCGCTACCGGATGCAGGGCCCGGTCGGAACGGCCCCCGTGCGCTCGACCGCGCGCTCGACGAGCTTGACGACCTGCTCGGGGGCCAGCGCGTAGCCGACGGCCGGATCGACGCGCGACTCTGCGAACACGACGCCGCCGACGGTCCCGTCAGCGAGGACGAACGGGCCGCCGCTGTCACCGGGTGCGACGCGGGCCCGGAGCTCCAGGATCCGGCGGGTGACGCGCGACGAGCCGGTGACGTCGAGGCCCGTCGCAAGGTAGGTCGCGGCGACCGTGGCGGGCTTGACCGTCTCGTCACCGCCGCCCGGATAGCCGATCGTGGCCCCGACGGCGCCACGCTGCGGCTCCTCGTCGGCAAATGCAAGGACCGGCGCATCGACGTCGCGCGCGTACAGGACCGCGAGGTCCAGATCGAGGTCGACGAGGACCGGGGTCGCCTCGAACGAGCCGGTCGAGGTCTGGACGAGGATGCTCGTCGCGCCCGCCACGACGTGGGCGTTCGTCACGAGATAGCCGCGCGCGACGACGAACGAGCTGCCGCTGGCGCGGAGCCGGCAGCCGTCGGCCAGGACCCGCAGGACGGACGGCGCCGCCGCCTCGCCGATCTCGCGGGCCAGGGCGTTCGACGGCAGGTCGATGTCCGGCGCCGGCAGCGGCTCAAGGCCGATGAAGACGTTCGGCAGGCCATTGTCGTCGAGGACCTGGCCGAGCTGGAGAACGACCTCGGTCGGCGGCGGGAGGACCTGATCGACGATCCGCAGCGCGTACGAGCGCTGGGCCAGCTGGCCGAGGTTCGGGAACATTCCCTGGGCGATGACGCCGCCGGCCAGCCACAGGATCAGGACCGCCTGGGCGACGCCGACGAGCGCGCCCATGACCCGATCGAACGCCCCCAGCAGCCCGGTCCCCAGGGCCTGCGAGGCCTGCCGCCCGAACGTCGCGCCGAGCCCTTCGCCGACGCCGATGAGGCCGAGCAGCCCCGACAGCACGACGACGCTCCGGATCGCGCTCGGCAGGCCATCGAGCAGCGGGCCGAACGCCGGCAGGATCGCGAGGCCGGCGACCGCCGCGACTGCGGCCCCGCCGAGCCCGAGCAGCTGTGGCAGCGCGCCCGATCGCAGGCCGAGAATGACGGCCAGGATGAGCAGCGCGATCGCGATCAGATCGACCGGGTTCACCGCGAGCGCGTGTCGACCCGAGCCGGGTGGGCGGACTCCCAGGCGGCGATGTCCGCCGCGTGCGACAGCAGATAGCCGAGCTCGTCGGTGCCCTCCAGGAGCATGAGGCGCGAGAACGGGTCGACCTCGAACGGCAGGTCCTCGTCGCCGGGCAGATGCACCACCTGGGCCTCGAGGTCGACCGTCAACTCGACGTCCGGATCGCGCTCGACGAGCTCGAACAGCTGGCGGTGGCGCTCGGGGTCCACGACGATCGGCAGCAGCCCGTTCTTGAGCGAGTTGCCGCGGAAGATGTCGGCGCAGCTGGTCGTGATGACGGCCCGGAGGCCCCACGCCACGAGGGCCCACGGCGCGTGCTCGCGTGATGAGCCGCAACCGAAGTTGTCACCGGCGAGGAGGATCCTGCGGCCAGCCATCTCCGAACGGTCGAGGACGAACGGGGGATCCTTCAGCGACCCGTCGGCCTCGAAGCGCCAGTCTCGGAAGAGGGCATCCGCCAGGCCGCCCTTGTCGGTGATCTTGAGGAAGCGGGCCGGCACGATCTGGTCGGTATCGACGTTCTCGGCGGGCAGCGGGATGATCTTGCTGGTGAAGTTCGCATAGGGCTCGGGCATGGTGCTACCGGCCCCCGACCGCGGCGAGCCGTTCTATGCCGGGCAGGCGACGCGGGTCGGCGACGGCCCCGGCGACGGCCGAGGCGGCGGCAGTCAGCGGCGAGGCCAGGAACGTCCGGCCGCCTTTGCCCTGGCGGCCCTCGAAGTTGCGGTTGGATGTGCTGACCGCGTACTGGCCGGGCTCCAGCTGGTCGCCGTTCATCGCGATGCACATCGAGCAACCGGCCTCGCGCCACTCGGCGCCGGCGGCCCGGAAGATCTCGTGCAGGCCCTCGCGCTCGGCTTCGCGCTTCACCTCGTCGGAGCCCGGCACGACGAGCATCCGGACGCCGTCCGCGACCTTCCGTCCTTCGAGCGCGGCGGCGGCCAGGCGCAGGTCGCTGATCCGGCCGTTCGTGCAGGAGCCGATGAAGACGACGTCGACTGCCTGGCCGAGGATCGGCTGGCCCGGTCGCAGGTCCATGTAGGCCAACGCCGCTTCGAGGTTTCGGCGGCGCTGCGCGTCGTCAACCTGCCCCGGATCCGGTACGGCCGACGAGATCGGCAGGCCCATGCCGGGGTTGGTGCCATAGGTGATCATCGGTTCCAGGGCCGAGGCGTCGATCGTGACGCTCCGGTCGAAGTCCGCTCCATCGTCGGTCGGCAGCCTCCGCCAGCGTTCGAGCGCTCGCTCCCAATCGGGACCTTGCGGCGCATGCGGCCGTCCGGCGAGGTACTCGAACGTCATCGCATCGGGCGCGACCAGGCCGGCCCGCGCACCGCCTTCGATGGACATGTTGCAGATCGTCATCCGCTGCTCCATCGACAGCGCCTCGATCGCCGAGCCGCGGTACTCGAACACGTGGCCCGTGCCGCCGCCGATCCCGATCCGAGCCAACAGCGCGAGGATCACGTCCTTGGCGCTCACGCCCGGCGCGAGGCGGCCGTCGACCCGGACCTCGTAGGTCTTCGGGCGGCGCTGCAGGAGGCACTGGGTCGCGAGGACCATCTCGACCTCGCTCGTCCCGATCCCGAACGCCAGCGCCCCGAACGCGCCGTGGGTGCTGGTATGCGAGTCGCCGCAGACGATCGTCATGCCCGGCTGGGTGAGACCGAGCTGCGGTCCGATGACGTGGACGATGCCCTGGCTCGGGTCACCGAGACCGTGGAGCGGGATCCCGAACTCGCGGGTGTTCGTCTCGAGCTGGGCGACCTGGGCAGCCGCCATGGCGTCGAGGATCGGCAGCCCGCGCGGCGTCGTCGGGACCGAGTGGTCGGCCGTTGCGACGGTTCGCTCCGGATGCCGGACGGTCAGCCCGCGACGGCGCAGGCCGTCGAACGCCTGGGGGCTGGTGACCTCGTGAACGAGGTGGAGGTCGATCGCGAGGATG
>DATHRO010000093.1:0-14561 GCA_035465135.1 Candidatus Deferrimicrobiaceae bacterium
AGGGCCTCGAGTTCCCGGTCGTGTTCCTGCCGGGGCTCGTCGCCGATCGCTTCCCGGCTCGTGCCCGGCGCGAGCCCCTCGGCCTGCCCCCCGAGCTCGTCGACGAGATCCTGCCCGATGGCGACGGCCACCTCCAGGAGGAGCGGCGGCTGTGCTACGTGGCGATGACGCGGGCTCGCGACGAGCTCATCCTCAGCCACGCCACCGAGTCGCCGAGCGGCCGGCTCCGGAAGGTGTCGCCGTTCGTCCTCGAGGCGCTGGACCTGCTCGGTCGGCCCGCGGCCGTGACCGCCGCGGGTCTCGGGCGCCAGCCCCGCCCGCTCGAGCGGATCGCCGCGCTCGACGCCCCGCCGACGCCGCCGGAGGTCGAGCGGCTGCCGATCGAGGGGCCGCTGAGGCTCAGCCACTCGGCCATCGATGACTACCTCACGTGCCCGCTCCGCTACAAGTTCGGGCAAGTCCTCCGGATCCCGACGCCGCCCCACCACGCGCTGGTCTACGGCTCGGCACTCCACAAGGCGGTCCAGGAGTTCCACCGCTCGCAGGCCCGTGGCCGGCCGCTGTCCGAGGCGGAGCTGCAGGCCGCGTTCGACGCCGCGTGGTCGAACGAGGGCTTCGTGTCCCGCGAGCACGAGGCCGCTCGCCTGGAGAGTGGTCACGACGCCCTGCGCCGGTTCCGCGAGGCCCAGCTCGCGCCCGACGCGGTCGTGCCGGCCTGGGTCGAGCGGGAGTTCTCGTTCAGCCTCGCCGGCGATCGAATCCGTGGCCGCTTCGATCGGGTCGACATCGTGGCCGGCGGCAAGGTCGCGGAGGGGAGTGACGGGCCCCCGCCGCAAGCTGCCGAGCCGCCCACGATCCTGCGCGCCGACGTCGTCGAGCCGACCCTCGAGCTCCTCGGCCGGGAGCAGGTGACGATCACCGACTACAAGTCGAGCGACGTCCGCGACCCGGCCCTGGCCCGCCAGCGCGCCCGCGAGTCGCTCCAGCTCCAGATCTACGCGATGGCCTACGAGGCGATGACCGGCCGGCTGCCGGACGCGGTCCAGCTGTACTTCCTCGATTCGGGACTCGTCGGCCGGACGGAGGTCGATCCGGCGCGGCTGGAGAAGGCGAGGTCGAAGATCGCGACGGCCGCGGCCGGGATCCGGGCCCGCGACTACACGCCGAAGCCCAGCCCGCTCGCGTGCACCTACTGCCCGTATCGCGACGTGTGCCCCTCGAGCGCGGCCCGCTAGTGTGACCAGCGGCGTGGCCAGAGCCGCGGTCCGACCGCTCGACGTCGTGGCGATCAGCCTCGACTTCGGCAACACGCTCGTACGGATCGATCGCGCCAGCACGGCGGCCGTGCTCGCCGATACCGCCCGAGTCGTCCGGGAGCGGGGCATCGCCGCCGACGAGGGTGGCTTCCTGCGGGCCTGGGCGGAGGAGCGCGACCGACAGTTTCGCGAGGAGCTGCCGCATGGACGCGAGGTCGACCTGCGCGAGCGCGTCGTCCGCGTCCTCGCGCGGCAGCGGGGCCTGGCGCCACCGCCCGAGGCTGAGCATTGGGACGACCCAGCCGCTCGCCGGCTCGTCGAGCCGGCGGAGGTCGAGGTCGCGATCGAGGCCTACGGCGGGGCCTTCGTGTCGCGGATGGCCCCGGTCGACGACGCGACACTGGTCATCGAGCAGCTGGCGGCAGCGGGCTTTTCCCTGGCGGTCCTGTCGAACTGGCCGCTGGCCGAGACGATCGAGCGCTACGTCGAGGTCCGTGGCTGGCTGCCGCACCTGCGCGCTGTCGTCGTCTCGCAGCGGGTCGGCGCGATCAAGCCGCAGCGCGCGATCTTCGACGCAACGCGGCAGCGCCTCGGCGCGCCGGCCGAGCGGATCCTGCACGTCGGCGACGACTGGGCCGCCGACGTCATCGGCGCCCGGCGTGCCGGCTGGCGCGCGGCCTACCTGCGCGACCGCCAGGGCGACACGCCGTTGCCGACATCAAGGCCGCCCGACGAAACGGCGCCGACGACCGAACGGGCCGACCTCGTGATCGCCGAGCTCGCGGAGCTGCCGCCGCTGGTCCGCCGCTGGCCGGGGGCGGGCGGGTGAGCCGTCGAGACCGGCTGCTCAACCTCGGGCTCGTCGTCCTCGCGGCGACGGCGTGGCTTGGCGTGAGCTGGGTCGTTGTCAACGTCGATCCACGCGCTGATGCGGAATCGGGCTACCTCGGGGCTGCGCTCATCGGGCTCGCCAGCGGGCTGAGCGCCGCGCCGCTGTTCTGGCTCGTGGCGTTCACCCTGCGCCATCGGATCGCCTATCGCGGCGCGTGGCTCCGAGCCGTCCGCCGGGGAACGTGGGTTGGCGTGCTTGTCGGCGTCGTCGTCGTGATGCGGCTGCAGGACCTGTTCCAGGTGCCGATCGCGCTGTTCCTGGCCGCGCTCGCGCTCGTGACCGAGGTCGCGTTGTCGAACCAGCGCTGAGCTGGAGGGCGCGGCGCCCGATGCTAGGATGAGCCCGGCGCCCCGCTGGACGGCGGTCTCCGAACCGGCGGCGCCGGACGCGGCCCGGCGACAGCCGCCCCGCGTCCCGTCCAGGAGAAGCCGCGTGAGCGAGCGTCCGCGCCGCCGCCCCGGCGGCGATCCGTCCGACGGTGCGTCCCGGCGTGTCGGCGGCTCGAGCTCGTCGTTCGCCAGCCGGTTCGGCTGGGACCGCGAGTTCGAGACCTACCCTGACTACGAACTGCCGACGTACGTCGGCCCGACGACATTCGCCAGGCTCCCGTGGATCACCGATCCAGCCGAGCTGCGTCGAGTCGGCGCCGACGTGGCGATCATCGGCGCGCCGTTCGACGACATGGTCACCCACCGCCCGGGTGCGAGGTTCGGGCCGCGCGCGATCCGCGAGGCCCAGTACACGTCCGGCAGCCTGAACTCGCTCCAGCTCGACGTCCGGCCGTTTGACGCGCTCACGGTCGTGGACGCGGGCGACGCCAACATCGCGCCGGCGTACTGGGAGCGCGGCCACGCGATGATCTACCGCAAGGTCCGTGAGGTCGCGGAGGCTGGCGCGGTTCCGATCGTGCTCGGCGGGGACCATTCGATCACCTGGCCGAGCGCGACGGCGATCGCCGAGGTCCGCCAGCCGGGGACCATCGGGATCGTCCACTTCGACGCCCATGCCGACACCGCGCCGGACACGTGGGGCCAGCTCGCGGCCCACGGCTCCCCGATGCGGCGCCTGGTCGAGTCCGGCGCCGTCTCCGGGCGCAACTTCATCCAGGTCGGGCTGCGCGGCTACTGGCCGTCGGTCGACATCCTCGACTGGATGCGCGAGCAGGGCCTGCGGTGGCACCTGATGACCGAGATCGAGGAACGGGGCGCTGACGCCGTCATCGGCGACGCGATCGACGAGGCGCTCGATGGTGCCGACGCGATCTATCTATCGGTCGACATCGACGTCGTCGATCCCGGCTCGGCGCCGGGGACCGGTACGCCGGAGCCGGGTGGGCTCATGCCGCGTGAGCTGCTCCGGGCGATCCGGCGGATCGTCGGCTCGGTCGAGCTCGCGGCGATGGACATCGTCGAGGTCTCGCCGCCGTACGACTGGGCCGAATCCACGGCCCAGCTCGCCAATCGCTGCGCGCTCGAGGCGATCTCCGCCCTGGCGGCCCGTCGTGGGTCGACACCCAGTGGACGCGGCACCGCCACCCGGACGGGCCGCGACGGTCGCGCCGGCCGGGCCGGCTGACGAGTCTCGACCCGGCCGCCGAGGCCCTCGCAAGGCTCTACGACCTCGATCTCGTCGACGACCCCGGCGACCTCGACCTGTATCTAGCCCTGGCGCGCCGCACGGCGTCGATCGGTCCCGTCGTCGAGCTCGCCGTGGGCAGCGGGCGGCTGGCCGTCCCGCTCGCGGCCGCCGGGTACCGCGTCGTCGGGATCGACCGCGACCCGGCGATGCTCGCCCGCGGCAGGCAGCGCGCGGCCGCGAGCGCCGGTGCGGCGGACGTCGAGGCCAGGCTGACCTGGCTCGAGGCGGATCTCGTCGATGTGGACCGTGCCTGGGCGGCCATCGCGCCGCCAGGCACGCCGGGCGGCCCGCGCTCGTTTGGCCTCGCGATCCTCGCGGTGGGCTCGATCCTGCTGCTGCCTGACGCGGAGCGGCAGCGGGCCGCCGTCGACACGATGGCCCGCCTCCTGGCCCCGGGCGGGGTGGCCGTCGTCGACGCCTGGGTCGTGGCGCCGGACGAGCTGGCCGGGTATGACGGAACGGTCTCGCTCGAATGGGTCAGGACCGACCCCGAGACCGGCGCGACCGTCACGAAGCGGGCCGCGGGCTCGCATCGCCACGGCGACGACCGTCTCGACCTGACCACGACCTTCGACGAGAGCCGGCTCGGGCAGCCGCTCGTCCGCTGGGTCCGTGCCGACACCCTGCGGCTCGTCGAGCCAGCCGAGCTCGTGGCCTTCGTCACCGACGCCGGCCTGGAGATCGAGGTCGTCGCCGGCGATCCGCAGATGACCTCGTTCGAGGCCGGCAGCGATCGCGTCCTGGTCGTGGCCAGGCGGGTCAGCCGAGCGTAGGCTCGGCAAGGCCCGTGGTAGTGTTCCGGCCATGCCGCCCGATCAGGTTCGGCTCCTGCTCGTCGAGGACGTGCCCCAGGTAGCGCAGTACGTGCGCGGGCTGCTCAATGCCCAAGCCCAGGTTCGCCTGGTCGACACGGTCTCCGACGGTCAGGAGGCGCTGACGCGGATCGCCGAGCACCGGCCCGACGTGGTCCTCGTCGATGCCCTGCTGCAGGGGCGCGTGCGCGGGACGCAGCTCGTCAAGCAGCTGCATGACTCGGGCGCCGGGATCCCGGTGATCGTCCTGACGGTCCCGCAGAACCCGGTCAAGGTCGATCCCAAGCGCGGCGTGTCCGACGTCCTCTCGATGCCGTTCAACGGCTACGACCTGCTGACCCACGTGATGGCCGTCCACAAGGCTGCGTCGGCCTCCGCCGAGCGAGGCCCGTCGCGGATCATCGCGGTCTTCGCGGCCAAGGGCGGCGTCGGCAAGACGACGCTGGCGTTGAACCTGGCCGTCGTGGCCGCCGAGTCCGGGCTGAAGACGGCGATGGTCGATGGCAGCATCCAGTTCGGCGACCTTCGCGGCTTCCTGCGCGCGCCGGCCAACGCGCCCTCGATGCTCGACCTGCCGACAGATCGGGTCGCGGAGTCGGACCTTGCCCAGGTCGTCGTACGGGGCCCCTCGAACGTCGAGATCCTGCTGGCCCCACCGCGAGTCGAGATGGCCGAGATGGTCCTGGCCCGGGATCTCGAGAAGATCCTGTCGCTGATGCGCCGGCTGTACGACGTGATCATCGTCGACACCGGCGTCTCGCTGAACGACCTGACGCTGGCCCTGCTCGACCAGGCCGACACGATCCTCGAGATCGTGATGTACGACGCCGCGACAGTCCGCAACTCGGCCGCGATGGCGGCCACGTATGCCAAGATCGGCTACCCGCCGTCGAAGCTCCGCTACCTCGTGAACCGTGGTGACTCCGCGGCCGGGATGGACCCCGCCGAGCTGAAGGCCGCGATCGGCCGGGAGCCCGAGTACCGCGTCCGCTCCGAGGGCGCGACCGTCGTCCCGGCCGGCAACCTCGGCGCCGCGTTCGTGACCGCGAGCCCCGACGCGGGCGTCAGCCACGACGTCGTGGAGGTCGCCCGCCACCTGCTGGCCATCCCGGCCGATGCGCGCCGGGCCTCGTCCTCGGCACACCCGGGCTTCCGCGGCGCAACCGTCGGCGCTGCCGGCTAGGAGCCGGCGGGGCGTGACGGATCCGCGGCCGATCGGTGTCTTCGACTCCGGCGTCGGCGGGCTGACGGTCCTGCGCGAGATCGTCCGGCGCCTGCCGGCCGAATCGACGCTCTACCTCGGCGACAACGCGCGGGCTCCCTATGGGACGCGGAGCGACGACGAGGTCAGACGGTTCGCCCTCGAGTCCCTCGACGAGCTCGTGGCGCGCGACGTCAAGGCCGTCGTCGTGGCCTGCAACACCTCGACCGCCGTGGCCCTCGGCGACCTGCGCCGCCGCTCCGACCTGCCGATCCTGGGAGTCATCCGGCCCGGGGCGACCTCGGCGGCGCTGGCCAGCCGAAACCGCCGTGTGGGCGTGATCGGCACGCCGGCCACGATCCGCTCGCACGCCTACTTCTCGGCGATCAAGGACGAGAATCCGGCCGTGGAGGTTTACGAGCACGCGACCCCGGCGTTCGTGCCAATGGTCGAATCGGGCGCCCTGACGGGCCCCGACGTCGAGGCCGCTGTCCGCGACGGCCTGGCCCCGCTGCTCGGCCAGCGAGACGCCAGCGGCGAGTTCATCTTCCCGCTGCCGCCCTCGGCGCGCATCGACACGCTGCTCCTCGGCTGCACCCATTACCCGCTGCTACGGCCGGTGATCGCCGCCGTCGCCGGGGACGGGATCGCGATCGTCGACTCGGCCTCGGCGACGGCATCGGCCCTTGCCGAGCTGCTGTCGATCAATGCCCTGGACGCGCCGAGCGCCGGTGGTGTGAGCCACGTCCAGCTCACGACCGGCGACATCGGGAGCTTCCGGGCGATCGCCGAGCGGATGTTCGGCGAGGCGTTCCCCGACGTCGCGGCGATCGATCTCGGAGCCGCGGCTTGACGCGGCGGATCGCCGAGGGCCGGCGGTGACGGGACGCGATTCCGGCGGTCGGAGCCGCGGCTGGCGGAGCGACCGTCGCTGGCAGGCCGGCTTCCTGCTCGGCTCGGCGATCGGCGCGGCGGCAACGGTCCTGGGCCGGCGGGCGGAGCGCTCGGCCCGCCGTGGCCTCGTGGACTGGGGGCTCGTCGAGCGGGTCGCGATCCGGCGCGTCGAACGGGCGCCGGGCGGCCTGACCGGCCTCGAGCTCCGCGCCGCCGACGGCGCCTACCGGGAGGCCATGGCCCGCGTCGTCCCACGCCTCGGCGAGGCCCTCGGAACCCCCCTGCCCGGGGTCGTCGATCGGTCCGGCGTCGTCGACCGCGCCGGCTGGATCCGGGCCAACGTGGGCACGTTCCGGTCGCTCATTTCGCGGATGGAGGGCGAGCTCCTCGACCAGGTCGTTCCAGTTGGTGGCGGCCTGACGCGCGCCACGATGGCCCTCGCCAACCGCTGGGTCTCGAGCCAGCAGCTTGGCTTCCTGCTGGGCTTCATGGGCACCCGGGTGCTTGGCCAGTACGACCTCGCGATTCTCTCGGCCGAGGCGGAGGACGGCCGGCTGCTGTTCGTCGAGGAGAACGTCCGTGGCACCGCTCACGCCCTCGGTGTCCCGGTCGCGCCGTTCCGGACCTGGATCGCGCTCCATGAGACGACCCACGCCTTCGAGTTCGAGGCCCATCCGTGGCTCCGGCCATACTTGGCCGAGCGCCTCGAGCGGCAGCTCAGCCTGTTCAGCGGCAACGCCAGCTCGCTCGGTCGCGATGCGATGCGAGCCGTCGGACGGGCCCTCCGGGGCGACGCGGGCAGGGAACACTGGATGGAGTCGCTGATGGGCGATGAGCAGAAGCGACTGTTCCGCGAGACGCAGGCGGTGATGAGCCTGCTGGAGGGCTTCAGCGACTACGTCATGGACGAGGTCGGTCACGGCCTGGTCCCCGGCGTCGAGCTGATCTCGGCACGCTTCCACGAGCGGCGCCAGCGGCGCAGCGGCTTCGAGCGGGCGGTGCTGCGGCTGACAGGGATGGACCTGAAGCTCGAGCAATACGAGCGTGGTGAGCGGTTCGTGCGGGCCGTCGCGGAGGCCCGCGGTCGCTCGGCCCTCGCGCGAATCTGGGACGGACCCGACTCGTTGCCCACCGGCGACGAGATCGCGGCCCCGGATCGCTGGATGAAGCGAGTGCTGGCATGACAGGCCCCGGACGCGGCCCCAGCGGCGCCCCGCTCGCGATCGCGGTCAGCCCCATCCTGTCGGCCCGGGTGCGGGCCTCGGACCTCGAGCGGATTCGCGATGCCGCGCCGGGCTCGCGGATCGTCAACCTGTCGGTCGAGGGCCTGGCCGACGGCCCGGTCGAGGACGTCGAGGTCCTGCTCCGCGGCTGGCTCTCGTCCGAGGCCTTCGATCGCCTCCTGGCCCGGGCCGAGGGCCTGCGCTGGGTCCACTCGGCGACGTCTGGCGTTGAGCGCGCGCTGACGCCAGCCGCCCTGGCACGAAACGTCGTCGTGACCAACGCGCGCGGCGTTTTCACGCGCCCGATCGCCGAGCACGTCCTGCTCATCATCCTGGCCGTCGCCCGCAACCTGCCGGAGCTGCTCGAGCTCCAGCGCGAGCGAACCTGGCAGCCGCTCGAGGGACGCGAGCTGCGCGACCTTACGGTCGGCGTCGTCGGCTTCGGGTCGCTCGGTCGCGCCGTGGCCTCGCTCGCCGGCGCGTTCGGGGCGCGCGTCGTCGCGATGCGCCGCAATCCGGCTGCCGCGGCCGAAGGCGAGGCGCCCGCGAGTGACGACGGGTTCCCATTCGAGCCGCAGGTCGAGCGCGTCGTCGGACCCGACGGGCTGCATGACCTGCTGGCGGTGTCGGACTTCGTCGTGCTGGCCGCGCCGCTCACGGCCGAGACCGAGGGACTGATCGACGAGGCGGCGCTCGCGGCGATGAAGCGCGATGCGTGGTTGGTCAACGTCGCCCGCGGCCGGCTCGTCGACGATCGTGCGCTCATCCGGGCGCTGCGCGACAACCGGATCGGCGGTGCCGCGCTCGACACGTTCACCGACGAGCCGCTGCCGACCTCGTCGCCGTACTGGGAGCTGTCGAACGTGATCGTCACGCCGCATACCGCGTGGTCGTCGGCGCGCGTGCTCGACCGCAGCATCGAGTTGTTCTGCGACAACCTCGGGCGATTCAGCCGGGGCGAGCCCCTGCGCAACGTCGTCGACCCGAGCGCCGGCTACTAGGCCCCGTGCAGATCGCGATCGTCGGGCTGGCGGCGAGCGGCAAGACGACGGTCTTCAACACCCTGACCCGGGGCCATGCGGAGACCGGCGGCTACGGCGCGCTGACGCTCAACGTCGGGGTCGTCAAGGTGCCCGACGAGCGCCTCGACCGTCTGGCCGAGATCTTCAAGCCGAAGAAGATCGTCCATGCCGACGTGACCTACGTCGACCTGCCCGCGCCGCCGCCCTCCCATGAAGGCCACGTCGGCACCGAGGAGCTGCCGGCAGATCACCTCGCCCGCCTCCGGGAGTCCGACGCGCTGCTCCATGTCGTGCGAGCGTTCGACGACCCGTCCGTCCCGCATCCCGAGGGCTCGGTCGACCCGGCTCGCGACCTCGAGCGCCTCGACCTCGAGTTCATCCTGGCCGACCTCGCGATCGTCGAGCGGCGGCTCGAGCGCCTGACGACGAGCGGCCGTCACGGGACGCCGGCAGAGCGCGAGGCCAACGAGCGCGAGGAGGTCATCCTGCGGCGGCTCAAGGGCGAGCTCGAGGCCGGCCGGCCGATCCGCGACGCTGGCCTCGCGGACGACGAGTCGACGGCGGTCCGGGGCTTCCGGTTCCTGACCGAGAAGCCGGTCCTCGTGCTGCTCAACGTCGGCGAAGGGGATCTCGCCGGGGCGCCGTCGCTGGCCTCCTCGGTCAGGGCCGGTTACGACCACCGCGCCGCCCTCGTCGACCATCTCTCGGCCCGGATCGAGATGGAGCTTGGCGAGCTCGAGCCCGCCGATGCCGCGGTGTTCATGGCGGAGCTCGGGATCGCCGAGTCGAGCCTCGAGCGGGTGATCCGCCTGTCCTATCAGCTCCTCGGGCTGATCTCGTTCTTGACTGCCGGGCCGGACGAGGTGCGGGCCTGGCCGGTGCCCGACGGCGCGACTGCGGTCGACGCGGCGGCGGCGATCCACACCGACCTTGCCAAGGGTTTCATCCGGGCCGAGGTCGTGGCCTACGAAGACCTCGTGACCCTGGGCTCGACAGCCGAGGCCCGCCGCCACGGCCAACTGAAGTCGGAGGGTCGGGCCTATCGCGTCCGGGACGGCGACGTCATCGAGATCCTGTTCAGCCGCTAGTTCCGTCCGGCATCGAGGTCGAACTCGGCGAGTATCGTGCGGTAGTCCTCGGACTCGAGCAGCTCGTCGTCGAGCGTGGTGAGGCGGTTCTCCGCGTCGTCCAGCGAGACGTGCACCGAGGCCGACAGCCGGGCGTCGGAAACGAACGTGAAGCCATGGTCCCGTTCCAGCTCGCGGGCGATCGCCTCGATGAGCGTGTCGTCCTCATACCCCGCTTGGACGCGTCGGCGAATGCCCTGCACGAGCTCGAAGAAGTCCTCCGGCGCGAACTGCTCGTCATGGACGAGCAGCAGGTCGGAGAAGATGTCGTCGTCGCCTTCGTGCAGCTCGTAGAAGTACAACCAGGATCTCCAGGACAGGGTGGGGGACTCGAGCGATGAGGGTACACCCGACCGCCGGCGCAACCCCCAGGCGGATCCCGCTCGTCACCGTGGTCGGTGCGGCGTCACGCGACGTCAGCGCCGGGGACCCGCGCGGTTGGCGGCTCGGCGGCGCGGTGACATATTCGGCCTTGACGCTCGCCCGTCTCGGCCTCCGGGTCCACGCGATCGTCGGCGTCGATTCCGCCGCAGCCGCAGCGCCGGAGTTCGATCACCTCGACGCCGCCGGCGCGGTTGTCGAGCGCGTCCCGCTCGCGCGTGGACCGATCTTCGAGAACCTCGAGACGCCCGCCGGTCGACGGCAGCGGTGCCATTCGCCGGCGTCGTCGCTGCCGCCCGGCGCGGCCTCCCGGACCCAGCCGGACGCCGCCGCGGTCCTGTTCGCGCCGGTCGCGGCCGAGCTGGACGACGCGTGGTTGGCGCTTGCGCCGCCGGGCGCCCTCGTCGCGCTCGGGCTACAGGGCCTCCTGCGCGACCTCCGAGCCGGGGCCCTCGTCCGACCGCTGGCGCCGTCGCCTTCGGCGCTCCTGCGGCGCGCCAACCTCATCAGCCTGAGCCGCGACGACCTGGCGACGGGCCTTCCCGCCGATGCGGTCATCCGTCAGTCCGCTGCGACGGCAACGATCCTGGTAACGGCCGGCGAGGAGGGCGGCGAGGCGATCGCGCCGGAGGCGGGCGCCGGCGCTCGGGGCCTCCGCCGGTATCGGGCGGTCAGAGCGCAGCGCGTCGTCGATCCGACGGGCGCCGGCGACGTCTTCCTCGCCGCCGTTCTGGCGGTCCGGCTCGACCCGCGGCTGGCGAGCGGGCGCGGCGGCGCCCGGGCTGCCCGGGAGTTGCGCTTCGCGGCCGCCGCCGCCTCGCTGTCGGTCGAGGCGCCGGGAATCGCGAGCGTGCCGGATCTCGCTGCGATCCGACGTCGCCTGGCCCGCGCGCGCAGGCGTGTCGACCGTCGGGCCAGCGCCGCCTCGAGGCGCGGGAGCGGGCGTCCGAGCCACGCCTGACGCTCCACGACGCGCTGGCCGGCGAGCGTCGCTGCGAGGGCGCCTTCGAGGTCGGCCAGGCGGTGCTCCCGGAGCTTCGCGACCTCCATCCAGGCGACCGCCGCGAGGACGCTTCCGCCGCTCGCGAGGCCGAGCCAGGCCGCCTCGGCCTCGGCCGGGCGACCGAGGCGGCGGAGAAGGCGGGCGCGCTCGGCGATGAGCCGGGCGTCGGTCCACGGCGCGTCGAGTCGGGCGGCGTCGACCAGCGGCCAGGCTCCCGTGGCCGTCCGAAGCCGCGGCCGGCCGCCAAAGTCGGCCGGCCGTCGTGGCGACCACCACGGCTCGTCGTCCGGCCGAGCGGCGTGGGACGGTCGGGCTCGCTCCACGGCCAACGCGTCAGCGACGTCTGCGACCGGGGAGCGATCGAGCCCGGCGAGGGCGGCGTCCAGGCAGGCGAGGGCCTCCTCGTGGCGGGCCTCGCGCGCGTACGCCCGCGAGAGGCCCGCCAGGTCCCCGGGCGGAGCTTCGGCCCAGCGACCCTCGTCCCCATAGGCGCGGTCGACGTGGACGAGGAGCCGAGCCAGCGATCGCACGTCCTCGTCGTTGTGGCGAACGACGTCGACGAGCCGCCACGGCTCGCCATCGCGCAGGAACTCCAGGTAGCGGCCGGGGATCTCCCAGCCGGGGACGTCGGGCCCACGCCGCAGGCCGAGGAGGCCGGTCTCGACCGTCTCCAGCCGCGCGTCGCCGAGCCGGTGCCGGAATAGACGGCGGACGAGCGGCAGCAGATCCAGGTGACCGGCGTGGGCGGGCGGGCCGGAGCCGGCCATTCGGTAGCGGGCCACGAGCAGCGGCCAGTCGAAGCCGCGGCCGTTGTACGTCACCAGCCAGGCCCCGACCGGGATCCGCCGCGCAAGCTCGGCGAGGATGGCCGGCTCGTCGGCGTGGTCAGGCAGGAGCAGCTGCTCCTGCCGAAACCGGCCGCCTTCCCACCAGCCCAGCCCGACGAGGAATGCCAGCGTGCCGGCCGCCGTGGCGAGGCCGGTCGTCTCGGTGTCGAGGCACACCAGCGGCGCGTCTGGCGGCGGCTGCCCGGGCAGCCGCGCGAGGCGGTCGCGGTCGATCGGCAAAAGGGTCGACGGCGCCTCGACCCGGACGAAGCACCCCGCGGGCGTTCGGACCAGCTCGCCGTGGACGGCCTCAGCCAGCCGCTCGGCCCCGACCGTGGTCGTTCGGCCCGCCGAGCGCGGTGGCTCGGACGGTGGCGAGGGGATCGTCGATCGGAGGTTCGCGAGGCGGCGTTGGAGGCGGGCCGGCCCGTCGGCGACGGTCATGCGGCCGCCGACTGCGCGGTCGAGAGCGCCGAGAGGAGTCGCAGCGCCAGCTCCTTGCCGTCAACCTCCGGATCGAGGCGCGGGCCGGTGCAGGCCGGGCAGCCGCTCTGGCAGGCGCAGGCCTCGATGAGCTCGCGCGCGCCGGCTACGAGCTCGTCGTGCCGCTTGAAGAGGCGCTCCGACAGGCCAACGCCGCCGGGCATCGCCTCGTAGAGGTAGATCGTCGGCGCCTCGTGATGGGGCGACCGGACCTGGGTCACGAGCCCGAGGTCGCGCGGATCGCACATCAGCAGGACCGCGGCCACAGCCTGGATCGCGCGCCCCGCCCCGAGCAGGGCGACGTCGAGCTCGTCGCGCCTCCAGCCCCGGGCCGCCATCTCGGTCGTCAGCCAGTACGCGGTCGTCTGGAGCTCGAGCTCGGGCAAGTCGATCGGGCCCCAGCCGACGTTCTCGTCCGTCCCGAACTTCAGCTTCTTGAACAGCGTGACGAGGCTCGCGACCATGACCTCGCCGTGGACCCGCCGACCGCCGACCGCATCGGCTGACGCGAACACGTCAAGCGGCTTGAGCGTCACCGCCCGGTTGGCGTACGTGTAGTAGTCGACGTCGACCCGCCGGACGTAGGCCTTGCGCTCCCCCCAGTCCAGCCAATCGACGTGGTATTGCGTGGATTCGTGGAGGTAGATGGCCTGGGTGTGGACGAGCACCTGGGCGGCGAACAGGTCGACTTCACCGATGACCCGCGGCCGGTCCGGCGTGTTGTCGATGATCACGACGTTCTCCGGAGCGGCGCTCCGGAGGCTGACCTCCGACGCCGGGAAGTTCTCCGAGCTCCAGTACCAGCGGCCGTCCGGCGCCTGGCGGATGTGGCCCGATTCGGCGATGAACGCCAAGAGGTCGTCGACCACGGTGGAGCCGAATACCTCGCCGGGCTCGAACGGGCGCTCGAACGTGGCGCAGCGAAGGTGGGCCAGCAGGACGTGGAGGTTGTCCGGGTCGATCCGAGCCTCCTCGGGCGAGCCCTCGAGCAGGAACTCGGGGTGGTGGATGACGTACTGGTCGACTGGCGAGCCCGAGGCCACGAGGACCCCGACGCTCGTGTCCTGGCGCCGGCCGGCCCGGCCGAGCTGTTGCCACGTCGCCGCGACCGAGCCCGGGTAGCCGGCCAGGATCGACACGTCAAGGGCCCCGATGTCGACGCCGAGCTCGAGGGCGTTGGTCGAGACGACGCCGAGGATCTCGCCGTCACGCAGCCCGCGCTCGATCGCCCGCCGCTCCGTCGGCAGGTAACCGCCCCGGTACCCGCGAATCCGGCTGCGCGGCCCGAGGTGCTCGCGGAGTGACTCCCGCAGGCCGGTCAGGATGATCTCGACCGCGACCCTGGCCCGTCCGAAGACGATCGTCTGCCGGCCGGCCCGCATGAACGGCAAGGCCCAGCGCTGGACGTGCGTCAGGGCCGACAGCCGGGCCCCGCTGGCGCGGTCCAGCAGCGGCGGGTCGACGAGCAGGACATGCCGCTCGCCGGACGGCGCCCCGTTGCGATCGACCAGCCGCGGCGCCCGGCCGGTGAGCTGGGCCGCCAGCTCGGCCGGGTTCCCGATGGTCGCCGAGCAGCACACGAGCACCGGCTTCGAGCCGTAGTGCTTGCACAGCCGCAAGAGCCGCCGCAGCACGTTCGCGACGTGGCTTCCGAACACGCCACGATAGGTATGCAGCTCGTCGACGACGATGACTCGCACCTGCTCGAACAGCTGGAACCACTTGGTGTGATGCGGCAGGATCGCGGCGTGGAGCATGTCCGGGTTGCTCACGACGACCTGGCCGGCCGTCCGGATCGCCGA
>DATHRO010000094.1:0-5950 GCA_035465135.1 Candidatus Deferrimicrobiaceae bacterium
CTACGACCAGCCCCGCGAGACCCTCACCCCGGAGCAGGTGGAGGCCTCGCTGCGCTACCAGATCATGGAGGTCGTCGATCGGATCCGGTGGATCCCCTCGTTCGGCTACGAGCGCGAGATCGACTGGCTCCTCAACATGCACGACTGGATGATCAGCAAGAAGCGCTACTGGGGGCTGGCGCTGCCGATCTACGACTGCGGGGCCTGCGGCACGATCGACGTGATGAGCGGTCGTGCGGAGCTCGAGGAGCGGGCCATCGACGGGGTCGACGTCCTCGCCGGCCACACGCCGCATCGGCCGTGGGTCGACGCGGTGAAGATCTCCTGCAGTGGGTGCGGGGCGCCGGTCGAGCGGATCAAGGACGTCGGGAACCCCTGGCTCGATGCGGGGATCGTGCCGTTCTCCACGATCCACTTCCGGGAGGATCCCGACTACTGGTCGAAGTGGTACCCGGCCGACTTCATCACCGAGAGCTTCCCCGGCCAGTTCCGGAATTGGTTCTACTCCATGCTCGCGATGGGCACGGTCCTGCGCCGTGAACCGCCGTTCAAGACGATCTTCGGCTACGCCCTCGTGTTCGGCGAGGACGGCCGCCAGATGCACAAGAGCTGGGGCAACGCCATCGACTTCGACGAGGCCGCCGAACGGATGGGCATCGACGTCATGCGCTGGACGTTCGCCAAGGCCCGGCCGGAGGACAACATCAACTTCGGCTGGCACACCGCGGACGAGTCGCGCCGCGAGCTGCTGGTGCTGTGGAACGCCTACGCGTTCTTCGTGACCTACGCCCGCCTGGCCGGCTGGAGGCCGGAGCACGGGATCGACGAGGCGATCGCAGCCGCCGAGGCGTGGCCGGTGATCGATCGCTGGGTCCTGTCGCGGGCGGCATGGACCGCCGAGCAGGTCGGCGCGCGCCTGGCCGACTACGACGCCCTCGCGGCGACTCGCGCCCTCGGCGCCTTCATCGACGACCTGTCGACGTGGTACCTGCGGCGCTCGCGAGACCGGATGCGGGCTGGCGCCGACCCGGCCGACCGGGACGCTGCCTTCGCGACGTTCCACGCCGTGCTGGTGGCGACGAGCCAGGTGCTCGCCCCGATCCTGCCGTTCCTGGCCGAGGCGCTGTACCGCAACCTCGTCGTCACGGTCGCCCCGGGGCGGCCGGAGAGCGTCCACCTGACTCGCTGGCCGGCCGAGGAGCTGGCCCGCCATCGGGACGAGAAGTTGGAGGCAGCGATGGCCACCGCCCGGCGGGCCGTGGAGCTCGTGCGGACCCTGCGCTCGAGCGCCGGACTGAAGGTCCGCCAGCCGCTGGCGCGGATGTGGCTCGCCCTGCCGGGCGGCCAGCTGCCCGAGGAGGAAGCCCTGCTGGGACTCATCGCCGACGAGGTCAACGTCAAGGCAATCGAGCGGATCGACGACGAGTCGGAGCTCGTCGAGCGCCGCGTCAAGCCGCTGCTGCCGAAGATCGGGAAGCGACTCGGGCCGGCGATCCCGTCGGTCATGGCGGCCGCCCGTGACGGTGCATTCGAGATCCACGCCGACGGAGCTGTGTCGCTTGCCTCCGTGACGCTCGCGGCGGACGAGGTCGAGATTCTCGCGACACCCCGGCCGGGGACGGCCGTCGCCCACGACGAGGGGCTCGTGGTGGTCATCGACACGGAGATAACCCCCGAGCTGCAGGCCGAGGGTGACGAGCGAGAGGTGCTTCGGGCCATCAATGAGTCGCGGAAGCAGCAGGGTCTCGAAGTCGATCAAGTGACCCCGGCCGTCCTGCATGAGGGCCTCAGTCCCGAGCTTGTCGAGCGGCTGATGACGCGCAGCGCCGAGTTCTCGGCTGACGCCGTGATCGCGGCAACGCCGGGACCCGAGAACGCACCGATCACCGTGGAGCTCTCGACGGGTACGGCGACCATCGGAACTGCCGTGCCCACGGGGACGACAACGGCGTGAGCGACGGAGCGGTCGGTCGCCCGCTCTGGATCCCGTTCCTCGCGCTCGCGGCCAGCATCACGATCGTCGACCAGCTGACAAAGGCCTGGCTGGTGTCGTTTCTCGGCCCCGGGCAGTCAACGTCGGTCGTGGGCGACCTGGTCCGCCTCGTCCATGCCCAGAACACCGGCGGCCTGTTCGGGCTGCTGCGTGGCTACGCGGTGCCGTTCGCGTTGCTGTCGCTGGTCGCGATCTCGGCGATCGTGGTGTTCCACGCAAAGTCGGGCCGCAGCCCGCTGATGACCCTGGCGCTCGGGCTGCTGCTCGGCGGCGCGATCGGCAATCTGGTCGACCGGCTCCGTCTCGGCCACGTGGTCGACTGGATCGACGCCGGGCTCGGCTCCTTTCGGTGGTACACGTTCAACGTCGCCGACGCAGCGATCAGCACCTCGCTCGCGCTGCTGCTGGCGATGAGCCTCTGGCCGTGGGTCGCGGAACGAGTCCAGCGCCGAACGGGCGGCGAGCAGGACGATCCGGCAGCGGAACATGGTTGAGGCCGGACAGCTCGGCAAGACGCTGCGGATGACCATCCCGGCCGATGCCGCACCGCGGCGCGCGGATCGCGTCGCCGCCGACCTGTCCGGTCTGTCGCGCAGCCACGTCCAGCGGCTCATCTCCGAGGGTCGCCTGACCGCCGACGGCCGGCCGCTCAAGGCCAACGCAATCGTTCCGGCGGGGGCGGCGCTGGAGCTGGCGCTGCCGCCACCAGCCGATTCGGGCATCGAGCCCCGGCCGGACATCGAGGTCCGCGTCGTCCACGAGGACCCCGATCTGCTGATCGTCGACAAGCCGGCCGGCCTGGTCGTCCACCCGGCGCCGGGCCACACCTCGGGAACCCTCGTCAACGCGCTCGTCGGGCGCGGCGAGCCGCTCGCGACGGCGGGCATCGCGGGCGTGCTCCGGCCGGGCATCGTTCACCGGCTCGACCGGGACACCAGCGGCCTCCTGATGGTCGCCCGGAGTGACGCGGCGCAGGCCGCGCTCCAGGCACAGCTCAAGGCCCGGCGGATCAAGAAGACGTACCTGGCCCTCGTCGCCGGGGCCGTCACTGCCGGGGCCGGCCGGATCGAGGCGCCGATCGGACGGGATCCCGGTCACCGGACCCGGATGGCGATCGTGGCCGGCGGCCGGGCGGCGACGACGAACTACCGGGTCCGCGAGCGGTTCGACGGCTGGACGCTCCTGGAGCTCGACCTCGTCACCGGACGCACCCACCAGCTGCGGGTTCACCTCGCCGGCATCGGCCATCCCATCGCCGGCGACCCGGTCTACGGGACTGGAGCTGCCCGACGCGGCCCGGCCGGGTTGGAGCGCCTGTTCCTGCACGCCTGGCGGTTGGAGCTGGTCTCGCCGAGCAGCGGCCGGCTGATCCGCGCCGAGGCGCCACTGCCGGCCGAGCTGGCCACCGCGCTCGAGGGGCTGCGGGCCGCGGGGCGGGCCGGCGCTGCGCCGGGACGGCCGGCATGAAGGCGGAGCGCACCGTCGCCGGCGCACCGGGCGCGCTGCTGGTGATCGTGTCGGGACCGTCGGGGGTGGGCAAGGACACGGTCATCAACGCCCTTCGGTCCATCCCGTCGGACCCGCCGCGACACTTCGTCGTGACCTGCACGACGCGGCCCCGCCGCGCCTACGAGCGGGACGGTGTCCACTACCACTTCCTGTCGCGGGCGGCGTTCCTCGAGCGTCGTGGGGCCGGTGAGCTGCTCGAGGCCAACGAGGTCCACGGCCACTGGTACGGAACGCCGAGGGACGAGGTCCGCCAGGCGCTTCGCGACGGGCACGACGTCGTTCTCAAGATCGACGTCCAGGGTGCCGCGGTCGTCAAACAAAAGGTTTCGGACGCGCTGCTCGTCTTCCTCGTCCCGCCGAGCCTCGAGGACCTCTTCAGCCGGCTCCAGGCCCGGGCCACCGAGTCGGCCGACGAGCTCGATGTCCGGCAGCGGAACGCCGCTCTCGAGCTCGCCCGTCAGAAGGACTACGACCACGTCGTGCTGAACGAGACCGGCGAGATCGAGCGGACCGCGGCCCGGGTCGACGCGATCATTCGGGCCGAGAAGGCGGCCAACCCGGACCGCCGAACTCGAGTCTGAGCGTGCCGGCGCCGCCGACCGGGGCGCGTGTCGCCGGACGCGTCGTGGAGGTTGCGGTGGACGCCGCGGGGGCCGCGAGTGTCCGGCCGTTCAGCTATCACGTGCCGCCGTCCCTCGAGCCGCTCGAGCCCGGCGAGGCCGTCCTCGTGGAGTTCGGCCGTCGACAGGCCCTCGGGATCGTCCTCGGGGACGGGCACGCGGCGCCGGGCATCGAGACGAAGCCGATCACCGACCGGATCAGGGCCGATGGCCCGCTCCTGCCGCCTCTCGCGCTGCGCCTGGCCGCCTGGATCGCGGAGCACTACCTGGCTCCGTCGGCGCTGACCCTGCGGGCGATGCTCCCGCCCGGGATGCTCGAGCGGCTCGAGCTCGTCGCCGAGCTGCGACCGTCATTCGCGGCGGTCGAGGATCCCGCCGACGCGGCAGTGGTGATGGCGCTCGAGGGAGGTCCCCGGCCGGTCCGCTCGCTCACTGCGCCCGAGGGTCGGCCGGCCGTCCTGCGCCGGCTCCGTGGGCTCGCCGCCCGGGGCGTCCTCGAGCTCGATTGGACGCTCACCGCCGCCTCCGCCGGGCCACGCTGGATCCGCTGGGTGCGCCTCGCGCCGCCGCCGATCGAGGCGGCCGCTCAGCGCCGCCTCGGACCGCGTCAGGAGGCCCTCCTCGAGGAGCTGCGCGCGAACCCCGAGGGCGTACCCGGGCCCGAGCTCGCGGCGCGGCACGGTGCGTCGGCCCTCGCCGGACTGCTCCGGCGCGGCCTGGTCACGGTGGACACGCGCGAGAGCCCGCGCCGCCCCCTGGCGAAGCGCGCTCCCGGGCACCGCGGTGGGCGACCCGGAGACGCCGATCTGAGCCCGGAGCAGGCCGCGGCGGTCGAGGCGATCGCCGTTGCCATCGCCGAGCACGATCCCGTTCCGACGCTCCTCGATGGCGTGACCGGCGGCGGCAAGACGGCTATCTATGTCGAGCTCATCGATCACGTGCTGGCCGCCAACCGACCGGCGCTCGTCCTGGTGCCGGAGATCGCGCTGGCGCTGCCGCTGGTCGATCGGGTCCGCGCGGACCTCGACGCGACCGTCGCCCTGGTCCACAGCGGGCTGTCCGACGGGGAGCGGGCCGATGAGTGGCGTCGCATCCGACGCGGCGAGGTGGACGTCGTCGTCGGGACGCGGCTGGCCGTGCTCGCGCCGTTCGACGATGTCGGGCTGATCGTGGTCGACGAGGAGCACGATGGCGCCTACAAGAGCGATCGGACGCCGCGCCTTCAGGCACGCGACGCGGCCGTCACGCTCGGCCGTCTCGCCGGCGCGGCGGTCGTCCTCGGCTCGGCGACGCCGTCGGTCGAGAGCGAGGGCCGGGCGCGGGACGGCAGCTACCGTCGCCACCGCCTTCCGATCCGGCTCGCCGGGGCGGCACCGACGGTCGAGGTCGTGGATCTCCGAGCGGAGCTCGCCGCCGGGAACAGCGGCATGCTCTCGCGGGTCTTGGCCGAGGCGCTCGGGACCCTCCGACCGCAGGATCAGGCGATCCTCGTGATCAACCGTCGCGGGACCGCGTCGGTCGTGCTGTGTCGTGACTGCGGGTTCGTCCAGGCCTGCCCGGACTGCACGCGGCCGCTCGTGTACCACCAGGCCGGCGCGACGCTGCGCTGCCACCACTGCGGGCGCGCCACGCCGCTCGCCACGCGCTGCCCGCGTTGCGGCTCGGCCCGGATCCGCTATCTCGGTGGCGGCACGGAACGCCTCGAGCGCGAGGTCCGGGAGCGCTTCCCGGCGTTGCGGGTCGGCCGTCTCGACCGCGACGTGGTCGCACGCCGGGGTGCGGCCGAGCGCGTCGTCGATGCGTTCACCGACGGCCGGCTCGACGTCCT
>DATHRO010000095.1:0-8304 GCA_035465135.1 Candidatus Deferrimicrobiaceae bacterium
CATGGGACCTGGCCTCGTCGCGCAACGCCTGCGCGCGTGCGATCGCCGCAACCTGCGGGTTCGGCAGGGCGAGCACCGGAGTCAGGACCAGGAGCGCGGCGATCGCCGACGCGGCCGGCCGGCGGGAGCCGAGGACGCCGCGGTCGGTGACGACGCCGAGCTGGAGCGCTTCGTCCGGCGCCAGCGGCATGACGCGCTGACGGCGTTGCGGACCCTGCACGTGCCGCTCTTCCGACCTCGCTTCTCGCGGCGACCTGCGGCGGCCGCGATGGTCGCGCTCCTGGTCCTGACCCCGGTTCTCGCCCTGCCGAACCCGCAGGATGCGGCGATCGCACGCGCGCAGGCGGTGCGCGAAGAGGCCAGGTCCCAGGCCGAGCGGCTCGACCGGCTCGCCGAGGAGCTGGAGAAGAAGGGCGCGTCGGCAGACGACCCCCGCACACGTCTCGCCCAGGAGCTGCGCGAGCTGGCACGCCAGCTGCGCGCCAACCCCGAGCAGCTCGACGCGAACCTGGCCAAGCTCGGCTCGATCGAGGCGGCCCTGCGGGCGCAGCTCGATCCTGCCAACGAGCAGCGGGCGGCGGCGCTGTCGTCGCTCAGCCGCTCGCTGTCCCGCGCGGCGACCGGCAATCCCGACGCCAACCGCGACGGCGACCCCAAGGAGGCTGCGGACGACCTGCGCGACCTGGCGGACAAGGTCGACGACATGACCGACGCTGAGCGGCGCGAGCTCGGCCGCAAGCTCGCCGAGCTCGAGGGCGCGGCCGGGCAGGCCGGGAGCGGCGCAAGCCAGGCCCTTCGCGACGCCGCCCAGTCGCTGGCCCAGGGTGATGCGGCGAACGCCGCCGCGGCGCTCGACCGGCTGGCCGACGCTCTTGGAGATGCGGCAGACCGCGTGGCCTCGAACCGCGACCTCACCGCCGCCGCCAACCAGCTGCAGGACGCGCGCCGCGATCTCTCGGCGAGCGCGGGGCAGCCAGGCCAGGCGGGTCAGCAAGGCGGACAACAGGGCGGCCAGAGTGGCCAAGGTGGCCAGAGTGGCCAGAGTGGCCAAGGTGGCCAGGGCGGTCAGAGTGGCCAAGGTGGCCAGGGCGGTCAGGGCGGCCAGAGTGGCCAAGGTGGTCAGAGTGGCCAGGGAGGCCAGGGCGGACAGAGTGGCCAGGGAGGCCAGGGCGGCCAGAGTGGCCAAGGTGGCCAGGGCAGTGGCTCGATCGGCGGCGGCGGTTCGAACGCCCAGTATCTGGGCTCGGGCTTCGGCGGCACCGGCAGCCTCGGCGGGCCGGTGAACCCCAACCGGCCGTCGCAGCTCGGTGGCGACCTCGGCAACGTCTTCGCGCCGTTCGATCGGCTCGGACGACCGGGCGACCCGTCGTACATCTCCGGGAGCGGCGGCTCGGGCCAGAGCTACCAGGGCAACCAGCAGGGCGCGGGAGTCGATCCCGGGTCGTACGTCGGCTACGAGCAGGTCTACGCCGACTTCTACGGCTTCGCACTGACGACCCTCGAGCGGGGCTACGTCCCACTCTCGATCAAGGACTTCGTGCGGGACTACTTCAGCTCGCTCGATCCGCGCCAGTGACGAATCGCGCCGCTGGGCGGCCAACGGAGGAGCACATGGACAGCATCAGCGCGCCCGCAAGCGCAGCAGCAGCAACCCCCGAGACCGCCACGCTCCTCACGCCCGAGGCGTTCGCCGAGCGAGCGACCGCGATCGAGCGCGAGGTCGGCAAGGTCATCGTCGGCCAGCGGGAGCTGGTGCGGCAGACGCTGACCGCGCTCCTGGCCAACAGCCACGCGCTCCTCGAGGGCGTGCCCGGTCTCGGCAAGACGATGCTGATCCGGACGATCGGTGAGGTCATCGACTGCTCGTTCAACCGGATCCAGTTCACGCCCGACCTCATGCCGGCCGACATCACCGGCACGAACATCCTGGTCGAGGAGGGCGGCAAGCGGATCTTCCGCTTCCAGCCGGGCCCGATCTTCGCCAACCTCGTGCTGGCCGACGAGATCAACAGGGCGACACCCAAGACCCAGTCGAGCCTGCTGGAGGCGATGCAGGAGCATCAGGTCACGGTCGCCCGGCAGCGCTTCCCACTCGAGCCGCCGTTCTTCGTCTTGGCGACCCAGAACCCCCTCGAGATGGAGGGTACCTATCCCCTGCCGGAGGCCCAGCTCGACCGCTTCCTGTTCAAGGTCATGGTGCCGTTCCCGTCCGAGGACGACCTCGTCGCGATCATGGATCGGACGACCGGGGCGGACGTGCCGACGACCTCGAAGGTCGCCGACGCAGCCGAGATCGTCGAGATGCAGCGCCTAGCCCGGGCCGTCCCGATCGCGCCCCACGTCACAGCCTACGCCGTGAGCATCCTGGCGGCGAGCCACCCGGACCAGCCGCGCGCGCCCGAGCTGGTGAGGGACTACGTCCGCTACGGCGGCTCGCCTCGAGGCGCCCAGGCGCTCGTCGCCGGCGGCAAGATCTACGCCCTGCTCGACGGCCGCTTCAACGTCTCGATCGACGACATCCGGTCCGTGGCCATGCCGTCACTCCGGCATCGCGTGATCCTGAACTTCGAGGGTGAGGCCGAGGGCATCACGCCCGAGGCGATCGTCCGCTCGATCCTCGACGCGGTCACGCCTCCGGCGGTCGAGTAGCGCCGCCGCACCACAGCGTCGGCCATCTCGACGATGCGCGATCCCGGTCCCGAGGCCCAGCCCGCCGGCTCCGGACGGGAGCGGCCCTCGTTCCTGCCGTCGGACCTCGATCCGACGGTGTTCGACGAGGGCTTCCTGCGGCAGCTCGAGCGGCTTCAGGTGCTCATGCGGGCGCCGGTTCGGGGTGGCCTCAAGGGCGGTCGCCGGTCGGTCAGGCGCGGCCAGTCGGTCGAGTTCGCCGACTTCCGCGACTACACCCTCGGCGACGACCTGCGGCTGCTCGACTGGAACGTCCTCGCCCGCCTCGAGAAGCTGTTCATCAAGCTGTACGTCGAGGAGGAGGACGTCACGATCCACTTCCTGCTCGACGCGTCGGCCTCGATGGCTGCCGGGGAGCCCTCGAAGCTGCTGTTCGCCAAGCGGGCCGCGGCGGCGCTCGGCTACATCGGGCTGGCCTCGGAGGATCGGATCGCGGTGACCGGCCTGGCGGGCCGGTCGGGCCGCCGCCAGGTCGCGCTCCGCGGCTCCGGCCGGGTCTTCCGGCTGCTGGCCGCGCTGTCCGGCATCCACGCCACCGACGGAGTGACGGACCTCGTGGCGGCGGCGCGGCACGCCGGCGCGCAGCTGAAAGGTCGCGGCGTCATCGTGCTGCTCAGCGATCTCCTCGATCCGGCAGCCGACAAGGTCATTCGCGAGCTCGCGGCCACCGGCTCCGAGCTGATCGTCCTACACCTCCTGTCGCCCGAGGAGCTCGACCCCCAGATCGAAGGCGACCTGCGGCTGGTCGATAGCGAGACCGGCGGCGGCATCGACGTGACGATCGACCTTGCGACGCTCGATGACTACCGGCGCCGCCTCGACGGGTGGCGCGAGGGATTCGCGGATCTGGCTGCGAAGCGCCGAGCGACCTACGTGCCGCTGTCGACCGACGTGCCGCTGGCCGAGCTGGTGTTCGCCGAGCTGCGGCGTCGTCGAGTGCTGGGCTAGGTGCGCTGATGCCATTCCTCGCGCCGCTGGCGTTGCTGGGCCTGCTGTTCGTCCCGCTCGTGCTGGCGATGTACCTGTTGAAGCTCCGGCGCGACCCGCACGTCGTGCCCTCGACGCTGCTGTGGCAGCGGCTCGTCGCCGACGTCGAGGCCAATGCCCCGTGGCAGCGGCTGCGTCGGAGCCTGCTCCTGCTCCTCCAGCTGCTGCTCGTCGTGCTCCTCGCACTGTTGGCCGCCCGGCCGTTCCTCGAGCGGCCGGCCGGCCTCGCTGGTGACGTCGTCGTGGTCCTCGACACCTCGGCCAGCATGGCCGCAACGGACGTCGGCCCGAGCCGACTGGCCGTCGCCAAGGAGCGCATCTACCAGGCGCTGCGCGACCTCCCGGCCAACGGCAAGGTCAGCGTCATCGCCGCCGGCCGGACCGCGCGCGTCGTCGTCAACGGCACGACCGACCTCGGCCGCGTCCGGGCGGCAATCGATGGCGTGACCGTGAGCTCGGCAACCGGCGACCTCGCCGACGCCCTCAATCTCGCCAATGCGCTGGCCGCCCGGTCCGGCAGTGCCGAGATCCTCGTCGCGACCGACGCAGCGCTCGCGTCGAAGCCGACGGCCCGGCTCGACCATCCGGTGCGGGTCCTCCAGGTCGGCCGCGAGCGCAACAACCAGGCGATCGTTGCGCTGGCCGTGCGGCCGTCGTCATCGGGCGTCACCCGCTCGGTTTTCGTCAGCGTCGCCAACCTCGACATCGAGGCCGTCGAGGGCCGGCGCCTGGAGCTGTACGGCGACGGGATCCTGCTCGAGGCCCGGGACCTCATGACGATCGATCCACAGACGCGGACGGAGGTCGTCATCGACGACGTGCCGCGGGAGGCGTCGATCATCGAGGTCCGGCTGACGGGCGGCAGCGCCGACGCGCTCGCGCTCGACGACCGGGCTTGGGCCGTCGTCCCGCCCGACCGGCTGCGCCGAATTCTGCTCGTCTCCGAAGGCGACCCGTATCTCGAGACGGCGCTCACCTACCTTCCGAACGCCGAGCTGTATGGCGTCACCCCGGCGAGCTACGGCCCGGCCACTCATCCAGAGCTGTTCGACCTGATCATCTTCGAGGGCTTCCTGCCGGTCGAGCTGCCGTCGGCCGCCGTGCTGGCGATCGCGCCGCCCGAGTCGAGCCTGCTCGGCGACGTCACCGGCACGCTGACCGACCCGGGGATCGGCAGCCTCTCGCCGGACGAGCCGGTCCTGCGCTACGTCGACCTCACCTCGACCCACATCGGGCGGGCATCGAGGCTCGTGCTGCCGGCCTGGGCCCGAACCGTCATCCCGGGACCGCGGGGTGCGCCCCTGCTGTACGTCGGCGAGCTCGACGGTCGGCGGGCCGGCGTGCTGGCCTTCCTGCCGCGCAACTCCGACCTCCCGCTGCAGGTCGCGTTCCCGATCCTGGTGGCCAATCTGACCGGCGAGCTGCTGGGCGGGTCGACCGCCCCGACAACGGCCGTCGCGCCCGGCGATCCGGTGTCGCTACCGTTGCCGGCCGGCGCGACGGCCCTGCGGGTGACGAGGCCGGACGGCTCGACGGTCGAGCTCGCGCCACCGACGCCCGGTGCGGCCACGATCGTCTTCAGCCAGACGGACGAGCTCGGCGTGTACAGCGCCGTGGCAGTCCTGCCGGAGCCGACCGGCGCGCCAACGAGCGCGCCAACGAGCGAGCCGACGGCCTCTCCGGGCCCGAGCGGGAGTCCCACACCGCCGCCGGTCGGCCCGAACGCCCCGCTGCGATTCGCGGTCGACCTGTTCGATGTGGCCGAAAGCAACATCGCCCTCGGCTCCGCGGCCGAGATCGAGGCCCTCGGTCGTCAGCCCGGCGCGAGCCCGACCCCTACCGCGACGCCCGACACCACCGCCGAGCCAGGCCCGTCGGCTTCCCCCGGAACCGGCGGCGCCGGCTCGGAGACGCCGCCCGTCGCGCGCGACGAGCTGTGGGTGCCGGTGGTCCTGCTCGTCCTCACCGTCCTCCTCGTCGAGTGGCTCGTGTACCACCGTGACGCGGTCACGCGGCTGTGGCGGGGCGCCCGCGGGGCGCGCGCCTGATGGGCGTTCGGTTCGAGAGCCCGGTCTGGCTGCTGCTGCTGGTTCCGCTGCTGCTCGTGACCGTCGTGCCGTGGCTGGCCGCCCGGCGCCGGGTCGGCGCGGCCCGGCGTCGCGCCGCGCTCGTCCTGCGCGCGATCCTGCTCGCGTCGCTGGTCTTCGCCCTCTCGGGCGTCCAGCTGGTCCAGCCGGTCGACCGGCTGGCCACGGTCTTCGTCGTCGACCTGTCCGACAGCGTCGGGCGCGAAGGCCGCGAGGACGCCCTGGCCTTCCTGCGCGAATCGCTCGAGGAGATGCCGGAGGGCGATCAGGCCGGCATCGTCGCGTTCGGGCGCGACGCGCTCGTCGAGCGGCTGCCCGAGGAGCTCCGCGAGATCGATCGCCTGCGCAGCATCCCGGCGCGGAGCGCGACCGATGTCGGCGCCGCGCTGCGCCTCGCCGCCGCCCTCTTCCCGGACGCCGCCCAGAAGCGGATCGTGCTGCTGTCGGACGGCAACGACACGACCGGACGAGGCCAGCGCGAGGCCGCCTTCGCGGCGGCCCGCGGGATCCAGGTCGAGACCCGCGTCATCGGCCTGGCGGGGAGCGTCGAGGTCCTGATCGAGCGGCTGTCGACGCCGTCGACCGCGCGGCTCGGCGAGGAGATCGAGGCGGTCGTCGACATCGCGTCGAGCGTCGCCCAGCCGGCGACCGTTCGGCTGTACGCCGACGGCGCCCTGGTCGCCACCGAGCGCACCGACCTTCGGCCCGGCGCGAACCGGTTGGTGTTCCGCGTCAAGCCGACGGAGCCCGGATTTCATCGCTTCCGGGCGGTCGTCGAGGCCGCCCGCGACACCTTCAGCGAGAACGACCGAGCCGACTCGAACACGATCGTCAAGGGCGAACCACGAATCCTCGTCCTGGCTGGGAGCGCGGCCGTGGCCGCCGAGCTCGTCGCCACGCTCCAGATCGAGGGCCAGCTGGTCGACTCGATCCTCCCGGAGGCCCTGCCGACCGACCTCGGCGGGCTGCTGTCGTACGACAGCATCGTCGTCGTCGACGTCCCGCGGCTGCGCTTCACCGATCGTCAGCTGGCGGCCCTGCAGGTCTACGTCCGTGACCTCGGCCGGGGCCTGGTCATGGTCGGCGGGCCAGACGCCTACGGTGCCGGCGGCTACACGAAGACGCCGATCGAGGAAACGCTGCCGGTGGACATGGGCGTCCGGAACCGCGAGCGCGAGCCGGACATCGCCCTGGTCATCGTCATCGACAAGTCGGGCTCGATGGACGCCTGCCACTGCAACACCTTCAACCAGGGTGGGGGCGGCCAGATCCAGGGCATCCGCAAGACCGACATCGGCAAGGAGGCGATCCTGCGCGCCGCGGCCGCGTTGACGGCGCGCGACGAGTTCGGGGTCGTGGCCTTCGACGAGCGGGCCCACTGGATCATCCAGACCAAGCCCCTCGGCCAGGTCGGAGATGTCGGCGACCAGCTCGGCGGCATCGCACCGAACGGCCAGACGAACATCTTCACCGGCCTCGACCAGGCGGTCGGGTCGCTCGAGGGGGCGACCGCCACCCGGCGCCACATCATCCTGCTGACCGACGGCTGGTCCAGCTCCGGGCAATACGAGGCGATCCTGGCCCGGATGAAGGCCGCCGGGATCACCCTCTCGACCGTCGGCGCCGGCGGCGGCTCGAACCCCTTCCTCGAGCAGCTCGCGAAGCAGGGCGGCGGGCGTTTCTACGCCGCCGCCAACGTCGCCTCGATCCCCGACATCTTCCTCAAGGAAACGACCCAGGTCGCTGGCCAGCAGATCGTCGAGGAGTCGTTCTTCCCGATCCAGGTCTCGTCGTCGCCGATCGTGCGCGGCCTCGAAGAGGGCTTCCCGCGCCTGCTCGGCTACAACGGCACGACCGCCAAGGCAGCGGCCCAGACCGTCCTCGTCAGCGCTCGCGACGACCCCCTGTTGGCGCAGTGGCAGTACGGCCTCGGCCGGTCGGTGGCCTGGACCTCCGACTCGACCGGGCGCTGGGCCCGCAACTGGGTCGGCTGGCAGGGCTTCAGCCGGTTCTTCAGCCAGCTCGTCGCGTGGACATTCCCGGGCGAGGAGGCGGGCGGCATCGAGGCGAGGTTCGAGACAACGACCGGACAAACCCGCCTCCACGTCGAGAGCCTGGAGCCAGATGGATCGCCGCGCGACTTCTACAACACCCTCGCCGCGATCACGGGGCCGGACTTCGAGACGCTGAACGTCCAGCTCGACCAGGTCGCGCCGGGCGTGTACGAGGCCGACCTCGGCGAGATCGACTCGGGTGCCTATGCCGTGCGCATCACCCAGACCCGGCCGGGAGCGCCGGCGCTGGGCCGGACCGTCGGGCTCGTCGAGCCGGTCGCCGCCGAGTACCGGCTGCTGGGAGCCAACGAGCCGTTCCTCGGCGCCCTCCGGGCGGCCACCGGCGGACGCGAGATCGTCGGCCCGACCGACCCGTGGCGCCACGACCTCCGCACGACGTCGTCGTTCACCGAGCTGTGGCCGTGGCTGCTGGTCCTGGCGCTCCTGCTGTGGCCGCTGGATGTGGCCTTGCGGCGGGTCTCGCTCGG
>DATHRO010000096.1:0-17821 GCA_035465135.1 Candidatus Deferrimicrobiaceae bacterium
CGGCGGCGACGACCTTGTCGATCGCGGTCGGATCGCGCTCCAGGACGTCCGGGGCGAGGGCCACGGCGGCGGTCAGCCCGACCGTCCGAATCTCGCCCACGAGCGGGGCGCCCTCGAGGCGTCTGACGGCCCGCTCGAGCACCGGCTCCAGCGCCCTGACCCGGCCGATGAGGTCCTCACGCTCGATGATCTCGAGGTTCGCCAGCGCCGCGGCGGCCGCGCCCGAGTGGCCCGAGTACGTGTAGCCATGGCGGAACACGGCGCCTGCCACCGGCTCGTCCCAGAATGGTGCGCGGACACGCTTCCCGACCAGCACCCCTCCGAGCGGCATGTAGCCAGAGGTCACGCCCTTGGCGAACGTGATCAAGTCTGGCTCGATGCCGAACCGCTGCGTCCCGAACCAGGTCCCGAGGCGCCCGAAGCCGGTGATGACCTCGTCGGCGATGAGCAGGACGTCGTGCTCGCGGCACAGGCGGTTGATCTCCGGCCAGTAGTCGTCGGTCGGCGGGATGACCCCACCCGCACCGATCACCGGCTCGCCGACGAACGCCGCGATTTCGGTCCCCCGCTCCTCGAACAGCCCCGCGACGGCCGCGACGTCGAGCGCCGGGACCTGGGCGACGTCAGGGACCATGGGCGACCCGTAACCGGTCCGCATCGCCGGCATCCCAACGAGCGCTGTGCCCATGACGTGCATCCCGTGGTAGGCATGCTCGCGCGAAACGATGACCCGCTTCTCCGGCCGCCCGACGACGTCCCAGTAGCGGCGGGCCAGCTTCGTCGCCGTGTCGATCGCGTCCGAGCCGCCGGAGCCAAGGAAGACGACCGAGTCCTCGAGCGGCGATAGCTCGGCCAGCCGCTCGGCGACGCGCAGCGTCGCGTCGGTCGTGTAGGCGCCGAACGACGAGTAGCCGGCCAGCCGCGTCAGCTGCGCCGCGACGGCGTCCGCGATCTCGCGCCGGCCGTATCCCGCGTTGCAGTACCACAGTGCGGCGGTCGCGTCGAGATATTCCTTGCCGTTCGTGTCCCAGATCAGCGCGCCCTCGCCGCGCTCGATGACGATCTCGCGATCGGCGATCACGTGCATGTCGGCGAAGCCGTGCCAGAACCTCGTCCGGCTCGTCGTGGCGGTCACGGGTGCGCGCTCCTCTGGTGCGGACTGGGCGAGGCCGGTAGCGTAGCGCGCGTGAAGCTGTACTTCGCCGCTCCCCTGTTCACGTCCGCCGAGCGGGCCTTCAACAAGGCGCTTGCGGCGCGCCTCGAGGCTGGCGGGCACCAAGTCTTCCTGCCCCAGGAGCGCGGTCCGCTGGACGACAGCGGCCAGGCCGACCGCGGCGAGGGCTCAACGCCCCGGGCGCGCTCGATGTCGCCGCGCCAGATCTTCGAGAAGAACCTCCGCGGTCTCGACTGGGCCGAGGGGGTCGTCGCGATCATGGACGGCCCTGACCCCGACTCGGGGACGGCCTGGGAGTGCGGGTACGCGCATGCTCGAGGCAAGCCGACGGTCCTGCTCCGGACCGACTTCCGCGGCGTCGGCGACGCTGGTGAGAGCCCCTACAACGCGATGCTCTCGGGGTCGACGGACGCCCGTGTCGAGATCGCGTTGGCCTCGATCGACGAAGCCGCCGCCGCGATCCTCGAGGCGCTCGGGAAATCGCCTCCGGGGTGACCGACCGGAGCGCTACCTGCCGGTCGGCCGCGGTCGCCGGCGGCGCGGCGGCGGCGGAGCGTCGTGGCCGAGCGCCGCCGTGCGGATGCTGACTGCCCGTGGATCGAGTTGCCTGGACAGCTCCGGGCCTGGAGGCCGCGCCGCCAGCCGGGCCGCCTCGCCGAGCCGACGGAGCTTGCGGAGCGCGACCTCCCAGGACAGCGAGTGGTAGCCGCCGGCCGAGCCGAGCCCGACCCGGACCATCCCGCGACCACCGGTCGAGGCGGCGTAATGGGCCGCCCAGAGGAGGACCTCCTTCGGCTCGTCGCTGCGCTCTCGGCCCGACAGCGCGCCCGCGACGAGTCCGCGGTCGCCCGGCACGAGCGCGGCCAGCCGCCAGTTGTCTGGACCGGCGATGAGATCGAACGCGAAGCTCGCATAGCCGGGGGCGAGGATCGTCTCCGCGCCCGCGCCGTCGGCGGCGCCGCCGACGATCGAGAGGGACAGGTGGGCACCCTCGAGCCCGTCGCTCAGCGCGGCGTGCAGCTCGCGGAACAGCCCTCGCGCCCCGGCGTCGTCGCCAATCCGGTGTGCAGCTGACTCCTCGATCTCGATCAGCGGACAGCCGGCCGCCGCGAGGGCCTCGACCTCTGCCCGGAGCCGCGCCACGATCCGAGCTCGCGCGGCCCGGCCCGTCGCCCGGCGGCGTCGCGCGAGAGCGTAGGGGCCCACCAACACCTGTTTGACTGCCCGGTCGGTCAGGCTCGCCGCGTACCGCCACCGTTCGACCGCCGGGCTCGCCGGGTCTGACAGCCGCCCATCGGTGATCGGTTCCAGGCCGGCCTCCTCCTGGGCGCGGACCGCGGCCTCGATCTCGGCCTCGACCGCGCCCCGGCCTCCGTCCGGAAGCGGCGGCCGGGGCAGCGCACCCAGCAGTGTCGCGAACATCGATCTGATGCTACCGCCTTACACGCCTCTTACCTGCGACGGGCGGTCCGGGCGGGACCCGGGCGTATCCTCGCGGCCGTGAAGACCATCCTCGTCATCGACGACGAGCGGAACATCGTCGAGCTCGTGCGGCTGTACCTCGAGAAGGACGGCTTCGAGGTCGTCGCCGCGGAAGACGGCGAAAGGGCGCTCGAGCTCCACGCTCGCCACGACCCGGACCTCGTGATCCTCGATCTGATGCTCCCCAGGGTCGACGGTTTCGAGGTCTGCCGCGAGATCCGGCGTCGCGGCGAGACCCCGATCCTCATGCTCACCGCCCGGTCCGACGACGTCGACTCGATCGTCGGGCTGGAGCTCGGCGCCGACGACTACGTGACGAAGCCGTTCAACCCGCGGGCCCTCGTCGCCCGGGTCAAGGCGATCCTGCGCCGCGCATCCGGACCCGGACGGCTCGACCGTCCGCTCGAGGTCGGGCCGTTGCGGGTCGACCCTCGCCGCCGCGAGGCGCACGTCGGCGGGCGTCGGCTGGCCCTCCGGCCGCGCGAGTTCGACCTCCTCGCAGCGCTGGCTCGCGACCCCGGCGTGGTCCTGACGCGCGACGTCCTGCTCGAGGACGTCTGGGGCACCGACTTCCCGGGCGAGACGCGGACGGTCGACGTCCACGTCGCCGAGCTCCGCAAGGCGCTCGCGCCCGACGGCCCAATCATCGAGACCTCGCGGGGCTACGGCTACCGCCTCGTCGCACCGCCGTGAAACCGCGGACGCTGGGCGGCCGACTGGTCGCCGCCTTCGTCGTCCTCGCCGTGGCCGTGCTGCTGGCCGTCGGCGGCACGCTGTTCGTCGTCCTGCGGGGGCTCCACGCCGACGCGACCCTCGGCAGCCTCGGCGACCTGGCCGACAGCGTGACCGTGCAGGTTCGCCAGAGCATCGCGGCCGGCAACCTCCGCGGCACCATCGAGGAGCTGCGTGACGCGCTCGCTGCCCGCAGCATCGACGTCATGGTCGTCGGGGTCGATGGGCGCCTGCGACCGCTCGTCGGCGAACCCGTCGGCGAGCCGATCCCGATCGCCGACCTCGCTCCGGGCGGGCAGGTCCGCGGCCGGATCGTGGTGGACGACCGCACGTACCTGTACGTCGCGAGCGTCGTCCGCCGCGCGGCTCGCCCGGAGACCGCGCCTCGAGCGCTGGCGTTCGTGACGCTCGATCGTTCCGGCGCCCAGGCGCTGGCCGATCTGGGCCGCGCGATTCCTGCCGCGGGCCTGGCGATCCTCATCGTCGCCGCCCCGCTCGCCTGGCTCGTGTCGCGCAGCGTGACGCGACCGCTCGGACGCGTCGCCTCCGCCGCGGCCGCCGTGCCGTCGGGCTCCGCCATCGAGCTCCCGCTCGAGGGGCCCGCGGAGGTGCGAGCGCTGACCGACAGCTTCAACGCGATGCTGGGCGAGCTGGAGGCGACCCGGCGTCGCGAAGCCGAGCTGCTCGCCAACCTGCGCCACGATCTCCGAACGCCGCTGACGGTGATCGCCGGCTACGCCACGGCCCTCCGGGACGGGACCGCGACTGGCGAGGAAGCCACGATCGCAGCGGGCGCGATCGAGCAGGAGGCAGGCCGTCTCGCCCAGCTCGTCGAAGCCCTCGCAGCCGTCGAGCGGATCCGCTCCGGTGCAGACGGACTGCGGCTCGAGCGGCTGGACGCCCGCGCGGTCGCGGCGGCGGCCGTCTCCCGCTTCGCCGCCCGCGCTGCCGCTGACGGGACATCACTCGGGCTGCTGGGTCCGGCGCCCGGGCCAACAGCTGATCTGGCGCTACTTGCCGATCGCGTTGGCCTCGATCGGTTGCTCGGCAACCTCGTTGAGAACGGCCTCGCTGCAGCAGCCGGCGGGACGGTCAGCCTGGAGGTCGCCGCCGACCGGCTACCGAACGGCGCCGAGGCGATCCGGATCGACGTCCTCGACGACGGCCCAGGGTTCCCACCGGACACGACGGCACGCGCGTTTGATCGCTTCTGGCGCGGCGACCCATCGCGCACCGGGAGCGGCTCCGGGCTCGGCCTCGCGATCGTCCGGGAGCTGGCCGTCGCGCACGGCGGCACCGTCCACGCCGCGAACCTCGAGGGCCGAGGGGCGCGCGTCGGCGTCACCCTGCCGGCCGCCCCGAGCTGACCGCCCGACCCCGCGGGCCCGGCGGCACGGGCGTCAGAGCGTGGCGCCGCCGACCGCGAGGCCGAGGATGATGACGCCCAGCAGCCCGATCAGGCCCGCTGCGACCAGCAGCGGCGACCGCTCGGCCGGCTGGCCGCCGCGCGGGTGCTGCCAGGCGGATCGGAGCGTCGGGACCTTGCCGGGCGGGACGAGGAACCCGAGCCACAGGCCGGCGAGGAGACCGCCGATATGAGCCGAGTTGTCGATCATGCCGCCGACCGCGAATCCGAACACGAGGTTGATGACGACGAGGAACCCGAGCTGCGGGATGATCGCCCGGGCTCGACGGTCAAGCATCGGGTGATGAGCCCGCGTCCCGGCGATCAGCACGCCGACCAGCCCGAACACCGCCCCCGACGCGCCGACGCTCGGGAGGCCGCTGAACAGGAAGCTGGCCGTGGACGCCACCAGCGCGGTCAGGATGTAGAAGGCCATGAACAGCCAACGGCCCCATGCCATCTCCACGATCGGGCCGAGGATCCACAGTGCGTACATGTTGAACGCGAGGTGGATCAGGCTGCCGTGGACGAGCGTCACGGAGAGCAGGCGATAGAGCTCGCCCGACTGGATCTCCCCGCGCTCCAGCCACAGCAGCCGCACCAGGCCTTCGTCCGCCAGCGCCGCGAACGAGATCACCGCCGTGACGATGATGATGAGGTGGCTGAGCCCCCAGACGGTTCCCCCGCGGGCGCGGGCGAAATAGCGCGAGGCCGCCCCGGCGTTGCCCGTCTCCTTGGCCAGCCAGCCGAGGCGGGCGGCGATCTCCGGGCGGTCCTCGGGCGGCGCTCGCCGCTCGGCTTCGCGGTACGCCTCGACGGCACCCGGCAGGTCGCCCGATCGGACCCGCACGCCGGCCAACCTCCGCCAGGCGTCGTAGGTCGCGGCGCTGTCGCGCAGTCGCGTCGCCGAGGCCCACGCGTCCGCGGCGTCGGCCTCCGCATCGAGCCGGTACAGCGCATCGCCGAGGCCGAGCCAGGCGGCGCCGTTGATCGACGGGTCCTCGTGGCCGATGACCCTTCGGAAGTCGGTCGCGGCGAGGACCGCCTCGCCGAGATCGAGACGCTCACGGCCGCGCTCGATGAGCCGCGCCGCGACGGCGGCCGGCAACGGTCCCTGGGTCGTCGCCGCGGCTTCGAGCTGGTCGTCGGCGGCGGTCCCGGACACCCGATCCGAGTCCGTCCGGCCGCCGAATCGGGGGTCGTCCATCGCCGCGGACGATACTAGAGATGGCATGTGCGGACGGATGACCCAGGAGCGTCCGACCTCCGAGCTGGCCGAGATCTTCGAGGCCGAGGACCTCGTCGCCGCGCCCGGCGGCCGGTTCAACGTCGCCCCGACCGACGACGCGGCGGTGGTCGTCCAGCGCGACGAGCGGCGTGCGATCGCAGCCTACCGCTGGGGCCTCATCCCGCACTGGTCGGAGACCCCGAACACCGGCAACCGAATGTTCAACGCCCGGGCCGAGAGCCTCGATCGCAACCCGGCCTTCCGGTATGCCTTCGCGAAGCGCCGCTGCCTCGTCCCCGCCGACGCGTTCTTCGAGTGGCAGAAGATCGGCGCTGTTCGACAGCCGTACGCCGTCGTCCGGCGCGACGGTCAGCCGATGGCGCTCGCCGGCCTGTGGGCCGGCTGGAAAGACGAGGACACCGGCGAGGTGATCCGCTCGTTCACGATCGTCACGACCACGGCCAACGACCAGCTGTCCCCGATCCACGGCCGGATGCCTGTCGTGATCCCCGAATCGGCCTGGGACCGCTGGCTCGATCCGACCCGCACCGAGGGCGGCGCGCTGGCCGAGCTGAAGGGCCTGCTCGTCCCCGCCGACGAGGCGTGGCTCGAAACCTACCCGGTGAGCCGCAAGGTCAACTCGGTTCGCAACGACGGGCCCGAGCTCATCGAGCGCGTCTCGTCGACCGCGCTGCCGGCGGGCACGCTCGGAGACAGCGAACCGCTGCGCCTCCTTCCGGACGACTGACGGCCGTGCCGCGCCGCCCGAGTGTCCGCCTGCTCCCGGCGGTGCTGACGATGCTGGCGGCCGCCGTGCTGGCGGGATGCACGAGGGCTGCGCCGAGCGCATCGGCGACGCTCACGCCGAGCCCCGCGCCGGGCTCCTCCAGCGAGCCCGTTCCGGACCCGCTTCGAGGGCTCGCGGTCGTGACCGTGTCACTCGACGGTCGCCCTCTCCGCGTCGCGGTCGCCAACACGAACGGTGCGCGCCAGCGCGGACTGATGGGCGTGGCCGATCTGGGCCCCCTCGGCGGCCTGCTGTTCTCATATCCGGCGGCCGTGGAGACGTCGTTCCACATGCGGGATGTGCCGATCCCGCTCGACATCGCGTTCTTCGACGCCGACGGCCGGCTCGTGACGGTGCTCGAGATGGCCGTCTGCGAGGTCGAGCCGTGCCCGAGCTATCGCTCGCCGGCCCCGTTCCGGTGGGCGCTCGAGGCGCCCGCCGGGGACCTGGCCGGCCTTGGCCTGGATGCGCGGCTCAGTCTCGCGCCGTAGCCTCGGCCCCGACGCGCTCGACGCGATCGGCGGCCAGGGCCGCGACCGTCTCGTCCCACGCCCGGTGGGCATCGGCTCCGCCGTCGAGGCGGACGGCGAGGGCCGCCACGAAGCCGGCGAACGTCTCGTCGGGATCCTGGTCCGGCGGCGTCAGCACGAGCGGCTCGACCGGGAGGTCGTCCGGGCCGGCGCTCTCGTCGACGAGCACCAGCACGGCCCCGGACCAGGCGGCGGCGACCGCCGCCGCCGACAACAGCGGCCGTGCCGGCCGGACCAGCACGATGACACGGACATCGGGCAGGTAGCGCAGCGCGAGGTCGACGTCGGCCGGCTCCGGCTCGGCTGCGGTGCGCCGCAGCGCGGCATGGCCGGCGCCCGCGGTGGCGAGCTCGATGAGCCGCCGATCCTCGGCCGGACCTTCCGGTAGCGAGCCGACGATCTCCGTTCGAGCGCCGGCGGCGGCGCAGCGCCGCGCGATCGCGAGCACGGCCGGCGGATCCGGGGCCGATGGCGTCACGGTGCCGACGACGATCACGCTCGGAGCGTAGCCGACCCGCGGCCCGGGTGACCCTCGACGTGCACGCCAGGCTCCGATCATGCAGACTGCGGCCACGTCCGGGAATCCGGACGACGGGGAGGATCGTGATGGCTGGTTGGGACGAGACGCCGCCGACGTTCGACCGCGAATCCGAGGCCTGGGGCTCCACGGCGTCGGCGTGGGCGGAGGATGACGAAGGCGGGGCCGGCGAGCAGTACCTCGAGCTGATCGGCACCGAGCTGTGGGTCGCCGGGACGGTTGACCTCGGGCGCTTCCGGCGGGTGTCCGACTTCGTGAACATCGTCCAGGGCTACCTGTTGATGCGGAACGCCGTCGTGCTGACCCACGCCGGTGAGGCGACCCGGCTCACGCTGCCCGAGCTGCGCGTGCTGCCCGACGACGTCGCAGTCGTCGGCCAGCCGGAAGCGGACCGTCCAACATCCGCCGGCGAGGGTGGCAAGGTGATCGAGCGGACCCGCCAGCGACTGGTCGTCTTCACCCGCTCGCACCTCATCGACGGCGACGTCTACATTCACGGCGACGGCTCGATCATGGCCTTCGTCGATGCCACCGATCCGAGGTTCATTCCGATGACCGACGTCCGCGTCCGGTGGCTCGCGGATCAGAAGCTCGCGACGCGCTACCCGTTCGCGCTCCTGCAGCGTTCCCAGATCCTCGGGGTGGCGACCGAGGGCATCAAGCTCGGCGGAGCCGATTCGACCGAGCGTCGCACCGCCACGCTCCAGGCCCAGGCGGCGCAGGCTCGTGACGAGGACGCACTCGCTGAGGGCTCGGGCGACGCCGAGGACGAGGCCTAGTCGTCGTCGTCGCTGGCGCTGGGACTAGGCGTCCTAGTCGACTCGGGCGTCTTCGACGGCTGCGGCGTCTTCGACGGCTGCGGCGTCTCGGCGTCGTGGTCGTCGCCGGTCTCGCGCGGCGTGGCTCCGGCCCCGCTGTGGCCGTCGTCGGACTCCTCCGGCTCCGGCGACTCGGTCGCCGAGGGTTCCTGGCTCGGCTCGCTCGACGGCGGCGGGCTCGGTACCGCCGTCGGTGACGGCGCGACGACCGGCCCCGGCGTTTCGAGCGGCAGCGTCGGCGACGGCGAGGCGTCCGGACCGTCGAAGAGACCGAGCGCCCCGGCCGTGCCGTACGCGGCGAGACCCGTGATCGAGCTGCCGATCAGCACGACTGCGAGGACATATGCCAGGGCCGCGGCCCTGGCGCCGAGCGGCCGCGAGCCCAGGCCGATGACCGCCCACGCCAGGCGGATGCTCGCGAGCAGGCCGCCGAGCCCAAGGCGTCGAAGGGGAGCGAGATAGCCCATCGGGCCGGGCGTCGGCTCGCCCTGCAAGCGGGCCATGACCCGATCGGTGAAATCCGCGCTCGGGCGAACCGGCGGAGCGACCGCGCTGGCTTCGAGCGCCCTGGCCGCCTCGAGCGCCCCGCCGAGCTCCTGGGCCGAGACCGCATCTCCGGACAGCTCGTCCGGGTGAAGCGGAAACGGGCGCGTGTCCTCGCCTAGCAGGCCCGGGAACCCGACTCGCCCGCTCACGGTGGGCCTCCGGCCAGGCTGTCCCGCAGCCGCAGCAGGCCGCGTCGCAGGTGCGTCTTGACGGTTCCGATCGGGCGGCCGGTCTGGGTCGCGATCTCGTCGAGCGAGCGATCGGCGAAGAAGCGCAGGGCCACGACCTCTCGATATGGCTCGTCGAGGGCCGCGACCGCACGCCGCATGACTGCGGCCCGCTCCGCTCGGAGCGCCTCGTGCTCCGGCTCCGGGGCGCCGGCCACGCCGACCGGACGCCGCCGATCCTCGAGATCATCGCTCGGCTGCGCCCAGGGCACGAGCCGGCGGCGCGATGCGGCTCGAACCGCGAGGCGGACCGCGATCCGGGCCAGCCACGCCCCGAACGGGCCCTCGCCGCGCCATGAACCAAGCGAGCGGTACGCGATCACGAACGCTTCCTGCGCGGCGTCCTCGGCCTCGTGCTGGTTGCCGAGGACGCGGTAGCAGGCCCGTACGACGGCCGCGGACTCTCGCTCGACCAGGATCCGGAACGCGTCCCGGTCGCCGTCGAGCACGGAGCTGGCCACGACGAGATCATCGGCCGTCTCCAGGTCGGACGACGACACGGCGCCCAGCTGGGTCGACGTGCGAGTGGCGATGGTTGGCCTCCCCGGTATGGCGCCGGAGGTGCGGTCCGGCGGCAACGCCATCGTGACGACAACGGGCGGTTTCCATGACCTGACGTTCGTCACCTTCCGGAGGGGTACGACCGCACAACAGCGGTCGGATCAGTCGTCCCCGCCGTGGTCGTCGAACGACGCGTCCGGGCTCTCGGAGGCGTCGTCATCGTCGTGATCGCCGCCGCCACCGGGTCCGCTGCTGTCGTGATCGTCATCGTCCTCGTCGTCGTCGAACGTCGAGCCGGGGCTGGCGGTCGCGTCGTCGTCCTCGTCCTCGTCGTCGTCCTCGTCCTCGAACGTCGAACCGGGGCTGGCGGTCGCGTCGTCGTCCTCGCCTGCGCCCTCGGGCTCGAACGTCTCGTCGGGCTCGAACGTCTCGTCGGGCTCGAACGTCTCGTCGGGCTCGAACGACGACGTCGCGCTCGCGCCGTCGTCGGAGCCGGCCAGCGACGGGCCGCTCGACAGCAGCCGGTTGGCGCCGAGGGCCGCCCCCACGATGAGGAACAGCGCGACGACCGCAACGAGCAACGGGCGGGCCGCGGTGGTGATCCGGGTGAGCATCTGGGTTCTTGCCTTTCCTCCGCCGGTCATCTGACCAGCCGCTACCAGGGTTGAGGCAGGGCCGTGCGGGAAGGTTTCAGGCGGCCTCGGCGGCGGCCGGGTCGTCCGGCACCGTGCTAGCCGTGTGACATTGCCCCGGTCGGCAGGGCCTCGCGCTCGACGACCACGGGCCCCAGGCCGGCGCCCTCGAGTGTCGGCAGGAACGCGTCAGCGTCTCCGACGAGCACGATGGCGGCCTCGTCCGGTCGGACGTGGCTCCTCGCTGCCGCGAGCACCTCTGCCTGGCTGACCGCCTCGATCGAGGGCCGGTAGCGCTCCAGCTCGTCGAACGGCAGGCCGTGGACGATCAGCCCGGCGATCGCGCCGACGACGGCCGGCGGGGTCTCGAACCGCAGCGGGAAGACGCCGACGAGGTAGTCGCGGGCGGCGTGGAGCTCGGCGTCCTCGACCGGGCCGCCGCGCATCCGCTCCAGCTCCGCGATGACGTCGACGACCGCCGGCACCGTGACGTCGGTGTTGACCGCGGCGCGCACGGCGAACGGACCGGCCGCGCGCCGCAGCTCGAACCCGGCACCGGCGCCGTAGGTGTAGCCCTTCTCCTCGCGCAGCTTGCGGTTCAACCGCGAGTTGAACAGCCCGCCCAGGATCGCGGTCATGACCGAGAGCGCATGGAAGTCCGCGATGCGCCGCGGCAGGCCGACGTGGCCGATCCGGATCTCGGTCTGGACGGCGCCCGGCCGGTGCAGGATCCGAATCAGCCGCTCGCTCCCAGACACGGCGACCGACGGCGTGTCTGGAGCCTCGGCGGCTCCGCTGCGCCCGAGGCGGTCGAACGACGAAGTGGCGAGCTCGACGACGTCGAGACCGCTCAGGTCACCACCGATGACGAGCGTCATCCTGGCCGGATCGAGGCGGCGCGTGTGGATCTCGCGACAGGCCGCGGCGTCGAGCCGTTCGACCGTCTCGCGGGTCCCGCCGGACGGCCGGCGGTACGGCGACCCGTCGGCGTAGATCGTCTCGACAAAGCCGTCGTCGGCCCGCCGGCGAGGGTCGGCGAGCGCCTGCAGCAGGTCGTTGAGGCGCTCGTCGCGGAGCCGCTCGACCTCGGCCTCTGGGAACGTCGGCTCGGCGATCACCTCGGCCGCCAGGTCGAGTGCCGCGCCGAGGCGCGCGACGGGCACGTCGACCGAGACCGAGAGGCCGTCCCAGCCGGCTTCGGCGTGGATCGAGGCGCCGAGCCGCTCGGCCGCCTCGGTCAGCTCGACGGCGTTCCGCTGCTGCGTTCCCTCGGTCAGGGCTCGGGCCATCAGGGCCGTCACACCGGCCCGGTCCTCGGGCTCGTCGGCTGCCCCTGCCGGGATGACCAGGCTGGCCGACGCGAGACCGCGGCCGGGCAGGTGCACGCCGATGACGCCCAGCCCGTTCGGTAGCTCCAGGCGCTCGAACGCCGGGAAGCTGTAGGGTCGCGGATCCGAGTGACGCGGCCGGTCGGCGACGACGACCTGGCCGCTCATGCCGCGGCCTCCGCGCCACCAGGCACGTCGGCCTCGCTGCCGGCCGGCAGATAGGTCAGCACGACCCGGTTGTCGGGCCGGAAGACGTCGGTGCAAACCGCCTGGATATCGGCTGCGGTGACCGCCATGTAGCGCGGCAGCATCCGATTGATGAGGTCCGGGTCGTCGAACAGCGTGGCGTACATCGACAGCCGATCGGCCCGCTCGTCGACCCGCTGCAGCGCGCCCAGCTCATCCGCCTCGGTCAGTGCCTTCGCCCGCTCGAGCTCGTCATCCGATACGGGCTCGCGGGTCAGCCGCTCCAGCTCCTCCCAGAAGGCCGCCTCGAGCCGCTCCAGCGCGACCCCCGGACGAGCCGTCGCCCAGCCCGCGGTGACCGATGCTCCGGCCACGAGGCCCATCGAGAAGAGCGACACGTCCTGGGCCAGGCGCGCCTCGCGGACGAGGCGCCGGTGCAGCCGGCTGCCCTTGCCGCCGGCCAGGATCTGGCCGGTGAGGTCGAGGGCGTCGAGCCGCGGATCGCCGAAGACCGGCGACCGGAAGGCCCAGTAGATCCGCGGCAGCGGGACGCGATCCGGCACGATCGTGCGCACCTCCTCGCCGATGACCGGCGGGAGACGCATGTCCGGCAGCGGCACGGGCAGGGCCGGGTTCGCCGGGATGCCCCCGAAGTACTTCGCGACCCAGCCCTGGACGCGCTCCGGTTCGACATCGCCGACGACCGAGAGGACGGCGTTGTTGGGGGCGTAGTGGAGGCGGAAGAAAGCCTGGACGTCCCCGAGCGAGGCCGCGTCGAGGTCGTCCATCGAGCCGATCGTCGGGTGCTGGTATGGGTGGCCGTCGGGGAACAGCGAGCCGAGCGTCTTCTCGACCCACGAACCGTACGGCCGGTTGTCGTATGACCAGCGCTTCTCGTTCTTGACAACCTCCCGCTGGTTGTCGAGGTTGGCCTGCGACAGCGCCTCGAGGAGCGTGCCCATCCGATCGGCCTCGAGCCACAGCGCCAGCTCGAGCTGGTGGGACGGCACGGTCTCGAAGTAGTTCGTCCGGTCCAGCCAGGTCGTGCCGTTCATCGTGCCGCCGGCGGCCTGGATGAGCGCGATGTGCTCGGCCTTCCCGACGTGGGCCGAGCCCTGGAACATGACGTGCTCGAAGAGGTGTGCGAACCCGGTCTTGCCGGGTTGTTCGTGCTTCGAGCCGACCGCGTACCAAACGTTCACCGCGGCGACCGGCGCGAGGTGGTCCTCGGCGATGATCAGCCGCAGTCCGTTGGGCATGCGCGACTCAGTGAACTCGACTCGGGGGACGGGCATCGCGGCGATGCTATCGCGTCCGGCCGGGCCGGGCGTCAGCCGACGAGGAGCGGCGCTCCGGTCGCCGTCGACGCGGGCTCACCGTCGGCGCCGGTCCGACCGTTCGGCAGCCATTCAGCCAGCGACCTGACCTCGGCGACGCGCGGCTCGATGGCCGGGTCGAGGGCCTCCGCCGCGGCAACGGCCGTCTCGATCGCGGTCAGGCACAGCACGCCCTCGTCGATGGCCGCGTGGCGGATCTCCGCCGCGTCGCGGATCGCGCCGCTGCGCGGCGTCGGCGTGTTGACCACGAGCCGCGCCTCGCCCGAGCGGATCAGCGAGACGAGATCCGGCGCCGGCGAGCCGTCGGATGCCGTGACGCCGGCCTCGTCGGCGATGCGTGCGACCGGCTGGGCCTCGATGCCAACCTCGGCCAGGGCGCGACGCGTCCCGGCAGTCGCTGCGATCCGGTAGCCCGCCCGGAGCAGGGCCCGGCCGAGCCGCGGCAGCACGGCCTTGTCGCGGTCGGCGATCGAGAGGAGCGCGAGCGGGCCGTCCGCTGCCGCCGCCCCGCCCGCCGCAGCGGCGGCCCGCGGCGGCACGAGCGCGGCGCCCTGCAGCGCCTTGGCCAGCGCGACCCGCGCGTCCTCGTGGATCCCGATGACCTCGCCGGTCGACTGCATGAACGGTCCGACGGATGGGTCCACACCGCGCAGCTTGGCCGTCGAGAACGCCGGCGCCTTGACCGCCACGAACCCCGGGGGCGGCAACAGGCCGCCCGGCCAGCCGAGATCGGCCAGGCTCGCCCCCAGCGCGATCCGGACCGCGAGGTCGACCATCGGCACGCCGGTGACCTTCGACATGAACGGCACCGTTCGGGAGGCCCGCGGATTGACCTCGATGAGGTAGACGCCGTCGTCGCGGACGATGAACTGGGCGTTCACGATCCCGCGCGCGCCCAGCGCCCGGACGACGCGCCCCATCGACTCGACGATCAGGCCCTGGTCAGCCTGGCCGACGCTCCGCGGCGGAAACACGGCCACCGAGTCGCCGGAGTGGACGCCGGCTCGCTCGACGTGCTCGAGCAGACCGGGGATGAGCACCCGCTCGCCGTCCGAGACGGCGTCGACGTCAACCTCGATGCCCTCGAGGAAACGGTCGATCCGGACCGGTCGGTCCGGGTCGACGACGGTCGCCGCGGCCAGCTGACGGACGAGATCCTCGGGCGAGTAGGCGAAATCGATCGCCAGCCCGCCGATGACGAACGACGGCCGGACGATGACCGGGTAGCCGATCCGGTCGGCCAGCGTCAGGGCTTCCTCGACCGAGCGGGCCATCCCGCCTTCCGGTTGCGGGATCCCGAGGCGGTCGAGGAGGTTCGCGAAGCGGGTCCGCTCCTCCGCCTGGTCGATCGCGTCGAGGTCCGACCCGAGCAGCGGCACGCCACCCTGGGCGAGGGGGGCCGCGAGGTTGAGCGGGGTCTGGCCGCCAAAGGCGACCATCGCCGCGAGCGGCTCGCAGGCGGCCGATTCGGCCTCCACGACGCCGCGCACGCTCTCGACATCGAGCGGCTCGAAGTACAGCCGCGTCGAGGCGTCGAAGTCTGTCGAGACGGTCTCGGGGTTCGAGTTGACCATCACGGCCGACCAGCCGAGCTGGCGCAGCGACTCTGCGGCCTTGACCGCGCAGTAGTCGAACTCGATGCCCTGCCCGATGCGGACCGGGCCGCTGCCGATGACGAGCGCGGCCGGCCGGTCGACCGGCGGTGCCTCGGGCTCCGAGCCGGCCGCGGCGTAGGTGGCGTAGAAGTACGGCGTCTCGGCGGCGAACTCGGCGGCACAGGTGTCGACCATGGCGTAGCCGGGCGCGAGAGCCAGCGCCGCCCGGGCGGCACGGACGGCATCCGTCTCGACGCCGGCCAGGGCAGCCAGCTCGCGGTCCCCGAAGCCGGCCCGCTTGACCGTCGCGAGCAGGGCGGCCGCCCGCTCGTCGGTGGGCTCAAGCAGCGTCGCCCCGGCCGCCCGGACCTCGCCCTCAAGCCGGACGTTCCGCCCCAGCTCGGCCAGGAACCACGGCGCGATGCCGGTCATCTCGCGAACGGCGTCCTCGGCCACGCCGCGCCGGAGCAGGGCGAGGATTCGCCACAGCCGATCGTCGGACGGGGCGAGGAAGCGGCGGAGGACGATCGGCGCGGCCGAGCGCTCCGCGAGCCGCGTCGACTCGCAGGCCCCGCCGCGCTCGTCGAGCCAGCGAATGGGCTCCGCAGGGTCCCGCTCGTCCCCGCCGGACGCCCGTCCAAGGGCCGCCGCGAGATAGTCGACGGTCGAACGCCAGGCGGGATCCTCGGCCAGCGGTCCAGAGCCGGCCTGCTCGAGGCCCCGGAGCGCCTTGTTGAGCGCCGCTCCGAAGGTCCGGTCGATGGCCATCACCTCGCCGGTCGCCTTCATCTGGCTGCCCAGGCTCCGATCGGCGGTCGGGAACTTGTCGAACGGAAAGCGGGGAAGCTTCACGACGACGTAGTCGAGCGCCGGCTCGAACGCCGCAACGGTCGTACCGGTGACGACGTTCGGGATCTCGGCCAGGCGCCGGCCCACGGCGATCTGGGCGGCCACGCGTGCGATCGGATAGCCGGTCGCCTTCGAGGCCAGGGCCGACGAGCGGGAGACCCGCGGGTTGACCTCGATGACGGCGTACTCGGTCGAGTCGGGCGAGAGCGCGAACTGGACATTGCAGCCGCCCTCGACGCCGAGCGCCCGGATGATCGCCAGCGCCGCGCTGCGGAGCCGTTGGTGAACCGCGTCGGGCAACGTCTGGACCGGGGCCACGACGATCGAGTCGCCGGTGTGGACGCCGAGGGGGTCGACGTTCTCCATCGAGCAGACCGCGATGCACGTGTCGTCGGCGTCGCGCATGACCTCGTACTCGATCTCCTGCCAGCCGACGAGGCAGCGCTCGACCATGACCTGGCCGATCGGGGATGCCCGGAGGCCGGCCCGGACCCGTTCGCGATACTGGGCCTCGGTCTCGACGATCCCGCCCCCGGTCCCGCCGAGCGTGAACGCCGGCCGGATGATGGCCGGCAGGCCGATCTCGGCCAGGGCCGCGTCGGCCGATGACCGGCGGGCGGCTTCCGTGTCGCCCTCGACGATCGCGCTCGGGGCGTACGGCTGGCCGATGCGGTCGAGCAGGTCCCGGAAGCGCTCGCGATCCTCGGCCATCCGGATCGCCTCGAGCGGCGTGCCGAGGAGCCGGACGCCGTGACGGTCCAGGACGCCGAGGTCGGCGAGCTGGGTCGCGAGGTTCAGCCCGGTCTGGCCGCCGAGCCCGGCCAGTAGCCCGTCCGGCCGCTCGCGGGCGATGACCGCCTCGATCGCCGCCACCGTCAGCGGCTCGAGGTACACGGCGTCGGCGACGTCGCGGTCGGTCATGATCGTCGCCGGGTTCGAGTTCACGAGGACAGTCCGGATGCCCTCTGCTCGCAGGGCGCGACAGGCTTGCGTGCCCGCGTAGTCGAACTCCGCCGCCTGGCCGATGACGACCGGCCCGGAGCCGATGATCAGGACGCTGGCGGGTCTCACGCCCGCACCTCGCAGGCCGCGACGAACCGATCGAACACCGCGAGCGCGTCGAGCGGGCCGGGCGCACCCTCGGGGTGATACTGGACGGTCTCGATCGGCAGGCGCTCGTGGCGCAACCCCTCGACCGAGCCGTCGTTCAGGTTGACCTGGCTGACTCGGAAACCGCTCCCCGAGGACAGCGTGTCGCCGAGGACCTGGACCTCGGGGTTCTGGGCCGTGACCTGGACAAACCCCGTGTCGAGGTCGCGGACCGGGTGGTTCGCGGCGTGGTGACCGAACCGGAGTCGGCGCGTCTCCGCTCCGGCTGCGCGGCCGACGATCTGGTGGCCGAGGCAGATGCCGAGCAGCGGCCGCTCGTCGGCGATGGCCTCACGCGCGAGGGAAACCGCTGCGGTCAGTCGGGCGGGGTCCCCGGGGCCCGGCGAGAGAACGACGCCGTCGACCTCCGCGGCCAGGACCTCCCCGGTCGTCGCGGTGTGCGGCAGGATCCTGACCCGAGCGCCGCGCCGCCGCAGGCTGCGGACGATATTGGCCTTCAGCCCGAAGTCGAGGATCGCGACCAGCGGGCCGCCCTCGGACGGCGCTCCGACGTCGACCGGGCGGGCCGGGGAGACCTCGGCCACGAAGTCCTGGTCTTCCCATCGCGGGACGCGGCCCGCCCGCTTGATCGCGGCCTGACGGTCGAGCGCGCCCGGCTCCACGATCGTGCCCCTGAGGCTGCCGTGCGTTCGAAGGTGGCGGGCCAGCGCCCGGGTATCGACGCCGGCGATGGCCGGGATGCCATTGTCGCGCAGCAGCGCCGCGAGCTGGCGCGCGTCCTCGAGGACGGCTGCCGTGGGGTTGGCGACCACCAGG
>DATHRO010000097.1:0-4789 GCA_035465135.1 Candidatus Deferrimicrobiaceae bacterium
GCGCGCTGTCGGGCGGCGAGCGCCAGCGCGTCGGCGTCGCCCGGGCCCTCGCTGCGGACCCGCCGGGGCTGCTGATGGACGAGCCATTCGGGGCCGTCGATCCGATCGTCCGAGAACGTCTCCAGAACGAGCTGCTCGGCATCCAGGACCGGCTTGCGAAGACGGTCCTGTTCGTGACCCACGACATCGACGAGGCGATCAAGATGGGCGACCTCGTCGCAGTGATGCGGGTCGGCGGGCGGCTGGCCCAGGTCGGCACGCCCGACGAGATCCTCGCTGCTCCCGCCTCCGACTTCGTGGCCCGGTTCGTCGGCGCGGATCGCGGTCTGAAGCGCCTTGCCCTGGCCCGCGTCGGGGACCTTGCGCCGACCTCGGCCCCGACCGCGCGGCCCGGCGATCCGGCGGCCGACGCCCGGGCCCGCGCGCTGGCCGATCCCCTGCCCTACCTCCTGCTGCTCGAGCCGGACGACCAGCCGATCGGCTGGATCACCGCCGCGGCGATCCCGACCGAGGGCCTCCTCGACGCAGCGATGGCGACCGCGATGTCGCCGCTTCTCGACCGTCGGACGACCCTCAAGGACGCCTTCTCGATGCTGCTTGCGAGCGACGTCCAGGCCGGCATCGTGATCGACGGGCGGGGTGCCTACCAGGGCCTCGTGACGGCCGACATGATCGCCGAACGGATGCGGGCGGGAAGACCGGCGGGGACATGATCGACTGGGTCTGGATGGCCGAGCACCTCGACGAGCTGGCGCTCAGGACGGTCCAGCATTTCGTCCTGGCGGCCATCGCGATCGGGGTCGGATTCGCGATCTCGCTGGCGCTGTCGCTGTGGGCCGTCCGACGCCGACGAGTGCGCGGGCTGGTCGTCGGCGCGTCGAGCGTGCTGTACACGATCCCGAGCCTCGCGCTGTTCGCGGCGCTCGTCCCGGTGACCGGCCTGTCGATCCTGACGGCCGAGGTTCCGCTCGTCCTCTACACGTTGCTGATCTTCATGCGCAACAACCTGGCCGGCCTCGACGCGGTCGCCCCAGACGTCATCGAGGCGGCCGACGCCATGGGCTACTCGCGCGCCGGACGTCTCGTCCGCGTCGAGCTGCCGCTGGCCCTGCCGTTGATCGTCAGCGGACTGCGGCTGGCGAGCGTCTCGACGATCGGTCTGGTGACGATCTCCGGGATCCTCGGCGACCGCTTCGGCGGCCTCGGCTTCTTCATCTTCGAGGGCTACCGACGGAGCTTCCCGACGGAGATCTGGTTCGGTGGCGTACCGGTCATCGTGCTGGCCATCGCCGTTGATCTCGTGCTCGTCGCAGTCCAGCGGTGGCTGACGCCGTGGTCGGCGCCGGTCACGACCGTGACGCCCGGCCGGAGCGCCGCCGAGGTCGGCGTCTCGTGAGCATCTTCGAGGCTGCCGTCGCGTGGCTCCTCGACGCAGCGAACTGGAGCGGCCCGGCCGCCATCCCGGCCCGGCTCCTCGAGCACGCGGCGCTGTCGGGCATGGCGCTGCTCGTCGCGATGGCCATGGCGATCCCGGCCGGGATCTGGATCGGCCATACCGGCCGCGGGTTGGCCCTCGGGGCGAGCGTCGCCAACGTCGGCCGGGCGCTGCCGTCGCTGGCCGTCATCGGGATCGTCCTGCCGATCACCGCGGCCATCGATCCGCAGGCCGGATTCAAGGTCTACCCGACTCTCGTCGCGATGGTCGTACTGGCGATCCCGCCGATCCTGGTCAACACCCAGACGGGGCTCCGCGAGGTGGACCGCGAGATCGTCGAAGCCGCCCGAGCCATGGGCATGCGGCCCACCCAGGTCGTGGCCGGCATCGAGCTGCCGCTGGCCGTGCCGGCCATCGTGGCCGGCCTCCGCTCGGCCGGCGTCCAGGTTGTCGCGACGGCGACCCTCGGCGCGATCTTCGGTGGCGGCGGACTCGGCCGCTATCTCGTCGAGGGGATCGCCCAACGCGACGACGGCATGGTCTTCGGCGGGGTCGTCCTGGTCGCCGTCCTGGCCCTCGCGGTCGAGCGCGCGTTCGTGCTCGCCGAGTGGGCGCTGCGCCCTTCCGGACTGCGCGCGTCGGCGGTCTCGGGAGCCGCGTCGAGAGCTTCCTGAATCGCGCTCGCCGGTGTGTGCTGCCTTACGGAACCGTAACCGCCTGTAAGGCCTGCTATGGTGGCGCAGCCGTCGGACGGACCGACGCGAGTTGGAGGAGGCACGACCCATGCGGTACCCCCGCATGCTGGCCCTCGGGGCGTCGCTGCTGGTGCTGTTGAGCGCCTGCACGACGGGAGGGGGCAGCACCACGATCAAGATCGGCTCCGACGGGTTCGACGAAGCCCGCGTCGTTGCCGAGGTCTACGCCCAGGCGCTCGAGGCGAACGGCTTCACCGTCGACCGGGCGGGCATCGGGCTCGGCACGCGCCAGGTCACGGCCGCGGCCATCGAGAGCGGCCAGATCGACCTCAAGCCCGAGTACATCGGCTCGGGCCTGAAGTTCTACGGCGGCAGCTCTGGCCGTTCTTCCGAGGAGAACCGGACCGCGTTGCAGGCGGCGCTGGACCCGATCGGCATCACGGTCCTCGACTACACGCCGGCCCAGGACACCAACGCGTTCGTCGTCCGGCGCGAGACGGCCGAGCAGTTCGACCTCGTGAAGATGAGCGACGTGGCGCCGGTCCAGGAGCAGCTCAAGTGGGCGCTCGCGACGGACTGCCCGACGAACCCCCTGTGTGCCCAGGCGCTCAAGGACGAGTACGGCCTCGATCCCGGGGATGTGACGCTGCTCGATGCCTGCAGCGGCCCGATGGCCGAGGCGCTCAAGAACGAGACCGTCGACGTGGCCGAGGTGTGCTCGACCAGCCCGGAGATCAAGATCTACGACTGGGTCGTCCTCCAGGACGACCGGCAGACCCAGCCGGCCGACAACATCGCGCCGATCGTGCGGAACGACCTGCTGTCCAAGATCGACCGGGCCAAGTTCGAGACGGTCTTGAATGACGTTTCGGCCAGGATCGACACGGCCACGCTGGCGCAGCTCTATTACGACGTCTCGATCGGGCGCCGCGACCTCGCCGACGTCGCCCGCGACTGGCTGAAGTCGGTGGGTCTCGTGAGCTGAGGCCGGTTCGCCAGGCAGCGCCCACCGGCCAAGCCAACCCGCGCCGCCGCTTTGGCCGCGACGGATGACCGCCGCGGCCTCTAGGATCGGACTCGTGCCTGTCCCGCGTGGCCCGGCGGTCGCCGCGAGCCCTCCGCCATCCGAGTCCCAACCGGCCTGACGTGGAACGTGCCAGCGGCGGTCCGGCGACGGTCACGATCAACCGCAACGACCGCTTCGTCGTCGCCGCGCCCGACGGTACGCTCGACGACGAGGGCAGCCACGGCTTCTTCGCGGCCGACACCCGCTTCGTGTCCGGCTACCGCCTGTGGCTCAACGGCCGCCGGCCGACACTGCTCGCGTCGGCCGCGACGCACTTCTTCGCGTCTCGCTTCGAGTTCGCCAACCCCGAGCTGTTCGACGCAGATGGCCTGATCCCGGCCAGCAGCCTCTCGATCCGCCTCGATCGGACGATCGCGGAGGGCGTCCACGAGGACATCGACGTCGTCAGCTACGCCGGGCGGCCGGTCTCGCTGGCGCTCGATGTCGAGATCGAGTCCGACTTCGCCGACCTGTTCGACGTCGTCGAGCCGCGGATCGTGCGCCGGGGGACGATCCAGAGCCGCTGGTACACGAGCCGGCGCGAGCTCCGGACGACCTATGCCAACCGCGACTTCCGGCGCTCCCTGGTCGTGGCCGTCGACCGGGCCGACAGCCCGCCGCAGTGGGCCAACGGCCGCCTGTCGTTCGCGCTGCGGCTGCAGCCGCGGGAGCGCTGGCACGTCTGCCTGCGGTGGCTGCCGCTGCTTGGCGGTCGCCGTCGCCCGGCGACGCTCGGCTGCAACGCGATCACCGAGTCGCGCGCCGGCTTCCACCCGCCGCGGCTGCCGCGCGTCGGGATCGACACCCCGAACCGGACGGTCGAGGCCGCCTGGCAGCAGGCCGTCCACGACATCGAGGCGCTGCGGCTGGAGGACGAGACCCCGGGTCGGACCTCGATCATCCCGGCCGCCGGCATCCCGTGGTTCGCGACGCTGTTCGGGCGCGACTCCCTCGTGGTCTCGATGCACAGCATCTCCGGCTACCCGGAGTTCGCGGCCGGCGCGCTGCTGCGCCTGTCCGAGCTGCAGGCGACGGGCGACGACCCGAGCCGCGACATGGAGCCCGGCAAGATCCCCCACGAGATCCGGCACGGCGAGCTGGCGACGCTCGGGATCATGCCCCACCAGCCCTACTACGGGACGCACGACGCGACGAGCCTGTTCGTGATCGTGCTGTCGTACCTTTACCACTGGACCGGCGACGTCCGGCTGCTCGAGCGGTACCTGCCGGCGGCCGAGGCGGCGATGGCCTGGATCGACCGCCACGGCGACCGCGACCGCGATGGCTTCCAGGAATACGGCCGCCGCTCGCCGCGGGGCTACTACAACCAGGGCTGGAAGGACGCCGAGGACGCGATCGTCGACGCGAAGGGCGAGCCAGCGCCGCTGCCGATCGCGACCTGCGAGCTGCAGGGCTACGTCTACGACGCCCGGCTCCGGATGGCCGAGATCCACGACGTGCTCGGCAACGCCGAGCGGGCCGCGGAGCTGCGGGCTGCGGCGAACCGACTCTATGACCGCTTCAATGACGCGTTCTGGTGGGAGCGCGAGGGGACCTACGCGCTCGCACTCGACGGACGGAAGCGACAGGTCC
>DATHRO010000098.1:0-19207 GCA_035465135.1 Candidatus Deferrimicrobiaceae bacterium
CCTCCTGGCGGCCCATCGCGTAGGCGGCTTCGCGGGCCGACAGCCCGGCGAAGAACCGCAGCTCGATCACCTCCCGCTGGTCCTCCGTCAACGTGCTCAGCGCCCTCGCCACGGCATCGAGGTCGTCCCGCAGGACGACCACCGTTTCCGGCCCGGCCGCCTCCACGGGGCGGTTCTCGGCCGCCTCGAGGGTCTGCTGTTCGCGATTCGTCCTCACGTGGTCGATGACCGCGTTCCTGGCCAGCTTGAACAGCCAGCCCCCGAACGGGACGCCGCGCGCCTCGTAGCGCGGCAGCGCCTCCAGGGCCCTGACGAAGATCGTCTGCGTCAGGTCCTCCGCGTCGCTCGGGCGCCCGACGCGGCTGACGACGAACCGGTAGATCGGCCCGGAGTACTCGTCGAAGATGCGGCCGAAGGCCAGCGCGTCTCCGCGCTGCGCTTCGACCACGAGCCGCTCGAGCGTTTCGCCGTCCATTCCGAAAACGAGGATCGAGGCTCGGCGTTAGGTTGGCAAGGGGAACCTTCGGCCGCCGGATGGGCCACGCCCGAACGCGAGCGCCTCGAATCCGGCCGCCGCGAGGTACCGATAGGCCTCGTCCAGACGCCATGCGAAGGACTCGGGTCGATGCGCGTCGGAGCCGGTCACGACACGCTCGCCGCCGAGCTCGCGGAAACGCTCCACGGTGGCGGCCGAGGGATACGTCTCGGCGCCCGGGTAGCGCAGGCCGCTGCTGTTCACCTCGAGCGCTGCGCCCGATTCGACGATTGCCCGGAGAGCCCGGTCCTGGAGGTCTCGCCGCGCCGCCAGCTCGGCCACCGTGACATGCGGGTGGAGGTAGCGCTTCACGACGTCGAGGTGACCGATCGTGTCGAACAGCCCCGACCGCGCCGCCGCCACGATCTCGTCGTAGTACGGCGCGAGAATCTCGTCGAGCGAGCGCCCGGCGACCCACGACGCGGCGCGACCCGGGACGTACGGTGAGTCCGGCCAGTCGTGGACCGAGCCGATCGTGTAGTCGTAGCGATGCCGGGCGAGGTGGTCCCGGACGTCGTCCTCCCAGCGCCGGTTGTACGTCAGCTCGACACCGAAGTGGATCGTGAGCCCGTGGGCGGCCCAGCGATCGGCGGCGCCGCGGACGACCCGCTCGCGGTCCTCGAAGCGGGTGTACTCGTAGGCCGGGTCGCGGGGATCGAAGTCGACGTGGTCGGTGATCGCGATCTCGGGGAGCCCGCGCTCCACGGCCTGCGCGGCATAGACGTCGATCGGGACCGAGCTGTCGGGTGATTGATCCGTATGCAGGTGAGCGTCGAGCGGCAGGTCCCGCGCCTGGAGGTCCGGCTCCGTCACCCGGCGATCAGGCCCAGCTCGCGGCCGACCCGCGCGAACGCCGCGAGCGCCCGATCGAGGTGCTCGTCGGTCAGGGCCGCCGTCACGATCGTCCGTAGGCGTGCCTGGTCGAGGGCGACGGTCGGGTAGACGACCGAGGTCGCGAACACGCCCTCCTCGAACAGCCGGTTCGAGAACCGGATCGCCGCCTCGGATTCGCCCACGATGACCGGCGCGATCGGCGTCTCCGAGACCCCGGTGTCGAAGCCGAGCCGGGTCAGCTCGGCCTTGAACCGCTTCGTCGAGGCCCACAGGCGCTCGATCAGCCACGGCTCATCGACCATCACCCGGATCGCCTCGCGACAGGCCGCGGCCACGGCCGGCGGATGGGACGTCGAGAAGAGGAACGGGCGCGCGCGCTGGATGAGCAGGTCGCGCAGGGCGCCCGAGCCCGCGACGTAGCCGCCGAGCACGCCGACCGCCTTGGACAGCGTCCCGACCTGGATCGCCACGCGGCCGTGGAGCCCGAAATGGTCGACCGACCCGCGGCCGTCCCGACCGAGCACGCCCGACGCGTGGGCGTCGTCGACGAAGACCGCCGCCCCGTACGCCTCCGCTGCCTCGACGATGCCCGGCAGCGGCGCGATGTCGCCATCCATCGAGAACACGCCGTCGGTCACCACGAGGATCGAGCGGTACGGCCCCGAGCCATCCTCGCGGCCGCCCTCGGCCGCCGCGCGGAGGATCTCGCGCAGCGCCTCCACGTCCTTGTGGGGAAAGACCTTCCGGGGCGCCTTCGAGAGCCGCATGCCGTCGATGATCGAGGCGTGGTTGAGCGCGTCCGAGACGATCAGGTCCGCCTCGCCGCTGATCGTCGGGATCACGCCGGTGTTGGCGGTGAAGCCGGACTGGAAGGTCAGCACGGCCTCGACACCCTTGAACTCCGCCAGCTCGGCCTCGAGGGCCTCGTGGAGGGTCATCGTGCCGGCGATCGTGCGCACGGCGCCGGAGCCGACCCCGAACTCGCGGACGGCCGCGAGCGCGGCCTCGCGGAGCCGCGGGTGATGGGTCAGCCCGAGGTAGTCGTTGGACGACAGCGAGATGACCTCGCGACCGTCGAGCGTCACCGTCGGGCCCTGCTGCGAGCTCATGACCCGCAGCGGCCGGTAGAGGTGTTTCGCCTTGAGGTCGTCGATCTCGGCGGCGATGAACGCCTGGGGGTCGTGATGCCCGGCCGTCGTCATGACGAGCTCCAATCCATGATCACCTTCCCGGAGTCTCCCGAGCGCGCGGCGGCGAAGGCCGCCTCGAACTCGGTGTACGGGAAGCGGTGGGTGATGACGGGCTTGATGTCGAGGCCGGCGCTGATGAGCACGGCCATCTGGTACCAGCTCTCGTACATCTGGCGGCCGTAGATCCCGCGCAGCGTCAGCTGGTTGAAGACGATCGTGTTGACGTCGAGGCTGATCTCGCCGGTCGGGATGCCGAGGATCGCGATCCGGCCGCCGTGGGCCATGTTCGCGATCGCGGTCCGCAGGGCGGTCGCGACGCCCGACATCTCGAGCGCGACGTCGAACCCTTCGACCATCCCGAGCTCGCGCTGGACGTCCTTCAGGTCCTTCGTCGTCGGGTCGACCACGAGGGTTGCGCCCATCCGCTCGGCCAGGTTCCGGCGGAAGGCGTTCGGCTCGCTCACGACGACGTATCGCGCGCCGGCGTGGCGGACGACGGCGGTGGCCATCAGGCCGATCGGGCCGGCACCCGAGACCAGGACGTCCTCGCCGTGGACAGCGAAGGCCAGGGCGGTGTGGACCGCGTTCCCGAACGGGTCGAAGATCGCCGCGACCTCCTCGTCGATCCCGGGCCAGTGGTGCCAGATGTTCGTCATCGGCAGAGCCACGTACTCGGCGAACGCCCCGTCGCGTCCGACGCCGAGGCCGACCGTGTCGGCGCACAGGTGGCGTTGGCCGGCGAGGCAGTGGCGGCAGCTCCCGCACACGACGTGACCCTCGCCGCTCACGAGGTCACCCGGAGCGAAGCCGGTGACGTTCGATCCGACCTCGACGATCTCGCCCACGAACTCGTGGCCGACCACGAGCGGCGGCTGGATGGTCTTCGCGGCCCACGGATCCCACGACTCGATGTGGAGGTCGGTTCCGCAGATACCGGTCTTGTGGACCCGGATCAGGACGTCGTTGATCCCGATCTCGGGATCCGGCACGGCCTGGAGGCGCAGCCCCGGTCCCGCCTCGGTCTTCACAAGTGCCTGCATCACGCCTCCAGCCGGCGTCAGCCGTCGCCATCCACGGCGGTCCAATCGACGATCGGGTTGTCGACCGAGCCGATGCCCTCGACCTCGCAGCGGACGCGGTCTCCGGGCTCGAGGAAGACCGGCGGCTGGCGGAAGACGCCCACCCCAGCGGGTGTGCCCGTGGACAGGATATCGCCGGGCTCGAGCGTGATCGCCCGGCTAACGAACTCGATCAGCTCGGGGATGCGCCAGATCATGTCGGCCGTCGTGCCGGCCTGCATCGCGACCGGCCGGCCCGCGTCCGGCCCTGCGCCCGGGATGCGCCAGCTGCGAAGCCGCAGGTCATGCGGCTCCGGGATCTCGTCGCGTGTCGCGAACACGGGCCCGACCGGCAGGAACGTGTCCGAGCCCTTGGCCCGCAGCCACTGGCCGTCGCCGCGCTCGCCGGGCCCGAGGGCGGCACGGTTGCCCTGCCAGTCACGCGCGGTGACGTCGTTGACGACGAGGTAGCCGGCGACGTGGTCCATCGCCCGGGCGGCCGGGACGCGGCGGGCCCGGCGACCGATGACGACGCCCAGCTCGACCTCGAGATCGAGCGCCCGCGTGCCCTCCGGTCGAACGATCGGCTCGCCGTCGCCGACGACGGCGTTGCCGAACTTCGCGAACAGCGTCGGTCGCGAGGGCGGCTCGAGGTGCTGCTCGGCGATGTGATCCCGATAGTTCAGGCCGACGCACACGACCTTGCCCGGGAACTCGATCGCCGGCAGTGGCTCGAGCTCGTGGCGCGGGCGCGCGGCCGAAGCCGGCGCGGCCGGATCCGGCTGGGCGGCCGCCCGAGCGGCTGCCAGCAACGCCTCGAAGCGATCCTCTGCCAGGGCCGCGTCGACGCCGCCGTGCCAGCTCGTGAGCGGCGTCACGCGGTCGCTGCGGTCGAGGAGGCCGACGGCCGGTCCGCCTCGATCGAGGTAGGCGAACAGCCGCATCGCGTCCCGGGCCGGCCGTCAGCTCGGCGACGGCCCGGGCGACTCCGCCGGCACGCTCTCGGCGGGGCTTGCGACCGGACCCTCGCTCGGGCTGGCTGCCGGGCTGGCGGTCGCCTCGGGCGAGCCTGTCGGCCCTGGCGTCGGCGTCGGCGCCGGGCAGAACGGCTCGGGATTGAAGCGCTCCGCGTAGGCTTCGTAGAAGTCGAGGATCGCCGCGCGATCGAAGCTCTCGAGCGGCAGCACGATTCCCCACACCAGGACGGCGTACGGCCAGGCCATGTCGTCGAACCGGGCGATGACCGGGCTGCCCAGGCCGTTGGGCTCACCGCGGGCAAACCCGCAGATCGGGCTGTTGGGCCAATCGGCGTAGAGCTGCTGGAGCGTGGCCTGACCGGTCGGCTCACAGGCCTCACCGGGGCAGCGGTACAGCAGCACGAGGCTGCCGTGCTCGAGGTTGTGGATCCAGTTCTGTGGGATCACTCGTTCCTCGGGCCCGTAGACCTCCGCGCGGATCGGCCCGATGCCGGTGCCGAAGTAGTGGCGCCCGCTCGCCGGCGGGCAGTAGAGATACTTCGCAAAGCTGCCCGCGCCGACGTGGTCGTGGCCCATGTCCGGCTGGACGTAGCCGACGACGGGAGGCGGGGCGGTTCCGCCAGGCGCCGCCGATCCCGCGGGGCCGCTTGCCGCAGGAGCGGGCGTCGGCTCCCAGACGATCGTGCAGCCGTAGGCCGGCGACGTCAGGTTCAGGTAGGCCATGAACGCCAGAACGGCGAAGACCCCGGCAGCACCGAGCCACAGCAGTCGGGTCCGGTACCGCCGGATGAACGGCTCGGGCGGCGGCTGGAACCGTCGCGGGCGCCGGCCGCTGCCGGCGGAGGCTTGACGGGTTCGGGACGTGGTCACGTGCAGCCTCGTCGATCGTTCAGGGTCGGTGGATGGCGACGGTGAGGGTAGCGTCCCGACCGCCGCGGCGCCTTCAGTCCTGGTCGAGCCACGCTCGGACCGCCCGGGTCCGCAAGCCGTTGAAGAGCAGGAAGGCCAGAGCCGCGAAGAACAGGACGGCGACCGGCACGGCCGCGACGGCCGCCAGTGGGATCGCCGGCAGGGTCAGCGTCGACAGGCCGATCGCCAGGCCGCGTGCGGCTGCCTTGCGCTGCAGCACGAGCGTCACGGTAAAGATCGTGTACGCCAGCAGCGCCATCCAGGCGACCCCGATGAGGCTCACCGGCGCCGTCGTCGCCTGGTCGACGACGGGCCCCAGCGTCACGCCGATTCCGGCCAGGATCAGGAACGCGTAGGCGAGGAACACGGCGATGCCCCACGGCATGCCGCGCAGCGAAGCCAGCACCCATCCATTGTGGGCTGCCCGCCGCGTCGGGTCTTGACGCGTGGCGAGACCCTCGCTAGGGTGGAACTAAACCGGTTTTCTAAACCGGTTTGCGGGCGCCGTTGGCGCAGCGGCGGCCCGGAAAGCGAGCAGCGGCGGGAGGAGCTCGCCGCGCGAGGAGTGCGGTGGAACGCCGGACCCATCGGCCGCGAATCGCCGACGTCGCCCGAGTGGCGGGAGTCTCGAAGACGGCCGTGTCGTTCGCGTTCAACAACCCCGCGCGGCTGTCGCCCGAAACGGCCGTCCGGATCCGGGAGGTCGCCGAGACCCTCGGCTACCGACCCCATCCGGTGGCCCGGATGCTCGCCCAGCGCCGCACGATGACGCTCGGCGTCCTCACGCCCCAGGCCCTCTCGGTCATCTTCTCCAATCCCTTCTTCGCGCTGTTCAACGAGGGCGTCGCGCGGGCCGCCGAGGAGCGTGGCTACGGGCTCCACTTCATCTCGCCAATTCTTGGCTCCCTCGCAACGGCGATCGGACGAGCCTCGGTCGACGGGGTCGTCGCGATCGGGCTATCGGCCGAGCACCCCGAGGTCGGCCAGATCCGGAGCGCCGGGCTCCCGATGGTGCTCGTCGATTCGGAGGACCTGCCCGAGCACGGCTCGGTCGTCGTCGACGACGAGGGTGGGGCCGGGGCCGCGGCCGCCCACCTCCTCGAGCTCGGCCACCGCAATGTGCTGATCCTCACGGTCGAGGCGGCGCATGCCGGACGCGACGGTGGCCCGAGCGGCAGCGGCGAGCGGCGGTCCGCGCGCGGCCAGCCCGATGCCCTGGACGTGACGACCCGTCGGCTGCGTGGCTACGAGCTCGCGTTCGAGTCCGCCGGGCTGCCGATCGACCCGGCGTGGATCATCGCCGGACGCGCCTCGATCGACGGCGGGACGCTGGCCTTCCAGCGCGCTTGGGCGCTCAGCCTCCGGCCGACCGCCGTGCTCGCGATGAGCGACGCCATGGCCATCGGCGTCATCCGGGCGGCCCGTGATCTCGACCTGCGCGTCCCCGATGACCTGAGCGTCGTCGGCTTCGACGACATCGACCTGGCGGCCAACGTCGATCCTGCCCTGACGACGGTCCACCAGCCGATTCGGCAGAAGGGCTACGAGGCCGTTCGCCTCCTGCTCGAGGACGTCGAGCAGGGGACCAGCCCGGTCCGGCACCTTCGGCTGGACACGCGGCTCATCGTTCGCGGCTCGACCGCACCGCCGCGGGCAGGGCGGGAGGTGCCCGCGACGCCGGCGTGAGGTCGGTCGGCTCGCCGGGCCACGACGCCCGCGCCGCTCGCCCAGCGGCCTGCCATGCGACGATCGATAGATCGCGGCCGGCATCGCAGCGTGACCCATCGTTCATCGACGCCGGTCGAGTCGCCTCGCGAGGCATCATGGAGGCCCAATGCCGGACACGCCCGCCTGGGTTCGAGACGCCGTCTTCTACGAGATCTTCCCGGACCGCTTCGCCGCCAGCGATCGGGTTCCGAAGCCGGGACCGCTGGAGGCGTGGGATGCGCCGCCCACGTACGATGGCTTCAAGGGCGGCGACCTGCTCGGCGTGGCCGAGCACCTCGACCACATCGAGTCGCTGGGTGCCACGGCGATCTACCTGACGCCGATCTTCCAGTCGGCCTCCAACCACCGCTACCACACCTTCGACTACCTCGCGGTCGATCCGCTGCTCGGCGGCGACGAGGCCCTGCGAGAGCTGCTAGACCGGGCCCACGGACGGGGCATCCGGATCGTCCTCGACGGCGTCTTCAACCACACCGGCCGCGGCTTCTGGCCGTTCCATCACGTCCTCGAGACGGGCGCCGGGTCGCCCTATCGTCACTGGTTCCACCTCGATCAGGAGGCGCTCGACCGGGGCCTCCCGATCGACGCCTATCCGGCAGCCCACGAGCGCCTCGGCGTGGCGATCGACCAGCCGCATCCGGGCGAGGTCGAGGGGCCGGACGGGGACTCGCTGGCGCGGCTCGGCTACCGGGGCTGGTGGGACATGCCGGCCCTACCGAAGCTCAACGTCGCCGACCCCGCGGTGCGCGAGCACCTGTGGGCCGTCGCCGAGCACTGGCTCCGCTTCGGGATCGACGGCTGGCGCCTCGACGTGCCGGCCGAGATCGACGATCGCTCGTTCTGGGCCGAGTTTCGGGACCGCTGCCGAGCGGTCAACCCGGAGGCCTACCTCGTGGGCGAGATCTGGCACGTCGCGCCCGACTGGCTGAGCGGCGACCGCTTTGACGGGCTGATGAACTATCCGCTTGCCAAGGCCATCCTCGGATTCGTCGCCGGCGAGGCGACCGACTGGACGCTCATCCGCCGGCACCACGAGTACGCTCAGATCGAAGAGCTCGATGGCGCGGCGTTCGGCGAGGCGCTCGGATCGATCCTCGGGGCCTACGCTTCCGAGACGAACGCTGCGCAGCTGAACCTGCTGGCCAGCCATGACACGCCGCGGGCCCTGGCGATGCTCGGCGGCGATCGCGTCGCGCTCGAGCTCGCAGTCCTGCTGCAGGCCGTCCTGCCCGGAGCGCCGTGCGTCTACTACGGCGACGAGGTCGGCGTGTCGGGCGGCCACGACCCCGACAACCGTCGCGCGTTTCCCTGGGACGAGGCTCACTGGGATCGCGAGCTGCTCGCCGCCGTGCGGTCGACCATCGGGCTGCGCCGCCGCGAGGCGGCGCTGCGGAGCGACGGTCTCGCGATCGCGGCGGCTGCCGGTCGGGCCGTCGCGCTCCTGCGTGGTGCCGTCGGCAACGGCGCCGGGCCGGAGGCCGGCGTCCTCGTCGTCGCCCTCAACGCGGGCGCCGAGGCGACGCTCCTCCAGTCGGACGGGTCGGTCGGCCCCGGCCGTGGCGACGGCGGGCTCGACGTGCTGCACGTCACTGGCGCAGGGGCGTCCGCCGACATCGTCGCCGGACTGGAGGACGGGCGGCTCCGGCTCGGCCTGCCACCGCGAACGGGCCTCGTGGCGCGGCTCCGCTGACGCCCCGGGTGGCTCGCCGCCCCGACCTTATACTCGCCCCGGTGTGCGCTCTCCCGCTCGACCTGCCCGCCTCGGCCGAGCCGGCCTTCGCGGCGGCGTTCGACCGCGCCGGCAAGCTCGTCCGCGGGCTCGAGGCCCTCGGACCGGTCGCGGGGCGTGACGTGGTGCTGGTCGACGGGCGTGACGGGATCATCGCCGCAGGCCTCGAGGCGCTGGACAGTCGCCTGACCCACGCACCCCTCGGCAGTCCACTCCGCCTGGCCGTCCCCGATGCGTCGGCCGACGTCGTCGTCGGTGCGTGGTCGGCGTTCCGTGGCGTCGATGCCGGCGAGATGGCCGAGGTCGATCGCAGCCTGCGGCCGGACGGCCGCCTGCTCGTGGTCCACGACTACGGTCGCGACGACCTCGCCCGCCTGCGAGGCGAGCGACCCGAGTACGGCCCGTGGAGCCATCGGACCGGGCCGTTCCTGGCCGCCGGCTTCCGGGTGCGCGTCCTGCACTGCTGGCTCGACTTCGAGTCGCTGACGGAGGCCGGCTCGTTCCTGGGCGCGACGTTCGGTGATGGCGCGGCCGACCTGGTCGCCAATCTGAAGCGGCCGCGCCTGTCCTACAACGTCGCGATCTACCATCGGTCGCGCTCATGAGCCAGACCCCACTCGCACGGCAGGACGGCCGCGGACTTCGCTTCGGGCCGATCGTCCTTACGCCGTTCAACGTTCTGGTCGCGTCGCTGTTCGTGGTCTCCCCGGGGCTGATGGTGTACGCCATCGGGACCGTCAAGGACGAGGGCCAGGTCACGCTCCTCGAGCTCGGCTCGGTCGGCCTGGTCATCGCCTTCACGCTCGTCGCACTGGCGTGCCTGCGCGGGATGTGGCGGGCCGCGGCCCTTGCCCAGTCCGGCCGGGCGATGGCTCTCGCGATCGTCGGCGGGCTCGCCGGCATCGGCGCCATCGGCTCGCTGGCGGTAACCCTGATCCTGGCCCTCGTGTGGGGCGGCTAGCCGCAGATGCGGAAGGAGGGCTGGTGCCCCCAAGGGGATTCGAACCCCTGATCTCCACCTTGAAAGGGTGGCGTCCTGGGCCTCTAGACGATGGGGGCCGAGAGCCGAAGGAGTGTAGCAGGGGGTCCTCGCCGGTCCCGCTTGCTACCATCCGGCCGTGAGCCCGCTCGACTACCTCGGCGTGCGCATCCCGACGATCGTCAAGGATGTCGTCGCCGTCCGCTGCGACGGCTGCCTCGAGGTCATCGACGGCACGCCGTGGCGCGTGAACATCCTCGACGTGGTCGCCGCCGAGACACCGGTCTCATGGGCCGCCCGGCCGCCGATCAACCCCGGGCCGTTCGAGTTCCACTCCGATGCCGAGCACGTCCGCCGCTGGATGCGCGAGCGCGGCTTTCTGTTCTGCCGGAAGAGCCAGGTCCGCGAGATCATGCGGCCGCTCCCCGTGCCCGGTCCCGAGGGCGAAGAGCCGCGCTACGGCCTGTGCGACGGCCTGCATCGCGACGACCACGAGCTGATCCCGGCCTAGCCGCACGCGGTCCGGGGCCCCCGCCGAAGGGCCCCTCGAGAACAGGCCACTCGGCGGTTTGACGCTCCCTCTCACGGGTCCTATCCTCCGCGCGACGCCGTGCCCAGTGGATACCTAGATTTACCTAGGTTTGATGATGTGACGCTGAGGCCGCGGCGTGGGGGGTGGAGGTCTGCTCCGGTGAGTCCGCAGGCAATCGGCGAGCAACGCGCGGCCGAAGCCTGGCTGTCACTCGGTCCGGCGAGTGAGCTCGTCGGGGTTGATCCGGACACGCTGCGGCGATGGGCCGACGACGGGCGCGTCCGGGCGTTCTCGACGCCGGGCGGCCATCGGCGGTTCGATCGGCGCGACCTCGAGCGATTGCTCGAGCGCCGGCAGCCCCGTCGCCGGTCGCTGGCGGACCTCGGCGCGACGCCGGAGCGAGTCGTGCGCGCGTACACGAAGGCCTATCGAATGCCCGACGAGCCCCGTGCACGGCTCGGGGCAGCCTTCGCGGCCGAGGATCGCGCCGCCTTCCGAGACGATGGCCGTCAGCTCGTCACCGCGCTGCTTCGGTACCTCGATGCTCGGACACCCGCCACCCGGCGTCGCTGGGAGGCCCACGCTTCCGACGTCGTTGCCGCCACGGGAACGAGGCTCGCCGCCGCCGGCGGTTCCGTCGACGAGGCGATCGCGACCTTCATCACAGCGCGCCGGCCGTTCCTCGCGTCGCTCGGGGCGCTCGGTCGGCGCGGCGTGTTGGACGGCCCGGCCGTCACGGCCCTCTACGACGACGCCGTCGCGCTGCTCGATCGGCTCCTGCTCATCCTCGTCAGCAGCTTCAACGCCCGGAGGTGATCACCGTGGACCCGAACGTCATCCTGCCGCTCGGCTCGTCCCTGTTGTCGTTCGTGTTCTTCGCGTTCCTGATCGACCAGTGGCGGGAACGCCGGCGACCGTACCAGCTCGTCTGGGCGATCGGGATGCTGTGGTATGCGCTCTCGGCGGGCACCGAGTTCCTTGGCGGCGCGGCAGGCTGGAGCGAGCCGCTGTACCGGGCCTGGTACCTCATCGGCGCCATCTGGGTCGCGGCCTGGCTGGGCCTGGGAACCGTGCTGCTGCTGGCCAAGACCCGCTTCGGCCTGATGCTCGTACCCGCCTTTCTGCTGCTGGCCCTGATCTCCCTCGGCGGCGCCCGCGTCTATCCGGAGACGGGCATCGCGCCGCCGATCTACGCGGCCGTCGCGCTCGGCATGGCGGTCGCCGTCGCGGTCCTGTCGTACCGCCGCGACGAGCGCTGGGCGTGGGTCGTGGCCGTGGCGGTCGTCGCGGGAACCGCGCTGTCGGCAGTCCTGGCCGCGGTCGTGCCGCTGCCGGCGCCTGGCTGGGTTGTCGATCCGGCGACGGGTATCCCGACCGGCGAGCTCTTCCCGGGCTACCTCAGGCTGCTGACGCCGCTGTTCAACATCACGGGTGCCGTTGCCCTGACCTTCGGCGCACTCTTCTCGACCTACGTGTTCATGCCGAAGCGGCGCGTGATTCGGTACGACCTGTCGCGCGGCCAGCCGCTCGGATCGTACGTGGCGAATCTCGGTCGGGCGGTCGTCGGGTTCCCGATCAATCTCGTCGCCTCGATCCCCGGTGCCGTCGCGGCCCTCGTCCGGGGGCGGCTTCACAGCCGCGTTCCGGCCACGCTCCTGATCGCCCTCGGCGGCCTGATCCCGGCCATCACGAGCGGCCTGAATCGCTTCGGAATCACCTCGGGCTTCTTCATCGGCGAGTTCCTCGGGGTCGTGTTTCTGTTCGCGGGCTTCCTGGTCTCGGTCGAGGTCTTCCGCGAGATTCGGGTGCCGTTCACCCGGATCGTGCTTCGCGTCCGCGCCACGGAGGCCTGACGTCATGGCCGTGATCCTGCCGGCGCTGACGTCCGTCCTGGCACTCCTCATGGCCGTCGCGCTGCTCGACCAGTGGCGCGAGCGACGGCACGCGTTCCAGCTCGTGTGGGCCCTCGGGATGGCGTTCTTCGGGATCGCCTCGGGTTGCGAGGCACTTGCCGCCGCGGGCGGCTGGAGCGAGGGTCTCTACCGGACGTGGTACCTGGCCGGCGCGGTGCTGACGGCCGGTTGGCTCGGACTCGGGACGGCGCTGTTGCTGGGCCGGACGCGATTCGGGTTCGCGTTCGCCGTCATCGTCCTCCTGGGCGGTGTCATCACCATCCTGACGCAGCGCCGATCACAGTTCGCCGATGCCGACGGGGTCGCGCTGCTGTATCTCATCGCGGCCGGCTTGGTCGCCCTCGCGATCGCGGTCGAGACGTACTTCCAGAACGAGCGCTGGCCGCTGATCGCGACGCTCGGCATGGGCATCGCGAGCGTGGCGGCGGTGGTCCTTGCCACCTCGGTGCCACTGGCTTCGCCCGGCTACGCAGTGGACTCCGCGACCGGCCAGCCGGTGGCCGACCTGTTCCCCGGCGCGCTGCGGCTGCTCACGCCGCTGCTCAACTTCACCGGGGCGATGGCCCTCGCGCTCGGGGCACTGTTCTCGGCGTACGTCTTCATGCCGAAGCGGCGGGTGCTGCCGTACTCGCTCGACCCGAACCAGCCGGGGGACCAGTTCCTGTTCAACCTCCTCATCTCGATCGTGGCCCTCCCGGTGAACTTCGTGGCCTCGCTCCCGGGCACGATCGCCGACCTCGTGCGCGGCCGGCTCCACAGCCGGGTCCCGGCGACGCTGCTCATCGCCGCCGGCAGCTTCGCCGCTGCCGCGGGCGACACCCTCAACCGCCTGGATATCACGGGTCCGTTCGCCGTCGCGAAGTTCATCGCCGTGGTCCTGCTGCTCGCCGGATTCCTCGTCTCGATCGAGGCGTTCCGCGAGTTCCGCGTCCCATTCACCGGAATCCGCCTGGGCCGTGGTCGTCGGGAGGCCGAGCCGGAAACGACCTGACCGACCAGCGGCCCTCGTGACTCGCCAACGGGACGGCTACGATTGGCCGCCGTGGCGACCGATCGAGACCGCTGGCTGGGAACGCTCATCGTCCTCGCCGCGGCGAGCCTGTTCGCGAGTCTCGGCGTCCTGTCCCGGATCGCCTACGACGCCGGCCTGGATCCGTTGGCGTGGGTCGCCTGGCGAGCCGGGATCGGGGCGATCGGGCTCGGCGTCGCGGTGGCCGCGTGGCGAGGGCGCGGCGCCCTGGCAGCCGAGCTTCGGAGGACCTCGCGCACGACCCGCTGGTGGCTGCTGCTGGGCATCGCCACGAGCGCCGGGCTCAATCTCGCGATCTTCCTGGCCTTCGAGCGGACGACCATCGCGCTCGCCCTGCTGGGCTTCTACACGTACCCGGCGATGGTCGCAGCCGCAGGGGCGCTCCTCGGCCGGGAGCCGCTCGATCGAACGCGGGCCGTCGCGCTCGTCCTGGCCATGGCGGGCATGGCCGGGGTTGTGCTCGGCGGGCTCGATCCGGCCGCCGGCGTTCGTCTCGACGCACTCGGCATCGGGCTCGCGCTGGCGGCGGCCCTCAGCCAGACGATCTTCATGACCTTCAGCCGCGGCTATGCCACGGTGCCGACCGAGCACGCCATGACCGTGCTGCTCGGCGGCTCGGCGGTCATCGCCGCCGGCGTGAGCGTGGCGGCCGACGGGCTCGACGGGCTGCTGGTGCCGCTCGGATCGGGTGGCCTCCTGCTGCTGCTGCTGGCCGTGGGCCTGTTCGCCGCGGCGCTGCCGTCGTTCCTGTTCCTGACCGGCATCCGCAGGATCGGCAGCGTCCGCACGGGAATCCTCATGCTGTTCGAGCCGCTCGTTGGGGTCGCCCTCGCGGCGGTCGTCCTGGCCGAGGGCCTGACCCCGCTCCAGGCGACCGGCGGCGCGACGATCCTCCTGGCCGCGCTCCTCGTCCAGCGCGGGAGCTCGCGGGTGCGCGAGGCGACGGCCATCGCCCCGGTCCCGGGCGGGCCCTAGGGATGCGCGAATCGATGACCGGCCGTCAGCTGCCCGCGACCGGACCGACGACCGAGCGGCCGTGGCGGATCGAGGGGCCCGCGGAGGGCCCGCCGATCGTGTTCGTCCACGGCGCGCTCATGAGCCACTCGGTCTGGCGGCCGCAGCTCGATGCTCTCTCGGGTCGCTTCCGTTGCCTGGCGGTCGACCTGCCCGGCCACGGTGTCCTGGTCGAGGAGCGCTTCACGCTCGATCGCGGCGTCGCAACCGTGCGGGCTGCGATCGATCAGGCCGGCGGCCGGGCCGTCGTCGTCGGGCTGTCGCTCGGCGGGTACGTGGCGATGGCCCTCGCCGGGCGTCACGCGGACGCGGTCCGCGGCCTCGTCATCGCCGGCTGCACGCGCGAGCCGGATCGCCTCAGCCGGGCGGTCTTCGTCGCCTACGCGCTCGCGTTGCGAGTCGTGCCGCAGGGACCGCTGCGGGTCATCGTCGATCGGTTGCTCCGGCGCCACTATGGGCCGACGCTCGCGGCCGCGATCACCAGCGGCGGCTATCACCCGCGGGGCGGCGGTTTCGGCGTCCGAGCGATCGTCGGCGGTCGATTCCGCGAGCGCCTGCTGCGCTACGGCGGGCCGATCCTGGCGATCAACGGTACGCACGATCTCGTCTTCCACGTTGGCGCCCGACGCTTCCTCGCCGGCGTGCCCGATGTCTCGTGGGTCGCCCTGCGAGGGGCAAATCACCTGTCGAACGTCGATCGCCCGGCCGAGTTCAGCGCCGCGATCGAGGCCTTCATCGGACGGCTGCCGGAGTGAGCGGCGGCCGGTGGTATCCTCGGGCCCGCGACTCCCACCGTCGCTCGAATCCCCGTCGATGATCCCGTCCGTGAGGTGCGATGCGCGTCCGTAAGGCTGTCTTCCCGGCCGCCGGCTGGGGCACCCGATTCCTGCCGGCAACGAAGGCCCAGCCGAAGGAGATGCTCCCCCTCGTCGACAAGCCGGTGATCCAGTACGCGGTCGAGGAGGCCGTCGCCGCCGGGATCGAGCAGGTCATCATCGTGACCTCCAGCCAGAAGCGGGCGATCGAGGATCACTTCGACCTGTCGTACGAGCTCGAGCGGCTGCTCGAGGACAAGGGCGAGATCGAGAAGCTCCGCCAGGTGCGTCACATCAGTGACCTCGCCCAGGTCGCCTACGTCCGCCAGAAAGAGCAGCTCGGCCTCGGTCACGCCGTCCTGATGGCCAAGGACCTGATCGGCCATGAGCCGTTCGCGGTGCTCTTGCCGGACGACGTCGTCATCGCCGAACGGCCGTGCATCGGCCAGCTGATCCACGCTTACGAGCGAACGCACGGTTCGGTCGTCGCGGTCATGCAGGTCCCACCACCCGAGGTCGGCCGCTACGGCATCGTCGAGGTCGGGCCGGACGACGGCCAGCTCAACGGTGGCCGGCTTCACCGGATGTCGCGGATCGTCGAGAAGCCGGATCCGGGCGAAGCGCCGTCGACGCTCGCCGTCATCGGCCGCTATGTCCTGACCCCGAAGATCTTCGAGAAGCTCGAGCAGACCCAGCGCGGCAGCGGCGGCGAGATCCAGCTGACCGACGGGATCGAGGCGCTCATGGAGGAGCAGTCGGTCTTCGCGTACGAGTTCGACGGGACCCGGTACGACGCCGGGACGACGATGGGCTGGCTGCGCGCGACGGTCGATCTGGCGCTCCAGCGGCCCGATCTCGCCGCCGAGTTCCGGGAGCATCTCCGGAGCCTCGACGCGAATCCCTGACCGGCAGCCGGCCCCGCCACGAGCGCGGGTCGTCGGCCGTCGTACGGTACGCTGTCGCGCGGTGCGTCAGGCAGGCGCAACCAGATGAGGACCACCTCGGGGAGGCTTCGTGGCTGACATCGGCACCGTCCTGGGCGGACGGTACCGGCTGGTCGAGCTGCTCGGGCAGGGCGGCATGGCCACCATCTACCGGGCCCGTGACCGGCAGCTCGAGCGGGACGTCGCGGTCAAGCTCCTTCGGCCCGAGTACGGCAACGACCCCGAGTTCGTCACGCGCTTCCGCCAGGAGGCGCAGTCGGCGGCGTCGCTGAACCACCCGTCGGTCGTGGCCGTCCACGATTTCGGCACGGATCCGGCGGGCCCGTTCATCGTCATGGAGCTCGTCGAGGGCGAGGATCTCGCGTCCATCCTCCGGCGCAGCGGGGCGCTGCCGCCGCGGCAGGCCGCCCGCCTCGTCGCCGAGGCGGCCCGGGCGATCGAGGCCGCCCACGCCCGGGGATTCATCCACCGCGACGTGAAGCCCGGCAACCTGCTCGTGACGGCTGAAGGCCGGGTCAAGGTCGCCGACTTCGGAATCGCGCGCGCCGTTGCCGAATCCGCGCTGACGCTGCCGGGCACGACGCTCGGCTCGGTCCACTACTTCAGCCCGGAGCAGGCCCGCGGCGAGGACGCCAGCCCGGCCTCGGACATCTACAGCCTCGGGATCGTGCTGTTCGAGCTGCTGACCGGCCGCCGCCCGTTCAGCGGTGACAGCGCGGCGGCGATCGCCACGGCGCGGCTGTCAGGCCCGGTCCCGTCGCCGTCGTCGGTTCGCTCCGGCGTACCGCCGGCCCTCGAGGCGATCACCCGCAAGGCCCTGGACCCCCAGCCGGCGGAGCGCTTCGGCTCAGCCGGCGAGATGGCCGCGGCGCTCGAGCAATTCGGGGCCGCCGAGCGACCCACAACGGCAGCAGCAGCAGCGGCGGCGGCGGCTCCAGCCGCCGACGCGACGCCGACCGTCGCGGCCGGCATCGCGCGCGCCAACCCCGATGCGGGCATCCCGTACCCGCCGGACGCCTACGTCGACGACTCGACGACGGCGGCTCGCGCGCGGGCGATGGCAAATGACGACGGACCCTCGCCCGCCCGGTCCCCGTGGCTGTGGCTGACGGGCGCGCTGGCGCTGGTCATCCTGGCGCTGGCCGGGTACCTCGTCTTCCAGCTGCTGTCCAGCCCGGGCCCCGTGCCCGCGAACCGGGTCGTCGTGCCGGATCTGCTCGGCAAGACCTTCGAGGAGGCGCGCACCGAGGCCTCCACCGTCGGACTGTCGGTCCAGCAGGTCGCCGTCGCTCAGAGCAGCCAGCCGGTCGGCACCGTCACGGCCCAGGACCCGGCGGCGGGAACGGAGGTCGACGAGGGCTCGACGATCGCACTCACGATGGCCCTCAACCCCGAGCAGGTCGCCGTGCCGGACCTCCGAGCCCGCCCCGAGAGCGAGGCCCTGAACCTGATCATCGCGGCTGGTCTGACGATCGGCACGAGGGCCGAGGAGTACGACCCGTTCGTGCTCGCGGGATCGATCATCAGCCATACCCCGGGGCCGAACCTGGTCGTCCTCCCGAGCACGCCGATCGACTACGTCGTCTCCAAGGGCCCCGAGCCGTCACCCAGCCCGACCCCGACGCCTGAGCCGACTCCCACGCCAACCCCGACCCCGACGCCGGCGCCAACCCCGACACCAACGCCGGCGCCCACACCGACCCCGACGCCGGCCCCAACCCCGACACCAACGCCGGTGCCGCCCACGCCAACGCCGGAGGTATCCCCGACAGCCCCCGCGTGACGAGCCTGACGCCGAGCGCCGGGCGGCTCAGGCCTCCAGGTCGAACAGCGTGACCCGGTCGCGGAGGTCGATCGGCGTCCGCGACGAAACAACGGTCGGGCTGGGGGGATCGGGCGGGTCGACCGGCGGACTCGCGTCATCGAGGGGCACGAACTCGCGCAGCCGGGCTCGTGGCGGGCTGGGTCGCACGGGAGCGACGGTCTCGACCGCGGCTGGGCGCCCCTCCCAGCAGCCCCGGATCTCGTGGCCGCGCAGCGGGCGGCGGGAGCGGTCGCGGCCGCAGTAGCCGATGGCCTGGGTCACTGACCGGCGGAAGTGGCGGCACGTCGAACAGGTGGTCGACGAACGGTGGCAGACCCAGCAGCGCGCCGTCTCTGCCTGTGGAGTGCCGCAGTGCGGGCAGTGCCACATGGCCACGCCGCGATGGTAGCTGCGAGGCCGCCCGCCGTCGAGCCCCGACGGCGGGCTACTTCACGAACCTCAGGCTGACGCGGTCCGTCGATTCGCCGTACAGCTCGTGGGACACGAGGACCGTCGCCTGGCCGCCGCCCGTCGTGAGCTCGCCGATCAGCGGGGTCGTGAAGGTCGCGCGCCCGTCGGCATTCGTGACCAGCGAGTTGGAGATCGGCGCGAGCCCGGGAATCTGGAGCGTGAAGAAGGCCGTGGAGTTGGCCAGCGGCTGGCCGTCGGGATCGCTGACCTTGACGGTCAGCTGGAGCGAGTTCGGGTGGTTCGAGACGGAGATGCGGTAGAGCGACGCCGACAGCTGAACCCGCATCTCGGCCGAGCCCTGCTTGATCGTCATCGTCTCCTCGGTCCGGTTGCCCGCCGGGTCGGTGACCGCGAATTCGATGACGTTCGTGCCCGGGACGAGCGGCAGGGTCAGCTCGAACGTCCCGTCGTTGCCCGCCTTCGTCGAGACCGACGTGCCGTTCTCCCGGTTGCGGGCGATGATCGTGCTGTCGGCCTGGGTCACGCCGCTGATCTTGGCGGTCGGGCTGCCGACCGTGCCCCCGTCGCGCGGCGAGGCGATCGTGAGCTTCGGCGCGTCCTGGTCGAGGATCCAGGTCACGATCGGAGACGGCTCCGACTCGACGCCGTGGAGGAACACCGTCGCGGTGATGTCGTTGCGGCCGACCGTGAGCTCGAACGGCACGACCAGCCGGCTCGTCGAGCCGACCGGGACGTCGAGGACGGGCGCCGGCGACAGGCCCTCGAGGGCCAGGTAGACGCGGAC
>DATHRO010000099.1:0-6569 GCA_035465135.1 Candidatus Deferrimicrobiaceae bacterium
CACCTCGGCCCGACGCCGGCCGCCGTCGCCGCGGCGAGCGAGATCGTCGTCACGATCGTGTCTGACACACCCGACGTTGAGGCGGTGCTGTTCGGCCCGGACGGCGTCGCCGGCGGCGCGGGTGAAGGCTGCCTCGTCGTCGACATGTCGACGATCTCGCCGTCGGCAACCCGCGGTTTCTCGGCTCGACTCGTCGAGCGTGGCGTCGCGATGCTCGACGCGCCCGTGTCCGGCGGCAGCGAGGGCGCCCAGAAGGGCACCCTCTCGATCTTCGTCGGCGGGGACGAGGCAGATCTCGAGCGGGCCCGACCTGTCCTCGAGGCCATGGGCACGACGATCACCCACGTCGGCCCGATCGGCGCGGGCCAAGCGGTCAAGGCCGTCAACCAGGTGATCCTCGCCGGCGGCTACCTTGGCGTCGCCGAGGGCATCGTTCTGGCGATCAAGGCCGGCCTTGACGTCGAGCAGGTCGTAGCCGCCCTGTCTGGCGGCGCGGCGCAGTCGTGGGTCCTGGCGAACCGTAGCGGCCGCATGGCCGCCAACGATTACCCGCTGGGGTTCAAGGTCTCGCTTCACCGCAAGGATCTGCGGATCGCGCTCGAGCTCGCGGGCGAGACGGGCACCACGCTGCCGATCAGCGCGCTGGTGGAGACGATTGAGGCCGGGCTGATCGCGCAGGGCCACGGTGACGACGACGTGTCTGCCGTCGCGCGCGCGATCCGGGGGTTGTCGGGCCTGCCGGACTAGGAGACCTCCTAGCCCAGGCCGACGAGCAGCATCGGCAGGCCGAGCCGGCCGTCGTAGCGCGGCCGGAAGCGCTCGGTGTTGTACATCGCCTCGACGTCGACCCGGCGGGCGGGCGAGCCCTTCGCCGGCAGCTCGGTGTGGGAGTACTTGCCGTCCCGGATCGCGACCATCCGGCCATACGTCCCGCCGGCCACGAGGTCCATCGCGACATTGGCGAAGGTCGAGGCGACGATCTGGTCGAGGGCGTCGGGTTGCCCGCTGCGCAGGTCGTAGGTCAGCTCCAGCGCCAGCGACTCGATGCCCGTCCGCCTCGTCACCTCGCGGGCGAGCGCCTCGCCGACGTTCTCCTTGCGGCGGTGACCGAACGCGTCGGGCTCGCCGATCTCGTGGAGGCTGCCGCCCCGCCACATCGCGCCCTCGGCGGTGACGACGATCGCGTAGTGGCTCTGGCTGAGGCGGTAGTCCTCGGCCAGGATCGCCGCCAGGGCGTCGAGGTCGTACGGTGCCTCGGGGATCAGGCAGCGGGCCGAGGTGACGTAGGCCGCGAAGAGCGCCGAAAAGCCGGCGTCGCGGCCGAAGATCCGGAAGACCCCGATCCGCTCGTGGCTGCCGATCGTGGTCCGCTGGCGGTCGATGAGCTCCTTGGCGCGGGTGATCGCCGACGAGAAGCCGATGCAGTACTCGGTTCCGGGGACGTCGTTGTCCATCGTCTTGGGGATCGCCACGAGCGGCACGCCATGGTCGACGAGGACGCGCGAGAACGACAGCGTGTCGTCGCCGCCGATCGTGACGAGGGCGTCGATGCCGAGACCCTCGAGGTGCTCGAGGACGACCTTCGTGAGGTCGTAGCGGCCATCCGCGGTCCGCATCGGATCGGCCTCGCCAGGGGCGAGCCAGGCGGGAAGCGACGACGCCTTCATTCGTGCCGGGTTCGTCCGCGAGGTGTGCAGGACCGTCCCTCCGGTTCGATCGATCGTTCGGGTGTTCTTGCGATCGAGCGGTCGGAGGTAGTCGGGGTCGAGGTCGCCACCGGGCTTGACGTGTGTCAGCCCCTCCCAGCCACGGCGGATGCCGAGGACTTCCATGCCCAGCTCGGTGGCCCGGTACGTGACGCTCTTGATGACCGAGTTGAGGCCGGGGACGTCGCCACCACCGGTCAGGATGCCGATCCGTCGAGGTGCTGCCATGCATTCCAGATGGTAGCCAGGCACGCGACTCGGTGGCCGCCGCGTATGATCGCGTCGTGAACTACGAGCTCTACATGGCCGAGGCGCTGGCGGAGGCTCGTGCGGCCGCCGACGACGGGGAGCGGCCCCACGCCGCGGTCGCGGTCCTCGACGAGGCGATGGTCGCGCGCGGTCACCACCGGGTCCGCGAGACCGGCGACCCGACCGCCCACGCGGTGGTCGTCGCGCTGCGCGAGGCGGCCCGCCGGGTCGGGCCCGAGCGGCTTCGCGACGTGACGATCTTCAGCACGATCGAGCCATGTGCGATGTGCGTCGGTGCGCTCCTGGCGTCCGACGTCGAGGAGCTAGTCTTCGCCGCGCCCAACCCGGTCGACGGCGCGGCGGGCAGTGTGCTCCAGGTCGCCGATCACCCGTCACTGGCCCGCCGGCTGCGGGTCGTCAGCGGGATCCGCCGCGACGAGGCCGAGGAGCTCTACGCCGCCACCGCGACCTGATCGGCCTGGGACCCTCGGCCGGGCCGACAGGAGCTCGCTGGTATCCTCTTCGGCGGAGAGGTGTCCGAGTGGTTGATGGTGCCGCTCTCGAAAAGCGGTGTGCGAAAGCACCGTGGGTTCGAATCCCACCCTCTCCGCCATCTCCCTCTCCAACGGCCTGACGAACCCTGGCGCCATGCGCCTCCCCGCGGCGGCGTTCCTCTAGAGTTACGGTTCCGGAGAGGTCGCCTAGTGGACTATGGCGCCGCACTGGAAATGCGGTTCGCGGCAACGCGTCGCGGGTTCGAATCCCGCCCTCTCCGCCACCTCCGACCGGCCACGCCCCGGTCGCGTCGTGGCTGGCCGGACTGACGTCGCCACGCGGCCCGGCGGGGTATCCTTGCCCCGCCGTGCTAGGCGGGGAACTAGCGGTGCCCTGTACCTGCAATCCGCTCCAGCAGGGCTGAACTCCCCCCAGAGGCCTCTGCGCTCGGAGGCCGTCGCCCCAGGCGGCGTTGAGGATCGGGTCCCGCGCAGCGGCGAATCGCGAACCGTGTCAGGTCCGGAAGGAAGCAGCACTCAGCGAAGCTCGTCGGGTGCCGCGGACCGGCCTGATCCGAGCCGACTTCGGCGGTGGGCCCGGGCGTCAGCCGGTCGACGGGGGGTGCACGGCACTTCACGAGGAGCCACGTGACCGACGCCCAGCTCGCAGCCGTTCCGCACCAGGCCCTGTACCGGCGCTGGCGGGCCCAGACGTTCGGCCAGATCGTCGGCCAGGAGGCGGTCGTCGAGACGCTGCGGAACGCCGTCCGGACCGGGCGCGTGGCCCACGCGATCCTGTTCGTCGGGCCGCGTGGCACGGGCAAGACGTCGCTGGCCCGGATCCTCGCCAAGGCGCTCAATTGCACGAACCTCCAGGACGGCGATCCGTGCGACACGTGCCCGTCGTGCGTTGCCATCCGCGAAGGTCGGGCCATGGACCTCGTCGAGATCGACGCGGCCTCGAACCGCGGCATCGACGCGATCCGCGAGCTGCGCGAGCGGATCAACTACGCGCCGACTGACCTGCGCCGCAAGGTCTACATCCTCGACGAGGCGCACCAGATCACGCGCGACGCCTGGAACGCGCTGCTGAAATCGCTCGAGGAGCCACCTGACTTCGTCGTCTTCATGTTCGCCTCGACACATCCCCAGGAGTTCCCGCCGGCGATCCTGTCGCGCCTCCAGCGCTTCGACGTTCGACGCCTCACGACAGCCGAGATCGAGGGCAAGCTGCAGCGCATCCTCGAGGCCGACGGCCGCGCGGCCACGCCCGAGGCGCTGCGCCTCATCGCCCACCTCGCCGCAGGCGGGATGCGTGATGCGGAATCGATGCTCGACCAGCTGCTGGCCTCGTCGGCGGACGAGATCGACGAGGGCCGAGTGCGGGACCTGCTCGGTCTCGCCGATCGGGACTCGGTCGAGGGCTTCGTCGTCGCCCTCGTCGAAGCGGACGTCGCGGAAGGCCTCCGCCTTCTCGATGGCCTCGAGGAACGCGGTCGCGACCTGCGCGGCTTCCTCGACCAGCTCATCGAGCACGTCCGGGCCGGCATCGTCGGGGCGTCGGAGGTGCTCGACGGCTCGGCTCCGCCTGCCATTTCGATGACCGCCCTCGCGGACGCGGCTCGCCGCCTCGCCTCGATCGACCCGAGCCGCGCCGGGGTCGGCGGGCTCCGGCTGCAGCTCGAGCTGGCCCTGCTGCCGGCCGCCCAGCCCCCGAGAGCGTTCGCGACAGCCGCCTCGGCCGCGCCCGCGCGCACGCGCGTAGCGTCTAAGCCCGCACCTCCGGCGGTTGAACCCGCACCTCCGGCGGTGGCCGCGGCGCCAGCGGCTGCGCCGGCCAGCGCGGAGGTTCGGACCGCGCCGCCGGCGAACCAGCCGGCGCCGGAGCCCTCCACGGGCGGTCCGGCTCGGGCACCGAGCCGCGCGAAGCGGGCGACGCCGGCGCCGACGGAGGCGATGCCGGAGCCCGCGCCGGCAGCACCAATTGCCGACCGGTCCGCCGCCGGGCCCGCAGCTGCTCCAGCCGTGACCGGCGATCTCGGCGTGCTCCACGATCGCTGGCGCGAGATCGTCGAGCGGATCAGCAGCCATCCGCCGACGAAGCCGCTGATCGTGGTCTGCCGCCCCATCAGCGCCGAGAACGGCGTGGTGACACTCGGCTTCCCGGAGGACAAGGGCTTCCTTCGCGATGTCGCGGAGCGCCGCCGCCCGGTCCTTGAGGAGGTCATCTCCGACGTCCTCGGCCGCCCGGTCGCCGTTCGCTGTGTCGCCACGAACCTCGACGTCCTGCCGGACATGGCCGCGGACGACGAGGCGGCGTGGCTGCTGTCCGAGGCGAAGCGGATCTTCGGCGACGACGCCGCCGAGCCGAAGGAGATCGGCTGACGAGCGCACGTCGTCCGGCGGACGGCGTCGCTGCAAGGCGCCGCCGCATCCCCCAGACTTCGACCTGAACCGGGTCGCCAGCCGAGGAGGCACACATGGGCATGGGCAATCTGCAGCGTGTGGCGATGCAGATGCAACAGGAGATGGAGCGAATCCAGGCCGAGCTGGCCGAGGCCGAGGTCGAAGGGACGGCGGGCGGCGGCGCCGTCCGGGCGGTCGTCACCGGCAAGCAGACGCTCGTGTCGATCACGATCGAGCCGGCGGCCGTCGATCCGGCCGATGTCGAGATGCTCCAGGATCTCGTGACGGCCGCGGTCAACGATGCCCTCGAAGGCTCACGTCGCCTGGCCGAGGAGAAGATGGGCGCCCTGACCTCGCTGACCGGCGGCCTCGGCGGCTTCCTCGGACGCTGATCGACTGCCCGTGGCCAGCCTGGTCATCGAGCCCGTCGCGCGGCTGATCGAGGCCTTCAACCGTCTGCCCGGCATTGGTCCGAAGACGGCCCAGCGCCTGACCTATCACCTGCTGCGCGCGCCCGACGCCGAGGCCCGCGCCCTGGCATCCGCCCTCGTCGCGGTTCGCGAGGAGGTCGTCTTCTGCTCCCGCTGCTTCAACATCAGCGACGCGCCGCTGTGCCCGATCTGCCGCGACGTCGGGCGCGACCAGGCCAGGCTGTGCGTCGTCGAGGAGCCGCTTGACGTCCTGGCGATCGAGCGCACCGCCGAGTTCCGGGGTGTCTATCACGTCCTGCATGGCGCGATCTCACCGATCGACGGCGTCGGGCCGGACCGGCTCAGGATCCGCGAGCTCCTGGAGCGCGTCGATGCGGCGGCCGAGGCCGGTCATCCCCTCGAGGAGGTCATCCTGGCCACGAACCCGACGCTGGAAGGAGAGGCGACCGCGATGTATCTCGATGAGCGGCTGGCCGACCGGGTCGGCAGCGTGACCCGGATCGCGCGCGGAATCCCGGTCGGCGGCGATCTCGAGTACGCCGACGAGGTGACGCTGATTCGAGCCCTCCAGGGACGCCGGGCGCTGGGCGAGCGGCGGGCGCCATGAAGGAGCTCCTCGCCGAGATCGGCCTGCGCGCCATGAAGGTCGTCGCGGCCGCCCTCGTCGGCCTGCTCGTCTACGCGTTGATGACCGGAGTCTTCGGAGCGACGGGCTCGCCGCAGCTCGCCCTTGAGGCGTTCATCGCCGGCGCGGTGATCGTCCTGCTGTTCGAGTCGAGCCCGATCTGACGGCCGCCGACGACCGTCCTTCGGACCGTCTCGCGGCCGCATGCCCGGTCGCCTGGCCGCCGTGATTGACAGGCCCGCTCGGAGACCCCTAGGATGCGGCCTCCCCGCCTCGTCGAAGGCGGACCCCGACCGTCCTCGGACGGCCTCGGGGACCCCGCTCCGGGCCGTTTGACACCCTGGTTCGGGAGCCCGATAATCATCGTTCTGCGCCGAGCGTGGCTGCGCGCCACGAACCGGGCTGCACCTTGACAACTGAAGAGTGGCAGAGATCCAGAAAACACGGATGTGCGAGCGGTCAAACCCTCGGACGAGTCGCAGCCGCAAGGCTGCGCTTTTCTATCGGAGAGTTTGATCCTGGCTCAGGATTAACGCTGGCGGCGTGCATGAGACATGCAAGTCGAACGGACGATCAAGGCTTGCTTTGATCGTTAGTGGCGGACGGCTGAGTAACGCGTGGGTGACCTGCCCCGAAGTGGGGAATAACTGCCCGAAAG
>DATHRO010000100.1:0-13612 GCA_035465135.1 Candidatus Deferrimicrobiaceae bacterium
CAAGCGCGGCAGGGCCGGCGGTATGTGGTGGTGGACGTTGGCCAGCATCGTCGGCTTTGCGATCGGAAAAGCGGTCGGAGAGCTAATCGCCGGGAACATCGACGGGGTCCTCGGCTATCTCGTCACCGGCGTCACGATCGGCCTGGTGGTGGGGCTGGCTCAGTGGTTGGCGCTGAGACGGGTCCCGGGCGCGGTGTGGTGGCTCCCAGCAAGCATCGTCGGCTGGGCTGCTGGCTGGAGCCTCGTGGCGTTCGCCAACCAGTCAGGCGACCTGTCCACGCTGGCTGTCTACGCAGTCGGCGGTGGCGGCGCGGCGATCGCCGGCATCGTCACGGCCGCGGTGCTCATCTGGATCCTGCGGGGTCCCCGGTTGCCAGACTCAGTCTGAGACCCAATCACCCGCTGACCCGCCGTCGCCGAGCCCGTCCGGCTCGACGAGCTGCGCCTGATCGCCCGCCACGCTGCCGTGGCACTGATCGCGGCCGGAAAAGGGAGCCCGGGCAGAAGGCCGGGGCCATCTGGCTCTAACCTGCTGACCTAGCCGCCAAAGGTGCGACGTGAATCCGGCACGCCGCTCGCGCGCGACAGCGCAGGGCGCGCGATGCGCCGACTACTCGACCTCGATCGAGCGGCGGCCCTTGTCGCCTCCGCCGGCCTCCCTGTCATCGATCCAACGAAGCCAGTAGTCGACGATGGCCCGGAGGCCCAGGAGCTCCTCGCGACCGGCATTCCGGAAATGCTTGGCGGCCTCCGGCGGCATGACCCGATCGACCAGCCGGCGCCCGCGCTCACGCAGGCCGGGTGAGCTCTCGAGGCGCTCGAGACGCGCCTCCAGCTCGGCCAGCCGGTCGCCGCCGGAGACGTCCGGCATGCCCGCCGAGCCGCGTCGTGCATTCATCATCGACCTCCTCGAGCCGCCTCGCGGCCACTGAAGTGGATGCGCAGGATGCCATCGTCCATCTTCGCACTCATTGTCGGTGCATCGAGCAGGGCGCGTGGCAGAACGACCGTCCGCCGAAGACCGCCGACCTGCAACTGCAGCTCGTCGCCGCTGCGGTGCAGCTGGACGGCCGACTTCGTCGTGAAGGGCAGGGCGACCTCCAGGACGTGGCCGCCGTCGACCGGGAGGACCTGGTAGGGCCGCCCGCGGTAGAAGAACTCGGTCGGGTCGCCGGCCGGGAAGAGCGCCCGCCCGAGCTCGGCGAGGCGATCGGGTCCGATCATCTCCCGATCAAACAGCGGCACGGTCCTGACGGGGACCGGCATGAATTGCGCCTGGACCGCCGGCAGGTAGCTTTGCTGGGTGGCCCTCGTCTGCCCGAACGATCCGTCGCCGTCCAGGCCGGCGGGCAGGACCCGATTGCAGATCACCAGGTCGCTCGGGTAGCCGAACAGGTGGAAGTACGTGAATGACCGCTCCGCCTCGACGATCGAGAGCTTCTCGAGGGCCATCGTGATCCGGACCGACGAATGCTCCGGATCTGCCAGGAGGCGATGGACCTTGTCGAGTCGGTTCAGCAGCCGCTCCGCAGCCGCGAAGACCTCCTCCCGCGGCATCGGCACGCCGATGACGCGCTCGAGCACCGGCCGTCCGACCTTGGTGACCCGCCGCCCGATCGGGGCGATCCGCTCGATCCACCAGCGGCTGGCCTCTGGCAGCGAGAGCAGCCTGAGCGTCTCGCCCGTCGGGGCCGCGTCGACCACGATGACGTCATAGTTCCCGGACTCGACGTGGTCGGCGATCCACAGCAGATTGCCGAGCTCGTCCATCCCGGGCAGGATCGTCATCTCTTCGGCCAGGACCTTGTCGAGCCCGCGCCAGCTGAACAGCTCGGCCATGTAGGTCTGGATCGTCCGCCAATAGCGACCGATATTGAAGTAGACGTCCGGCTCCTGGCCCCACAGGTTCGGCGCGATCTGGGTCGGCTCCGCGCCGAGGCGCACGTCGAAGGCATCGGCCAGGCTGTGGGCGATATCCGTCGACAGGGCGATGGTCCGATGTCCGAGCTTGGCGCTCAGGATCGCCGACGCCGCGGCGATGCTCGTCTTCCCCACCCCACCCTTGCCGGTGTACAGGAGGATCCGGGTCACATGTCCCTCATGCTGCTGCGGCGATGCCTTGATCCGCCGTGAAGGGTCCATCCTATGCGGATGCGCGAGCGGGCGACGGTCGAGCTGATCGACGCCGGTGATGGACGACGGCTCGAACGCTTCGGCGAGCGGGTGGTCGACCGGCCGGCGGCGGCGGCGACCGAGCCGCGACGGGCTTGGGAGGCGTGGTCGACGACGGACCTGCGGTTCGAAGCCGGGCGCGGCTGGTCCGGACGGTCGCCGATCGAACCCTGGCAGGTCGAGCTCGGGGGGCTGACGTTCGAGCTGCGGCCCATGCCGTCAGGCGGCGTGGGGTTGTTCCCGGAGCAGGCGGCGAACGTTCCATGGCTGGAGGCGCGGGTGGCCGCGCGGGCTCGCGCGGCAGAGCCACCGCGCATCCTGAACCTGTTCGCCCACACCGGACTGCTCACGCTCGCGGCGGCGCGGGCGGGCGCGTCGGTCGTCCATGTCGACGCGTCGCGTCCGGCCGTCGCCTGGGCACGCCGGAACGCGGAGCTGTCGGGCCTCGACGAGCGACCGATCCGCTGGCTGGTCGACGACGCCGCGGCGTTCGTCGCCCGCGAGGGTCGGCGCGCTCGCCACTACGACGGGCTGATCCTCGATCCGCCGAGCTTCGGGCGGGCCGGTGCGAGGCGATGGCGCCTGCTCGAGGACCTGCCGGATCTGCTGGCCGCCTGTGCGTCGATCGTCACCCACGAAGCCTTCGTGCTGCTGACGGCGCACACGACCGGCGTCACCGGACCGGAGCTGGCGAACCTCGCCGCCGCGGCCCTCGGCGGCCCGGCGTTCGGGGTCGAGCCGCTGCGCCTGGATGCCGACACGGGCGCGCGCCTGGAGCTCGCCGTCGCGATCCGGCGCGGCTGACCGTCAATCCGGATCTGGGCCCTCGACGTTGACGTTCTGCGGTCCCGAGCCGATCCGGATCACGACGCCGTCGACCGCCTCCGACGGCGTGGTCTCGCGGTGGACCATCCGGGCCGGGTTGATGATGAGGTCGCCCGGGCCGCCCTCGACCGACTCGCGGCCGCCCGGGCCGAAGTCGATCCGGATCCGGCCCTCCAGCACGAAGATGTAGGTGGTCCGGTCGCCGTGGTAATGCCAGCCGCTCGAGATGCCCGGTTCGGTCTGGACCCGTCCGATCCAGACGCTGCCATCGTCGTACAGCTCGCGACGGACCATTCCGGGCGTGGGCGCGGCCGGGATGACCGCCTCGTCGGCGCGGATCAGGCGCGCTCGTTCTCGATCCATGAAGCCTCCTTTGCCTCAGGGTGGAGCCACGTACCGGCAGCGGTCAAACACGGGCCGCCGCGAACCGGCGATCATGAGCTGGTGAGCATCGACAGCCCGGCGAACCCGAGGATCCGCGCGGCGCTGACGCTTCGCGAGCGACGCGACCGGGACGAGACCGGCTTGACGCTGGTCGACGGAGCCCGGGAGGCGCGCCGCGCGATCGAGAACGGCGCCGAGGTCGAGACAGCCTTCGTCTGTCGCGAGCTGGTCGGCTCCCGGGACGCGGGGCTCGCGCTGGCGGCGCTGGGTCGCGGCCACGGCCGGCGCGAGATCGTCGACGTCGGGCGGCGGGCGTTCGAGCGACTCGCGTTCGGCGACCGCCACGAGGGCATCGTCCTGGTCGTGCGGCAGCCCTCGACGGTCCTGGCCGAGCTGCGCCTCCCGGCGGAGCCGCTGGTGGTCGTGACCGAGGACGTCGAGAAGCCCGGCAACCTCGGCGCGATCCTGCGCTCGGCGGACGCGGCCGGAGCCGACGCCGTCGTCGCGGCCGGCGGGACCGATCTCTTCAACCCGAACGTCATTCGCGCGAGCGTCGGGACGGTCTTCGCGGTCGCCCTCGCGTCGGCCCCGGCGGCCGAGGTGCGGGCCTGGGTCGCCGAGCGCGGGCTGCGCCCGGTCGTCGCCCGCGTTGACGCCGAACGGCTGTACGCCGACGCCGACCTGACCGGGCCGCTGGCGATCGTCGTCGGCAGTGAGGCGGCCGGACTGTCCGACGCCTGGCGGGGCGGCGACATCGAGAGCCTGCGCCTGCCGATGCTCGGCGTGGCCGACAGCTTGAACGTCTCGGTCGCCGCGGCGGTCGTGCTGTACGAGGCCTGGCGGCAACGCCGCGAGCCGCCAGAGAGGGGCAGGATCGGGCCATGACCGAGCTCGACTTCGTCATCATCGGCGCGGGCCCGGCCGGCGAGGCGGCCGCGTACGAGGCCCGCCGCCGCGGGGCGACCGTCGCGATCGTCGATCGCGAATGGTTCGGCGGATCGTGCCCCCACGTCGGGTGCATCCCCTCGAAGTCTCTGCTCGACTCGGCCGCCCGGCACTCGGCGAATCACGCGACGTGGTCGTGGCGTCAGGCGAGCGACCGACGGGACTGGATGGTCAACCGACCGGCCGGCGCACCCGAGCCCGATGACGCCAGCCACCTCGAGGCACTCGAGGCGGCCGGCGCGGCGTGCTATCGCGGCACCGGCCGAATCGTGGCGCGCGGCGAGATCGAGGTGCGGCACGACGACCGGGCCCATCGCCTGCGGGCGCGGCACGTCGTCGTCGCGGTCGGCTCGCACTCGCGGATGCCGTCGGTACCCGGTCTGGGCGAGATCCCGGTCTGGACGAACCGCGAGGCGACCCTCGCCCGGGAGCTGCCAGCCAGCCTGCTCGTACTCGGCGGCGGGCCGACCGGAGTCGAGCTCGCCCAGGTCTACGCCCGCTTCGGCGTGCCGGTGATGATCGTCCAGTCGGGCGACCGCCTCGCCCCGACCGACCACCCGCGCAACTCGGCCGTCATCGCCGAGGCGCTCCGGGCCGACGGTGTCGACGTACGGCTGGGGGTTCGCGTGGTCGAGGCCGTCGCCGGTGGCGGGGACGACGGGGCGCACCTGGTCCGGCTGTCGGACGGCACGGCGGCCCAGGGCCACGCCATCCTGCTCGCGGTCGGTCGCGAGTTTCCGCTCGAGGACCTCGGGCTCGAGTGCTACGGCCTGGACGTGTCCGGCCGGATGGCCTTCCCGCGCGACGGGCGGCTGCGGGTGGCCGAGGGCCTGTGGGTCATCGGCGATCCCGCCGGTCCCGAGCTCCACACCCACCAGGCCCACTACCAGGGCGAGACGGCGATCCGGATGGCGCTCGGCGACCCCGTCAAGCCCGACTACGGGGCCCTGCCGCGCGTCACCTACACCGACCCCGAGGCCGCATTCGTCGGGCTGAGCCTCGAGGGCGCGCGCGATGCCGGGCTCGATGCCTTCGAGCTCGTCACGGACTTCGCGACGAGCGCCCGGGGCTACGGGGTCCAGGCCGAGCGGGGCCACGTCACGATCGTCGTCGACCGCGGCTCGCGAACCCTCGCCGGCGCGGCGATGGCCTGCCCCGACGCCTCCGCGGCAATCCACGAGTGCGTGCTGGCGGTCAAGGCCCGGATCCCGATCGACGTTCTCGCCGAGACGATCCATGCCTTCCCATCCACCGCCCGGATCCTGAATGGGCTCTTCGCCGAGGCACGGCGGGCGCTCGACGGCGGCGGGGCCGGCGGCGGCGGGGCCGGCGGCGAGGCGCCACCGGAGTGGATGGCGCCACGGCGGCCCGCGGGAGCGAGCTAGCGGTCCACCACCGCCTCGCCGGCCACGAGCACGAGCCGGGGGCGGACGCGAGCCAGGCCCACGCCACCGTTGTCGTCCGCCCCGGCCGGCTCGGCGGGCAGGACGATCAGGTCCGCCGGCGAGCCGGGTACGAGCCGGCCACCGAGCGGGTCGCGGACGGTCGCGTACGGCCCGACGCACGCGGCACGCAGCGCGGCCTCGAGCGGCAGGCTCTCGTGAGGGCCGAACGGCGTGTCGTCCTCGCCCCAGCTCGGATCGCGGCGCAGCACGGCCAGGGCGATCCCGGGCCACGGGTCGACGGGCTCGACCGGCGCGTCCGTGCCGAAGGCCACGACCGCCCCCGCCTCGAGCAGGCTGCGCCAGGCGTAGCCCCGCACCTCTGCCCGAGAGCCCCAGTCGCGGCGGGCCTTGGCCGCGTCGGCGCGGAGGTGGACCGGCTGGACCGAGGCGGCCACGCCGAGATCCGCGAACCGTGCCCGATCGTCGGGATGACAGAGCTGGACGTGCTCGACACGGGGCATCAGTGGAACCGCGGCGGCGCTCGGTGCCAGGGCGTTGAGGGCGGCCCGGACGGCCGCATCGCCGATCGCGTGCACCTGGCTGGCAATCCTCCCCGTGGCGCCGCGGGCGACCCAGTCCGCGAGCTCGGTCGGCGGCAGCCGAAAGACGCCCCGGGGGTCGATCCCCTCCCCCGCCGCATCCGGCTCGATCGGCTCCAGGAGCGCCGCAGTACGCGAGCCGAGCGTGCCGTCGGCAAACAGCTTCAGCCAGCCGAGTCGGATCCGGGCGCGAGGGTCGGCGCCGAGCGGACCGCCGCTCTGCAGGTCGCGCTCGATCGCCGTCTCGAGGCCGTCGCTGCGAACGCTCGCATGGACCCGCAGGCGCAGCGCGTCCCGCTCCGACACGTGAGCGAGGCGCTCCAGGCCGCGAAGCTCCGGGTCGGCCGACAGCGAGCCCGGGTCGTGGACCCCGACCACGCCGAGCGACAGCAGCTCGTCTCCAAGCGCCACGATGCCCCGCTCGAGCGTGGCTTCGTCGGGCGGCCCGATCAGCGAGGTCACGAGCCCGCAGGCCGCCTCGAACAGCACGCCCTCGGGCCGGCCGTCGTCGTCGCGCCGGATCACGCCGCCCGGCGGATCGGCCGTCGCGGCCCCGACGCCGGCCGCCGCGAGCGCCGCGGGGCTGGCCCAGATCGAGTGATGGTCGTACGACCACAGCGCGACCCGGCGGCCCGGGGCGGCCGCCTCGAGGTCGGCGCCTCGCGGCCAGCGGCCCCAGCGCCGCTCGTCCCAGCCGGCACCCTCGAGCCAGGCGTCGGGCGGGTGACGCGCGGCGGCCTCGGCGACCAGGGCCAGGCCGTCCTCGAGCGTCGCCGCCGCCGAGAGATCGACCTGGTCCGCGGCCAGGGCCGCGTCGGCGAGGTGCAGGTGGGCGTCGGTCAGGGCGGGAATGGCGATCTCGCCGGGATCGAGCTCGAACCGCCGGGTGAGGGGGTCGGCGCGAGATTCGAGTTCCACCGCCGAGCCGGCAAAGGCGATCCGGCCGTCGCGGATCCCGATCGCCTCGACCCAGCCGAAGCCGGTTTCGCCGGCGAACGTCGCGATCCGGCCGCTTACGAGCGCGTCGAGCGGCATCAGCCGCTTCGGGCCGCGTCGGCTGCGGCAGCCCGGGGCGCCATCTCGAGAACCGGACCCCAGCCGGGCGGATCAGCCAGCAGCGCCTCCAGCCCCGCGCGGTCCAGCCCGGCGCCGAGGCCGGCCGCGAGCGCGACCCTCGCCTTCGGCCCGGTCAGGTGGCCGGCCAGAATCGCCCCGGCGCGCTGCCACGTCGCTCCCCCGCCCGGGAATGCGTAGTCGGGACTCGCGCTGCCGCTCGGGCAACGTGAGGCGAGAACGACAGCGATCCCCCCGGCCATCGCCCGGCTCGCCGCCTCGAGCAGGCGGGCATCGGTGTTGCCAGCACCGGTCCCCTCGACCACGATCCCGGCCGGGCGCAGCGTGGCCGCGGCGTCGAGCAGCCGGCCGTCCATCGCGACATGGGCCCGCACGAGCAGCACCTCCGCCGCCTCCGCCGTCGCGACATGGCGGCGCGGGCCGCGCGGCCGGTGGAGCCGGACGCCAGCGTCGTCGACGACGCCCAGCGGCCCCGTGTCGAGCGCCTGGAACGCATCGAGCGCGCTGGCATGTGCCTTCGTGACCGCGTCGGCGGCGAGAACCGTCCCCGCGAGCACGACCGTCACGCCCGATCCGCGCAGGCTCGGCGAGGCCGCACAGCGGACCGCGTCCCGGAGGTTCCGCGGCCCGTCGTAGTCGGCGCTCGAGGCGGCTCGCATCGCGCCGGTCACGACGACCGGCTCGGACCGATCGAGGACGAGGTCCCACAGGAAGGCGGTTTCCTCGAGCGTGTCCGTACCCTGCACCACGACGACGCCGTCGATCGCGGACTCCGCCTGGGCGGCCCGGATCCGGGCGCCGATCTCGAGCAGCCGGCTGAAGTCGAAATGACTGGCCGGCGTGCGTCCCAGGTCGATCGCCACGACCTCGGCGATCGCGTCGAGCCCGGGCGTGCGGGCGAGGATCGCGGGTCCATCGAGGCTCGGGACGTTGCCGCCCGCGACCGGGTCGACGACCATGCTGATCGTCCCGCCGGTGAACACGACCGCGACCCGGCTCATGTCGCCGGCGGCACGGCGTCGCGCGCGTGCTCCTCAGGCGGCTCCTCGTCGTGATGCGGCGCAACGCGATCGATCGTCAGCGCGGCCGGGTCGAGCGGCGCGCCGGGCACGATCTCGACGATGACGTCCGACGCCTCGCCCGGCCGGAGCGGCCCGCGGGCCAGGCGCGAGAGCACCCCGGCGGCGGCGACCGCGACAGCCACGAGGAGGATCACCGCCGTCGTGCCGATGAGGTCGGTGATCGTCCCGACGACGATGATCGGCAGGATGCTGGCGACCGAGATCAGCATGTTCAGGACGCCGAAGACGCGCCCCCGGACGTCGCCCGGGATGTCCTCCTGCAGCTGCGTCTGGGCCGAGATCGCGACGATGCCGTAGGCCACGCCGGCCAGGAAGGCGATCGCCACGACGATCGAGACGAGCGAGGTCAGCCACGACAGGTCGACACCCGGGACCTCGCTCCCGACGCCGGTCAGGAAGCGGCTGAGCGGCGTCACGATCGTCAGCGCGAAGATCAGGACGCCGAGGACCACGAGCCCGACCTCGATGGCCTGGCGCCGTGCGACATAGCGGCCGTAGTTGTTGAGCAGCAGGACGCCCATCACGATGCCCAGCCCGAGCGGCAGGACGACGACGATCAGGTCCCGCGCGGTGAGGCCCAGGGTCTGGCGCGCGAAGCCGGGTCCGACGACGGCGATGATGCCGATCAGCGAGGCCGCAATGCCGAGATACGCGAGCGACCAGCCGACGGTCTGGTTGGACCGGATGTAGGCGATGCCCTCGCGGAGCTGGGCGACCACGCCGCCCACGACATGGCCGGCCTCGGCGATCGAGGCGAAAGCGCTGTCCGGAACGTCTCCGGGAGCGCGGAGCCCCGGGGGGTTCGACGGCAGCGTGCCGCAGAAGACCATCGCGACACCGAACAGCACGGCAACGCCGACGAGCATCGGCACCGGGCCGCCGACGATCGTCACGGCCAGCGGGCCGAGCAGCGCGTAGCCGAGCGCGAACGAGCCGTTGAGTGTCAGCGTGAACAGGCCGTTCGCCGACACGAGCTGACTCCGCGGCACGAGGAACGGGATCATCGCCGACTCGGCGGGGGCGAAGAAGACCGTGACCGTCGAGAACAGCGTGCTCAGCAACAGAACCAGCGCAATGTTCCCACCGGCGGCGAAGATCGCGACCAGGATGACCACCCGCAGGGCGTTCGTGACGACCAGCATCGTGCGCCGATCGACGCGGTCGACATACACGCCGGCGAGAGCGCTGAACAGGACGGCCGGCACCAGGAACGTCAGGAACAGGGCGCTGACGGCGCTGCTCATGTCGGTCGCCTCCAGGACGACGACGGTCAGCCCGTAGAGAACCATGTTCGTCCCGATCTGTGTCGAGAGCTGCGACAGCCACAACAGCAGGAAGGGGCGGTTGCGAAGGACCGCGAGGACCTGCTCCGGGCCGTCGGTGCCCGGCAGGGGCGCCGGGTCGGCTGCGGTCACGCCTCCGACGCGGCGCTCGGACCGACGGCGGCGCTCAGCCGTGGGTCGCCGCGCTCGACGAACGCCTCGAGGCGCGACTCGAGGACTCGCCGCTCGAGCAAGACGTGCCGGCCGCACGCCCGGCAACGCAGGCCGATGTCCGCACCGAGCCGATCGACAAGCCACTCGCGGCCCCCGCACGGGTGCCGTCGTCGCAGCCGTACGACGTCGCCCAGCAGCACCTCGAGCGCGGGACGAACGGACATCCCGGGGAGCGTATCAAAGGCGAGGTCGGGCATACGCCGGGGCGAGCGACCGTCCCGAGGCTGGAACCGCCACGAGATTCGTCGGCGTGACCGTCAGTACCGCATCCGGGTACGTCGTCGCGATCTGGGCCACGACGCCGCCGAGACGGGTCAGCGTTCCGGTGAGGATCTCCGGGCTGCCGATCGCGCGGATCTCGAAGGCCTCGCCGAGCGGAGTGTTCTCGAGCGACAGGACGCCTGGCGCGCCGGCCACCACGACCCCCGGTACGACCCGCACGCCGCCGACCGCGAGCGCCTCCGCGCCGGCGTTCCGCAGCTCGTTCAGGAGATCTTCCACGCCGTCGCCACCGATCGCGCCCTGGATCGTGATCGTCACGCCCTGACCGCTCACCGCGGTCAGGCCGGACCACGCCCGGATGCGCGCCAGGTCCGAGCGAAGCTGGCCGACGGTCGTGGTCCCACCGGCGTTGGCGGCGGCCAACCGCTCCTCCTGGCGGGACAGCTCCGCGACCTCCGTTCGCAGCACCTCGTTGTTGGCGTTGAGGTTGGCGATGAGCAGCGTCAGCTCCTGTGCCGACAGCCCGGCGAGACCCGGCACGCCGGCCTGTCCGCGGAGCTGGCCGACGGCCAGGATCCCGAGCAGGCCAGCCACGATGCCGACGGCGACTCGGCTGACCGGCTGACCCGCCAGGCGCCTCACGAGCCCGCGCCCGGACTTTCCGCGGGCTGCCCGAACCGGAGGTTGACGGTCCCGGCGAACGCCGGCAGGTCGAGCGCCTCGAGCTCGGCCACGCCGAGACGCAGTCCGTGGCGCTCGATTCGGGCCTGGAAGAACTGGACGAACGCGACCGAGCGGGTGAATCGCTCGTACATGTCCGGCGGCCCGATGGCGCTGATCGTGTACGGCGGTGCGAGGTAGGCGGAGTTGACGAGAATCGAGCCGCCGATGTCGAGCACCGCGCTCGAGGCCGTGATCCGCTCGGCGTTGACGGCGACCGCCTCGGCGCCGGCCAGCCACAGCTCCTCGACGACGACGCGAACGTCGCGGGCCGAAACCAGGCCCTCGGGATCGACGCCGGCGAGGTCTGCGTCCTCGAGCCGGAACGCGACGCCCGGCCCGGTCACCGCGAGGAGCCCGGCCGCCATCCGGGCCGCCTCGAGGTCTGCGTAGAGCTGGCGCAGCTCGGCCGCCGCGCCGGGCGCCTGGGCCTCCAGCTCGCCGATGCGTCGCCGCACCTCGAGGATCTCCGCCTTCAGCGCCTCCTGCTGTGACTGCAGGCCGAGGACGGTCTCGACGAGCGGCCCGCGCTCCTGGGTCGTGTACCGGACGCGGGGTCCCTCGCTCGCGAACTGGGCCGCGACGAGGAAGCCGAGCAGGAACAGCGCGATCGAGAGCGTGATCTGCCAGGAGGGCACGCCGCGCAGCCGCTCGGCCAGGGTCGTCACACTCCGGCCCCCGGCGGCGCCCGCCGCCGGGCTCGCGCTGCCAGCACGATTCCAGCTCCGAGCAGGACGATCACGATCCCGAGGACCGGAGCCACGAGCGATCCGACGCCTGGCTCGTCGGTTCCGGGCGTCGGGCCGGGTGTTGACGGCGCACCGGACGCGCCGGGGCTCGGCGCGGCGCCCTGCCAGCCCGGCGGTACCGGGCCGGTGGGAGCCGGTTGCGGCCCGAACGGCTGGGGCGGCTCGATGCCCAGATCAGCGAACCAGCCGGCTTCGAAGCCGGCGACGTCGACGCCCAGGGCGGCCTCGAAGGCTGCGTCGTCGGTCACGCCCTCGGCGTAGCTGCGGATCAGCCGGACGAGCGCATCCTGGCCGTACGTCCGGATCATGTAGTCCACCGCGGCGACGCTCTCGCCGTAGCCGAGGCTGAAGCGCTCGCCCGTCGTGGGGAAGGCGCCCACGAGGGCCTGCAGCGGCATGATCGAGTCATCCGCGACCGCCCGCTCGACAGCGCCGCGACGGCCGGGCGAGTAGCCCTCGGCGAGATAGGTCGCCAGGCCCTCGTTCAGCCAGTGTGGGGCGTCGTGGTACGGGTTCGCGGTGGCCGTCTCGAAGACGACGTGCGTCAGCTCGTGGGGCACGACGATTCCAACCCACGGGTCGCCGACGTTCGTCGAGCCGATGCTCGCGAAGAGCGTCCGAAGCCCGCCCGGGGCGACACCGCCGATGTTCTCGCGCGAGCCCGGACCAAGCACCTCCTGGAAGGCCCGATCGTCGGCATACACGAAGAAGTCGATCGGATTGCCTTCGTCGACCCCGAGGAGCGCCGTCGCGCGCTCCACGGCCTCCTCGCCGATCGCCAGGACGCGACGCCCGAATGCATCGCCGCCCTCGGCCCAGTGGACCCGCACGAGGTCGCCCTCCAGCGTCCGCCACTGGAACCGGTCGTCGTCGTATCTGACGGTCGTCGTCGGCCCTTCGACGACCGTGCCGTCGGCGGACGTCACGCGGAAGCCGAGCTCGACCTGGGTGTTCGGCCACAGCGAGCCGAGCGCCGTCTCGAATTCGTAGCGCAGCGTCGTCGCGCCGGCGCCGGGCGTCGCGATCTGGACGACCAGCGTTCGGTCACTGCCCGTCGTCCGGACGAGCGCCTCGACGCGTCGCACGTCCGCCGGCAGCGTCGCCGACTGCTCGACCGTGATCCCGACGCCGAACGTCGAGGTTGCCACGGCCGGGCCGAACGTCGGGCTCGCGCCGGCCACGGACGCGGTCGCGAGGCCGAGCGCCGCGATCAGCGCGGCAGCGAGGCCAAGCGCGGCCGGCCGCCGCCTCATGGCGCCCATGCCAGCCCGGCCATGCGCAGCATCCCGAGCGGGTTCGGGCCGGCGCCGAGGAGGCCGTCCCGCGACAGCGCCCAGCCCGCGCCGGTCACCAGCGGGACCGCGGGCACCTCGGCGCGGACGATCTCGAGCGCCCGCTCATAGCCGGCCTGCGCAACCGCTGCGTCACGGGTGGCGAGCGCGTCGGCCACGGCGGCGTCGAACTCGGCCGACACCCAGCCGCCGTAGTTGTCGCGCGCGTCGCTTCCGAGGAGCACGCCCAGGAAGTCGTTCGGTCCCGGGTAGTCGGCTTGCCAGCCGACGACGAACATCTCGGGCGGGTCGGTGGCGAGCCGGGTGAAGTGATCATCGACCGCCTCGAGGCGGATCTCGATGCCGAGCTCGGCCTCGAGCTCCGCGGCGATCGCCTCGGCGTAGCCCCAGCCGTCGACCGCGAAGTGGATCTCGGGCAGGCCGGCGCCGCCGTCATGGCCGGCGTCGGCAAGCAGCCGCCGAGCGGCGTCCGGGTCGTGGATCGGCAGCCAGTCCCCGTCGCCCGCGCCGGGGATCCCCGGCGGGACCATGCTTCGCGCCGGCTGTTCGCCGCCGAAGGCTCCGAGCTCGGTCAGCCGGCGCCAGTCGACGGCCGCACCGACGGCCTGGCGAATCCTCGGGTCGTCGAACGGCGGCCGGGTCGTGTCGAACGCCACGTACACGAGTG
>DATHRO010000101.1:0-10804 GCA_035465135.1 Candidatus Deferrimicrobiaceae bacterium
GTGTCGTCCTTGGGATAGAAGTACACGATCGTCCAGCGGCCGCGCTGGTCGGCGAGGCGGTGGACGGTGCCGGACTCGTCGGGCAGCACCACCTCGGGGGCGAGCTCGCCGGGACGCGGCGTCGCCGGCTCCGTGCCGGCAGCCTGGCTCGTCATGGCCGGAGATTAGCAGGGGTCTCGACAACCAACAGCCGGCCGACCCGTACACGGACGCGGGCCGTCGGCTCGACCCGGACGTTCGACACGCCGCGGGCCGGGCCAATCTCCAGCGGCTCGTCGCGGAGCGGGTAGCGAAGCCCGTCGCTGCGGACGCCCTCCACCCGCCCGAACAGCGGCAGCAGCGACACGAGATCCCCGGTCCGGCCCGCGAGCTCGCGCTCGACCGGCTCGCCGCCGGGTCCCGGCGCGGTGACCAGCGTGAGGCGGACGCCGCCCTCACCGAGGAGCCGCGCTGTCCGGCCCGCGAGCGCCGGATGGGCCAGCAGCGCGACGTTCGCGAGGGCGTGGTCAACACGAATCCCGCCGAGGGCGCCGAGGATCGTGATATCGGTTGCGCCGGCGGCGACCGACTCGACGATCGCGATCTCCGTGTCGGTCTCGTTCTTGTCCTGCGCGAGGCGTCGAACGGCGACGCCAGCTGCCTCGAGGGCGCGAACCTCTGCTTCGGGGTACGAGTCGGCATCGCCGACCCAGAGGTCGATCCGGAGCCCGAAGGTCGGGGCATGGCGGGCGCCACCGTCGGCCGCGATGACGATCTCGACACCGTCGGCCCAGCCCGGCCAGGCCGCATCGAGGACGGCCGGCGACGGGGCCTCACCATTGGCCAGCACGATCGCCCGGCCGGCGTCCGCCGCGGCCACGCTAGCCTCCGGACCCGAGGAGTCCGTCGACCCAGGTCGCGACCGAGGGATGGACCTCGGCGGCGCCCGCCTCCAGGAGCGCGACACGGTCACCTAGCATCGAGACGATCCCGATGCCACGCGCACCGACCGCGCGGGCCATGCGCATATCGTCCGGCGCGTCGCCGACGTATCGGGCATGGATCGCCCGGTCCCGCGTCCCGAGCTCACCAAGGACCCGCAGCAGCGGCTCGGGATGGGGCTTGGCCGCGATCCCGTCGTCGCCGTAGGCCCGAACCGGTAACAGGTCCGCGAAGCCGAAGCGCTGCAGCTGGGACTCGACGATGACGCGGTCGCCGGCCGTCACGATGCCCATCACGTAGCCGGCCTCGGCCAGGCGCCGAAGGGCCTCGGCGGCGCCCGGAAACGGCTGCATGTCGTCGGTGTCGCGGTACAGCTCGAGCCAGCGCCGGCCGGCGAACGGCAGGCGATCCTCCGGCACGCCGAGCCGGAGATACATCAGTCGCCAGTCGGGCGCGTAGGCCGCCCGGTAGCGGGCCATGTCGAACTCGACGCCGCACTCGGCCAGGACCTGCACGTTCGCCGCCAGGACAGCCGCCAGGCTGTCGACGAGCGTGCCGTCCCAGTCGAAGACGATGGCGTCGGTGACCCGTCGATCGTGCACGTCCCCGATGCTATCCTGCCGGGCGTGCCGCCAGCCCTGGAGCATCCCGCCGTCCGGCAGGTGATCGATGCCGCCGCCCGGAAGGGGGTCGACCTCGAGGTCATGGCGTTTCCCGACTCGACGCATACAGCCGAGGATGCCGCGCGCGCGGTCGGTGGGCAGCTGGGCCAGATCGTGAAGTCGCTCGTCTTCGTCACGACCGGCGACGACGGCGAGGCCGAGCCGGTGGTGTGCCTCGTGTCGGGCATCAACCGGGTCGACCTTGAGCGTCTGGCCGCGGTCCTCGGGCGGCGCGACGTCCGGCGCGCGACGGCCCGGGAAGCGGACGAGCTGACGGGCTTCACGATCGGCGGCATCCCGCCGTTCGGGCACAGCCGGCGGACACGCGTCGTCATGGACCCAGACCTCGGGCGGTTTGAGACCGTGTGGGCCGCGGCCGGGCTGCCGACGGCCGTGTTCCCGGTCTCGCCGGCCACGCTCAGGATGCTCGCCGACGCCCACGTGGCCCCGATCGCGGAGGAGCCGCCGGTCCTGCAGGCGTCGTGAGCCCGGCCGTCGAGCCACATGACGCGACCGTCACCTACCCGGGCGGGCTGCGGGCCCGCTGGCGGTGGGGTGGACCGGGTCAGGCCACGGCCGTCTTCGCGCTGACCGAGGCAGGTCCGCTCGAGGACCTCGGGGCGATGGTCGCGCCGGACCCGGACGAGCGCTGCCGGGCCGAGCTGCGCGTCGATGGCCCGGCCGGCGGCTGGACCGTGCGGCTCGCGTCGACCCTCAACGACGAGCCGCAGGCGGTGGCCTGGGACAGCGCCGGCCAGCTCGTCGTCAAGTACGGTTTCCACGCCTACGGACTCGATGCCCGCGCCGGGACCCTTTGCTGGAGCCACCGCTCCGCCACGCCGCTGCTCGCGACCTTCGCATCGTCGCGGCTGCGCCATGTGATCCTCCAGGCAGAGCTCGAGACTTTCGCGATCGAAGCCGACGGTGCCGTCGCCTGGCGCCTCGGGCACTCTGACGTCGTCGTCGGCGCCGAGCTGATCGGTGGTCGGCTCGTGCTGACCGGCTACGGCGGTGCGGTGAACGCCATCGACCCGCTAAGCGGCCGTCCTGCAGCCTGACCGGTGTGGACTGACGGTGGACAACTCGGCCGCGGGCGCGGAATCTCGTGGACAGCCGGCATTGACCGGCGCGCGGCACAGCCCGTAGCGTAGGTTTCAGCCCGGAGGGGCCGAGCGACACTAACGGCGGCGATCGCATCAACGCCCACGTGTCGGGTAGGTTCCTCCGGGCCCTTCGATTCCCGGGGCCGCTCGAGTTCCGGGCTCCGGTCCCGCTCGCCCGTATCATCCGCGGACGTGACTGTCCCACTCCTGCTCGCCCTCGGCGGGCTCATCACCCTGGCCGGCGCGCTCGCGGTCCTGCGATCGTTCGGGTCGCGCTATCGCGTCGGCCGACTCCTGGCGGCGACGCCGAGGGTCAGTGTGGGCGAGGCGCTCGCGCTGGCCCAGGCCGGTAAGGCGCGCTATGTGCGGATCCGAGGCCGGATCGACGGAGACGAGACATTCGAGGACGCCGACCACCGGCCGCTGGTCGTCCGCCGGACGACGCTCGCCGCCAGGCCGCCAGCATCAGAGCGCGGCGGATGGGTACCGTTCGAGACGGCGCTCGAGATCGTGCCGTTCGTGGTCCGCGACGGCCTGGACGAGGTTGTGATCGACGGCCATGAGCTGGCTGAGGGGCTGGTGGTTGTCCCGCGCGAGAGCGTCGGGCAAGTCTCCGATCTCGGCGATCGGGCGCCGGCCGAGCTTCCCGGCGACGCGCCGGCGAGACTGCTCGTCGAGCACGTGTCGAGCGTCGAGCACGCCACCGTCGCGGGCGTGCCGGTCCGCGACGAGACGGGCGCGGTCCGGATGGCGCCGGGCCTCGGACGGCCGCTCATCCTGACCACGCTCGAGGACGCCGAGGCGATGCGCATCCTGGCGGCCGGCGAGACCGCCCGGCCCCGCCTCGCGGCCCTGCTCATCGCCGCTGCAGCGGTCCTGCTGGCGTTGGCTGCGGCATGGTGGGTCGTCGATGCGCTCGCCGCGCCGGGGCCCGCGCTGGCCGCGTCACCGGATCCCACGCTGCCGCCGGGGGACACCCGCAGCGGTGGTGCCGGTCCGGGGCTCGTCGGAGACCCGGTGTTCGCGATCGTGGCCGTGCTCGGGATCGGGCTGTCCGCGCTCGCTGCAACCCTCGCCTGGGTTCGGCTGACCAGGCGCGGAAGTCCCGGCTAGCAGCTCGGCGGTTCGGGATCCCGACGCCCGCGGCGGTCCTCCGTGGTGCACGGACGCACCCTTGGTACTTCTTTGCCATTGGCAAGAAATGTGAAGTATCTAGAGTCACGTCGACCAACTCTCAACCTCACATCTCTTCACGAGGAAAGCGTGGCGAAGACTTCCCGGGGCGTCGCGGCAGGGAAGGGCCCGGCCCTTCGCCCGCTCGATGCGACGCTATCGGTGACCCGGGCCGCCGACGTCCTCGGCGTCCATCCCAACACGATCCGGACCTGGAGCGACGCCGGGCGACTCCGCTACTACCGGATCAACCCCCGCGGCGACCGCCGGTATCGGCTCGGCGACCTGCGGCGGTTCCTCGCCGCCCACGGCGAAACGGATGCCGAATCCGCCCACCCGCGCGACCGGGACAGCTCGCCCTCTACCCGGCGACGTGGGCGAACGGTGCCACTCGACCAGCACGAGGCGATCCTGGCGCTCGACGCGGCGCTCACCGCGATCCTCGGATCGCTCGTCGACGACGCTCTCGCCGACCCGTTCGAGCCGCTCAACGCGGCGGCCCGAGCGATCCGCTCAGCCACGCGGGCGACGCGCGTCTCGATCTGGCAGCAAGGTGACGACGGGTTGACGTCGGTCGCCTCGTCAGGCGTCACCGAGCCGGCCCTGGTGACGCTGCCGACAAGCCTCGGCGTGCTCGGCCAGGCACTTGCCTCGGCAGAGCCGGTCGAAGCCATCCCGGCGCGGCACCTCGCGAGCACGAGCCGCGAAGGCCGCGAGGTCGCCTGCGCGATCCCGGGCCGGGACGCCGCGTGGGGCGTCCTGCTCGTGGTCCACCGAACGACCGACGGCGGGCTCGAGGCTGAGCACGAGCTCGTCCGCCGCGCGGCGGCCGGCCTCGGCAGCATCGTCCGCGCGTCGTCGGCCATCGCCGAGGTCTCGCACCAGCTCCACCGGGCCGACGCCCTGCGGCGCGTCGCCAACGACATCGGCAGCCGGCTCGATCTCGACGAGATCCTCGATCGCCTCGTGAACCACGCCGCGGTGCTGTTCGGCGCCGATCGCGCCGCCGTGTACCTCGTCGATGACGGCGGCTGGCGGACCGGCGCCTCGTTCGGGCTGTCGCGCACCTGGATCGCGGCCGCCGAGACCGTGGAGAGTCCGACCCTCGGCGACGCCGCGATCGCCGCGCGGCGACCGCTGTTCGCGGTCGGCTACCGGGACGACCCGCGCGTCGGAGGCCTGCGCGCGGCGGTCATCCAGGAGGGCATCGACACGGCCTGCGTCGCGCCGCTGCTCGACGGCGACAGGCCCGAGCCCTTCGGACTGCTGAGCGTCTACCACGACCGCCCCCACCCCTGGACCGCGGACGAGCTCGAGACAATGGCCGCTCTCGCGACGCAGGCGACCGTGGCGATCAAGACGGCCCGCAACTACACGCAGCTCGCGACCTGGGCTGCGCAGCTCCAGTCGATCCAGCAGCTGGGCGCGCGGCTGAACCTGCTGACGAGCGTCCCCGACATCGGACAGGCCATCGCGACCGAGCTACGGCAGCTCATCGACTATCACAACGTCCGGGTCTACCGCCTGTACGGCGACGACCTCGTGCCGGTGGCGATGCTGGGCCAGGTCGGTGAGTACGAGGGTGAGAATCCCGAGCAGCTGCGGGTGAAGTTCGGCCAGGGCATCACCGGCTGGGTCGCCGAGCATCGCGTCGCGCAGCGGCTCGACGATGCGGCGAACGACCCGCGCGCCAATACGATTCCGGGCACCGAGGACGATCTCGACGAATCGATGCTGCTCGCGCCGATGACCTTCGAGGACCAGGTCCTCGGCGTGCTGGTGCTCTCGAAGCTCGGCCTGCGCCAGTTCCGCCAGGACGACCTCCGGCTCCTGGAGATCTACGCCAGCTTCGCCGCCCAGGCGATGGCCAACGCCGATGCGACCGAGCTGCTGCGCCGGCAATCGGCCGCGCTGGAGCAGAAGGTCCGCGGCCAGCGCGAGCTGCTCCGGGTCAGCGAGTCGATCCTCGTGACGTTGGACCCGGACGACGTGCTGGACACGGTCTCCGATCGTCTCGGCGAGCTCGTCGGATCGGACACGACCGCGATCGAGCTGGTCGACCAGGAGACAGGCCTGCTCACGCCGGTCGTGGCCAGGGGCCGCGATGCCGAGTACTACCTGCAGCCATGGCGAACCGGTGAGACCGGGCTGGCGACGTGGGTCCTCGAGCGCAACGAGCCTGTGCGGGTTGAGGACCAATTCGACGATCCCCGCATCGCCCACGCCGAGGACGGACCGGTTCACGGGTCCCTGGTCTGCGTGCCGCTGCGCGGTCCGACGGGCGCCATCGGGACCGTGACGCTCGAGCGAACCGGGGAGGGCCGAGTGTTCAGCGACGACGAGTTCGAGCTCGCCCAGCTGTTCGCCGCCCAGGCCTCGATCGCGCTGCGGAACGCCGAGACGTACCTCGCCGTCCGGGTGCGGGCCCAGACCGACGTCCTGACCGGTCTGCTCAACCACGGGACCTTCGGTCAGCAGCTGGACGCGATGATTGCGGCCAGGGAGCCGTTCAGCCTCGTGATGCTCGATCTCGACGAGTTCAAGACCGTGAACGATCGGATGGGCCATCAGGCGGGCGACCGCCTGCTGCGCGAGGTGGCCGACGCGATCGTCGCGGCGAGCCGCGACACCGACCGCGTCTTCCGCTACGGCGGCGACGAGTTCGTCGCCCTCCTGCCGCGGACCGGCCCCGACCACGTTCGGCCGGTCGCCGAGCGGATTCGGGCCGCGGTCACGTCCGTGATGGGCCCGGACTCGACGTGGCACGCTCGCGCGCGCCGCCTGAACGCGTCAGCCGGCACGGCTACCTACCCCGTCGACGGCGCCACCTCCGACGAGGTCCTCCTGGCCGCGGATCGGGCCCTGTTCCTGGCCAAGCGATCCGGAGGCGGTCGTGTCGCGACCGCGACCGAGGGCCTGGCCCTGGCCGGCGAGTTCACGCTCACGGCCCCGACGCCGATCGATCCCCTGGCCTCGCCGGCCGCCTGACGCCGAGCGGCGCGGCGGGTCCCCTGCGGCGCATTCGGCCCCCGTAGCGAACCGGCCGCGTCGCTCGTCACACTCCGGCGATGAGCAATCCGCGCGAACCGCACGCCGGCGGCCCGCAGCGATCGGCCGCGGCCGGCTATCCCCTCGCCTCGCCGTGGCTGGCGACGGGGCTCGCGATCGTCGCGGTCGTGCTCGTCGCGGCCATCGCGATCCTCCCGGGGCTGCTCGCGGCACCTCGTCCGACCCCGACGCCGGCCGCCTCGACCGACTGCCCGCTGGCTTGCCCGAGCCCTTCGCAGCCGTCGCCGTCGGTCGAGCAGACCTTCGTTCGCCCGACGCCCAGTCCGGCTCCGACGTTCATGACCTACGTCGTCCGCTCTGGCGACACCCTGACCTCGATCGCCCGCGAGTTCCGCACGACGGCGCGCTCGATCGCGTGGTGGAACCGGGGCGCCCATCCGAGCCTCGACCCCGAGTCGGAAGCCTATGATCCCAACCGCATCGAGGTCGGCTGGCTGCTCGTGCTTCTCCCGGGCACCGCGGTCGACGACACGAACCCGCCGACGCCGAGCCCCGGCCCGATCGGCACGCCCGGCCCGACGTTCACCCTCCTGCCGACCTTCTCGCCGGGGCCGAGCGCCACGCCGGCGGGCGGGGCGCCGGCGGCCCTCGTGTCACACGGCCCCCGCAGCTCCGGGAAGATCGCGCTGACGTTCGACATGGGCGGCCGGCTCGACCCGGCCTCGGCCATCGTCGCTTGGCTCGTCGACCACGATGTCGCGGTGACGCTGTTTCCGACCGGGAAGGCCGGCACCACGACGACCGAGGGGCTCACCGCCCTCCAGCTGGCCGCGGCCCACCCCGAGCTGTTCGACGTCGGCAACCACTCCTGGGACCACCCCGACTTTCGCGACCTGACCGCCGTCCAGGTCGCCGAGCAGCTCTTGTCCGCTGAGAACGCCCTGGCGCCGATCATCGGCGCGTCGACGAAGCCCTGGTTCCGGCCGCCGTACGGCGGCTGGAACGACCGGGTCCTCAACCGCGTCGGCGCCGCGGGCTGGGCCGAGGTGGTGCTGTGGGACGTCGACACGATCGACTGGCGGCCGGTCGCCGACGGCGGGCCGACCGCCGCCGACATCGTGGCCAAGATCGAAGCCAGCGCCCGCGGCGGCTCGATCGTGCTCATGCACCTCGGCGGCTACCACACCCTCGAGGCTCTGCCGGGCATCCTGGCCGTGATCGAGGCGAAGGGCCTCGAGCCGGTGACGCTCGACGAACTGCTGGGCAGCTAGCTGCAGCGCCGTTCAGCCGGGGATCATGAACGGCGGGATCCAGAGGTACGAGCTGGAGGTCGTGAAGCCGGCGATCGTGGCTCCGACCAGCAGGGCGACGAACGCCGTCAGCACGATCCGGTCCGTTCGGTCGAGTCGCAACTCGCGCAGCCACGTGCGTGGCCCGGTGCCGAAGCCCCGCAGGTCCATCGCGTCGATCGTGTCCTCGGCGCCGGCGATCGCGTTGACGACCGTCGGAACGACGACCGGGATCTGGCGCCGCAGACGCTCGATCGGGCCCTTGGCACGAGGCGCGAAGTCCATACCCCTGACCCGCTGGGCATCGAGCGTCGTCCGCACATCGGCCGCAAACGACGGGATGAAGCGCCACGTCAGGTCGATCGCGAACGCGAAGCGCGACGGCACGCCGAGCCGGGCGAACGTGACGCCGAGCACCTCGGGGTGGATCGCGAAGGCCAGCGGCATGCCGATCGCGATCATGCCCATGAAGCGCAGGAACTGGGTGACGGCGAAGGTCAGGTTCTCAGCGGAGATCGGCGAGCCGAGCAGCGGCAGGAACAGGTAGACGTGCTGCTCCCAGCCCTCAGGCAACCGCTGGACGCGGCCCGACGCGATGATCCCGTTGCCGAACACCAGCAGGCTGATGAACACGATCGCGAACAGCCACAGCCGTCGGACATCGCGGAACGGGATGCGGGCGCTGCGGTACCACGCGACCGCGAGGACCAGGAGGGCGAACATCAGGCGGGCGTCCCAAACCTGGATCGCCGCGAACACGAAGCAGACGACGGCGAGGACGAGCACGCGGGGGTCGCGCTGGGCCAGCCACGACCCCCGCCCGAGGTAGCGCGGTGCGAAGTTCACGGCCGCGCCACCGGATCCATGCCTAGCGGCCCAGACGCTCCCGGACCGGTTCCCACGCGTACACCAGCACGGGCACGAGGATGATCGTGGCGATGAGGTTGCCGACGACCACCGGAACGTACTCGGTCGTCAGGACAGTGTTGAAGTCCATCTGGTCCTTGACCATGTCGTAGAACACGATCAGGAATCCGATGACAGTCGCGAGCGAGCCGGCAATGGCGCCGACCACGGCCTTCTGGGCCAGGCCCCTGTCCATCATCGACCCGAGGTACAGCGGCGCAAGCCCCGCGAGGAGGCCGACGGCGCCGTTGGCGAGGCTCCAGTTGTAGGAGGTCAGGGCACCCCAACCGGAGATCTGGTCGCCGATCATGTTGCCGACAAGGCCGGTGAAAAAGCCGACGACCGGGCCGAACGCGTAGCCGAAGAACGGCACGATGGCGAACGCGGGGCGGACGTCGACGTCGGTCGTGCCCGGGATCGGGACCTTGAACAGACCGACGAGGACGCCGTACAACGCGGCTCCGATGGCGCTGTACACGATCACCCGGGAGTCGATGGACCACAGCGACCCTCGGGGCATGGACATCGAAGTCATCCTTCCTCCTTTTCGCTGATCTGGCCGGATCAGGCAGTGCCGACGGCAGCTCCTTTCCGTCCGCCGCCGTTCCGGCCGGCAACCACCCACGCGGCGAGCGAGTCGGTGTCGAGGAACGGGTCACCGGATCGACGCCAATGGGCATTGGCGCGCATCAGCGACGTGACTCGCAGGTTGCAGCCCATCCAGAGAGCCTCGTTCCCGATCACTGCGGCCGGCGTGCCGTCGGCGACGATCTCGCCCGCACGGAACAGCAGAATACGGGTCGCGTACGCCAATGCAAGGTCTACGTCGTGGGTCACGAGGTAGATCGACTCGAGCCCCGGGATCGCGAGGACCTCGTCCATGAATGCCCGGGCGGTGCGGTGATCCTGCCCGGCGGATGGCTCGTCGAGCATCAGCGTCGGCGGCTCGAGGGCCAGTGCGATCGCCAGCGCCAGGCGCTTCTGCTGGCCGAACGACAGTGATAGCGGCGGTCGCTCGCGGATCCCCTCGAGCTCGGCAAGCCCGGTCCGGCGCAGCGCATCTCCCACGATCCCGTCATGGCGCTCGACCGGCCGTCCGAGGTTGCGCGGCCCGAACAGCAGCTCCTCGTGGACGGTCCGGGCGAACAGCATCTGGCTGGGGCTCTGGAACACGAACCCGAATGTCGTCGCGAGCTCTGCGACGGAGCGCTCGACCGCCGGTCGTCCATCCACGAGGACCGCGCCGGCGCTCGGCTCCATCAGTCGCATCGCCGTCCGGAACAGGGTCGTCTTGCCGGACCCGTTGGGCCCGAGGACGGCCACGACCTCGCGCGCCCCGAGGCGGGCATCGATCCCGTGCAACACCTCGCGGCCGTCGTAACCGGCATGCACGGCCCGGAACTCGAGGCGCGGCGTCTCGTCGGGCGCGAGCGCGGCTCGCGCCTTCCGCTCGATCCGTGGGGCCCGTCCGGCGACCAGGCGCGCCAGCGCGGGATCGTCGCGGAACCGCGCCAGCACGACCTCGAACGGCAGCTTCACGGCCCCGGGATCGGCGACCTTCATGAACCCGGCGACGTCGCCGAGATAGGCGACCCGGCCCTCGTCCAGGTACAGGATCCGGTCCGGCTGGAGGTCGAGGCCCTCCTCGACGCGGTGCTCGACGATGACGACCGCGTGGCCGGCATCGGCCAGCTCGCGCAGCGTCCGCAGCAGGCCCGAAGCGGTCGCCGGGTCGAGGTTC